>NZ_JBQCUB010000002.1:11357-360621 GCF_051963655.1 Neisseria sp. P0001.S007 | reverse complement strand
GCTGAACAAGTTAAAGGCGGAGGCGACGGTTTCTTCTGCCGCGCCTAAGGCCGCACAGCCTGCCGTGAAAAAATAAGCCTGACGGTTAACTGCCGTATGCCGCCCCGAGGCTGAACCGTTTGCCGGTTCGGGTTGACGGGCGGCTTTGTATGGGCAGTGGCAATGAAGACTTGGAGCAATGGGGGCCATTGAGTAAAGGGACAAACGGATAGCCTCTTATTGTATGGGGATATAAAAGATAAAGGGAATAAAGATATGTACTCAAATGCATTTGACGGAAAACGGAATAGGGCAACTATACAGAGGGGCTACTCTTTGATACAGCTGTTGGTAGTGATGCTGTTGGTTTCGATATTGGCGACGGCGGCCTTTACGGCCTATCGGGAATCGGTCCGTTCGGCCAACCTGCGTGCGGCGCATGCCGCCCTGCTGGAAAATGCGCGCTTTATGGAGCAGTTCTATGCGAAAAAGGGCAGCTTTAAGCTGACGTCGACGAAGTGGCCGGAGCTGCCGGTGAAGGAGGCGGGCGGTTTCTGTATCAGGATGAATGGTCAGGCTAAGGGGATCCTGGAAGGGAAGTTTACTTTGAAGGCGGTGGCGCTGGACAGGGAGGCGGAGCCTAGGGTATTACGTTTGAACGAGTCGTTGACGGCGGTGGTGTGCGGGAAGATGAAGGGTAAGGGAAGCTGTACGGACGGCGAGGAGATATTTAGGGGTAATGATGCGGAGTGTCGGCCTTTTATGGGGTGACCATCGGAGGGGAAGGGATATAAGAAAGAAAAAAAGGACGTAGGGGAAACGTCCTTTGGTGGGGGAGGATGGGTTATTCGCTCCAGCTGACTATACCTAGCATCCAAGTAAGGAGAATCAGACCACCGAATACGATGCGGTAGTAGGCAAAAGGAACATAGTTTTTACTGGAAACAAATTTCAGCAAAGCTTTTACTGCCAATAAACCGGCGATAAATGCTGCGATAAAACCGATGGCAATTTGTCCGACATCTTGCAAGGTAAAAAGTTTGTAGTTTTTTAAGATGTCGTAACTTGTGGCCGCAATCATCATTGGTACAGCAAGGAAGAATGAAAATTCGGTAGCCGTTTTACGTTCTAATCCCCACAGCATACCGCCCATGATGGTACTGCCTGAACGTGATGTCCCAGGGATAAGGGCACAAATTTGGGCGCATCCTACAACAAATGCGTCAATTGGGCGCATATCATCGACATGGTTGACTTTAGGTTTGGCTGTTGTTTGGCGTTTTTCAACCCATAAAATGAAGAAGCCACCTAATACCAGCATGGTAGCAACGGTAATCGGGTTGAAAAGATGCAATTTAATTTGTTTACTGAATAAGAGGCCAACAATCGCAGCGGGGATGAACGCGATAAATAAATTCAGCACAAAGCGATTGGCTGTTCGCTCTTTGCCTAGTCCTTTTATGATATGGGTAAATCGTTGGCGATATTCGAATACGACGGCTAATACGGCACCGAGCTGGATGGCAATTTCGAATACTTTTCCGTTGCTTTGGAAATTCATTAAGTCGCCAAATACAATCAAGTGACCGGTACTTGAAATAGGGAGGAACTCGGTTAAACCTTCGATAATACCGAGAATAAGTGCTTTAAATAAAATCAGAATGTCCATAAGTTTTCAGACGGCCTTGAGGCCGTCTTTCTTTTGTTGAATAGTTAAAGTGGTTTTGAGGATTGTTCGCGGCGGACTTTGACGATGAGCTCGTCTATGGTTTTCATACCGGCTTTCCAGTCGCTACCGTTGAAATTGACTTTGTATTGACCACCGACGATGACAGTTGGTGTGTTTTCAATTCGATAAGTTTCCGTCAATTGCTGCATTTTTGCAGCAGCCGACGCGGCAGCAGGGCTATTGTAGGCTTGAAGCAGTTTTTGACTGTCAAAACCCGTCTGTTTGCCAACCCATGATCGGAATACATTTGCATCAGCCAAGTTAATCTTCTGTTCGTAAACAGCTTTGAAGATGACTGGATTGGCCTGATATTTTAAACCTGAAAGATTGACGGCAGCGGCTACTTTGGCCAAGCCTAACATTTCAGGCATCCAAACGACGTGCTCTGTCCGTAAGGAAACATCTTTAGCGAAGGTTTTACTGTGTTGCAACAAAACAGGATCGAGATGGTAACAATGAACGCAGAAGTAGCCGAAAAACTCAAGCACTTCAATTTTTCCCGCTTGTTGCTGCGAGATAGGATGACTAAGAACAGTATAGTCTACGCCCTCGGTAGCAGCTTGCGCACTCAGGATGAGCAGGCTCAGGCTGAGTGCGGCAATGGTTTGTTTTATACGCTGCTTCATCAGTGATTCCATTATTTGGTAGAACGAATCAAGCTGTTGATATTATGGCCTTGCAGGTTTTTTTGCAGTTTTACAGCGGCTTCCTGCGGCATGGTGTTACTTTGAACTCGGTAAATGGTTTTGTCGCCGTTTTGCGATTCAACCACTCTGGAAGAAACACCTAAAATAGCCAGTTTTGCACGTTGTGAGTCCGCGCTGGAGCGGTCTGCATATGAACCAAGTTGCAGGAAGGCTTTTTTACCGCTGTTGGCAGCTGTTTCGGCTTTTTCTGCTGACTGTTTACTTGCAGCGTTGCTGCTTTCTTTTGCTGCAGAGGCATTTGCTGCTTTACGTGCTTTTTCGACGCTGCCGCTGTTGAGGATTTGCTCAGGTGTCGGCTTGTTTTGCTTTTTGGCTTCAGCTGCTTTTTTCTCGGCCAGTTTGCGCTCGGCACGCTCTTTTTGTTTGGCAGTCAGTTGGTCGGCTGCTTTTTTGTCTTTAGCAGCTTTATCGGCAGCTTCTTTTTCCGCTTTGGCTTTTTCTTCGCGTTTTTTCTCTAATTCGGCTTTTTTCTCGGCTAGTTTTTTCTTAGTAGCTTCTTTTTCTGCTTCAGCTTTTGCAGCTTTTTCTTTGGCTTCGCGTTCGGCTTTATCGGCAGCAGTTTTGTCTGCTCTTTCTTTGGCTTCACGTTCGGCTTGTTCGGCGGCGGCTTTTTCAGCTTTTTCTTTAGCTTCGCGTTCGGCTTTATCAGCAGCGGCTTTCTCTGCTTTTTCTTTAGCTTCACGTTCTGCTTGTTCGGCTTTTTCCTGAGCTTCTTTTTCCGCTTGAGCTTTTTCTTCAGCTTCTTTGGCAGCTTTTTCAGCCTCTTCTTTAGATTTTGCTTCTTTCTCTGCCGCTTCTTTTTCTGCTTTGGCTTTTTCTTCATCTGCTTGGGTAGATGAAGTGTCGGTAGCTGGGCGTTTCTCTGCTTTGTCCTGAGGTTTCAGGATTTCAGGTTCTTCGCTTTGTTTAGGCTGAGTCAGCTCTTTGAAAACGTTTTGGTTGCCTTGGTTCAAGAAGAACAAAATACCGGCAATAATACCTGTTGCCAGTATTAGGCCGAAAAAGAAACCGGACAAGCCTTTACCATATTGTGTAGATTTTTTCATGACTTACCTTGTAATAATGTGTTCAGACGGCCTGAAGTGAGACTGTCTGAGTTTGGATTCGATATTTTATCAATAACCGTTATAGACGGCAAAATCCTGATGCTTTGTTTACTCTAGTTTTACTTAAACATAAAGATTCAGGCCGTCTGACAAGTTAAAGGGCGCGACGGAAGCCGATGGCTTTCATCACATGGGTTTTGCTGACTTCTTCGTCGCCTGCCAAATCGGCCAGCGTACGGGCGACGCGCATGATACGGTGGAAACTTCGGGCGGAAAGGGACAGTTTTTCGAGCATGGTTCCCAAGGCTTCTTGCGCTTCTTTTTGGATGCGGGCTTTGCCATCGAGCTCGCCGACACTCAGTTCGGCATTGACTTTGCCTTGTCTGTTGTATTGGATTTTGCGTGCGGCGGTAACGCGTTCCAATACGGTGGCGCTGGATTCGCCTGCTTCTTGTTGCATCAGCTCGGCAGCGGAAAGGCTGGGTACTTCGATGGTTAAATCAATACGGTCGAGCAATGGCCCTGAAATTTTGTTGCGGTAGCGGGCAACGCTTTCAGGCGTACAGCGGCAAGGTTTGGACGGATGGCCAAGATAGCCACAAGGGCAGGGGTTCATGGCGGCGACAAGTTGGAACTTGGCCGGATAAACTGCTTGGCGTGCGGCGCGGGAAATATGGATTTCGCCGTTTTCCAAAGGTTCGCGCAATACTTCTAATACTTTACGGTCAAACTCGGGTAATTCGTCTAAAAACAACACACCGTGATGCGCCAATGAGATTTCGCCCGGACGTGGGTCTGAACCACCGCCTACCATGGCTGCCGAGCTGGCACTGTGATGAGGACTGCGGAAAGGACGGTTGCTGTCGAGTTGCTGTTGATGGTTGGGCAGGAGTGAACGCAATGCCCATACTTCGACCAATTCGTCTTCAGTCAAAGGCGGAAGGATACCGGGCAAACGTTGCGAAAGCATCGATTTGCCCGTACCCGGAGGGCCCATCATCAGCAGGCTGTGTCCGCCTGCCGCTGCGATTTCCAAAGCAAGGCGGGCGGTATGTTGGCCTTTAACATCGGCTAAATCAGGAATTTTACTTTGTTCAGACGGCCTTTGCGTCAGCTTGCATTCAGTTTGTGTCAACGGTTCGATACCGTTTAAATGCGCGGCCACTTCGCCTAAAGAACGCGCTCCATAAACCGCGATACCGCGCATGACGGCAGCCTGTTCGGCATTTTCTTGCGGCAAGACGAATGAACGGCCGGCCTGCATTCCCTGCCATGCCATGGCCAGCGCGCCGCGCACGGGACGCAGCAGGCCGGACAGTGCCAATTCTCCGGCAAACTCATATTGCACGAGCTTTTCAGGATTGATTTGTCCCGATGCGGCAAGAATGCCTAAGGCAATAGGCAAATCGAAACGGCCGGATTCTTTTGGGAGGTCGGCCGGTGCGAGGTTGACGGTAATTTTCTTGGCGGGAAAGTCGAAGCCGCTTTGGATGATGGCGGCACGTACACGGTCGCGGCTTTCTTTGACTTCAGTATCGGGCAAACCGACGATATTGAAATGTGGCAAGCCGTTGGCAAGGTGGGCTTCCACTTCGACCAACGGCGCATTCATGCCGCTTAAGGCGCGGCTGTAAACCAAAGCAAGCGACATGTTTCAGACGGCCTTATTCGGCAGCTTCGGTTTGTTGTTTGATTTCGGCAACAGCTTCTTCAGCAGCGGCTTCGGCAGCTTTCAAAGCCGCTTCTTCAGGCTCTTGAGCAGCTTCGAGTTTGGCCAAACGGGCTTCCAATTCGGCCAGTTTGGTACGGGTTTTAATCAAAACCTGTTGTTGGATGTCGAATTCTTCGCGGGTCACCAAATCCATGCGGTTGAACGCGCTGCCGAGCATGGCTTTAACGTTTTTCTCCATGTCTTTGGCAGGGCTGTTGGCGATGGTTTCGCTTATTTTAGAGCTGACTTCTTCGAAAAGTTGTTTGCCGAACATAATCCGTATCCTTTATTCAGAATGTATATAGAAATTCAAGTGGCTATTGTATAAGGAAAAAGGCCGTCTGAAAACGTTTTGCTTTTCAGACGGCCTCAAATGCGGAAGTTTACACGCCTGCGGCTGCTTTCAATGCGGCTGCTTTGTCGGTCCGCTCCCAAGTAAATTCAGGCTCCTCGCGGCCGAAGTGGCCGTAGGCGGCGGATTTTCCGTAAATTGGGCGCAGCAGGTCGAGCATTTGGACGATGCCTTTAGGGCGCAGGTCGAAATGTTCGCGAACCAGAGCGATCAGTTTTTCTTCGCTGATTTTGCCGGTACCGAAGGTATCGATGGAAATCGAAGTCGGTTCGGCAACGCCGATGGCGTAGGAAACTTGGATTTGGCATTGGGTTGCCAAACCGGCAGCTACAATGTTTTTCGCAACATAGCGGCAGGCGTAAGCGGCGGAACGGTCCACTTTGGACGGGTCTTTGCCGGAGAATGCGCCGCCGCCGTGCGGAGCTGCGCCGCCGTAGGTATCGACGATGATTTTGCGGCCGGTCAAACCGCAGTCGCCTTGCGGGCCACCGATAACGAAGCGGCCGGTCGGGTTGATCAGGTATTTGGTTTCGTCGGTCAGCAGTTCAGACGGCAGAACCGGTTTGATGATGTGTTCGATAACAGCGTTTTTCAGCTCTTCGTAACTGATAGACGGATCGTGTTGGGTAGACAGGACGACGGTGTCGATGCGTTTTACTTTGCCGGTTTCGCTGTCGTAAACCACGGTCAGTTGGGCTTTGGCATCAGGACGCAGCCAAGGCAGGCGGCCGTCTTTGCGCAATTCGCTTTGGCGTTGCATCAGGCGGTGGCTGTAATAGATGGCAAACGGCATCAGGGTAGGGGTTTCGTCGCAGGCATAGCCGAACATCAAACCTTGGTCACCCGCGCCTTGGTTCAAGTCGATGCCTTCGCCTTCGTTCACGCCTTGGGCGATGTCCGGAGATTGTTGGTCGTAGTACACGCCGACTGCGCAGCCGTTGGCATCAAAGCCCAGCTCGGAGGAGTTGTAGCCGATGCGTTTGATGGTTTCGCGGGCGACTTTGATGTAGTCCACTTGGGCGGTAGTGGTGATTTCGCCTGCCAATACGCACAAGCCTGTGTTGACCAAGGTTTCCGCGGCGACACGCGCTTTGGGGTCTTGTGCCAAGATGGCATCCAAAATCGCATCGGATACTTGGTCGGCAACTTTATCCGGATGGCCTTCGGATACCGATTCGGAAGTAAACAGATATTCGCTCATTGCTATTCTTTCATTAAAAACAGGCTGCTGTGTTTTCAGACGGCCTTTTATTTCGGACAGCGGAAATCATAACAAAAACTCCGCTTTTTCTCTATACAAGTGAGAAACATTCGCACTTGTCTGCTGTTTCGGAATCCTGTTGCACGTTTCTTACAGGCAAAAAAATTCCCGCATTAAGCGGGTTTGGATTGCTCTGGCGAGCCACATCGGTTTTTCAACCGTCCACCTTACCTTTCTTTCGGAAAAGCAGGTTGGCATGGAATTCCCAACTCTTAATGCAGCGCGGATAGTAGCAGAAAAGCAGGTGTGCCGCAATATATTTGCCCGAAGTCTGTTTTGTTACCTTCCTTTTGCAAAAAAGAACTTTTAGTATTAAACTTCTAAAATGAAATAATTCCTTTATTTCACACAAAGAACGTACTTATTTACATAAAATAGTTGAGTATTCGCGCGTATATACACTTTTGCTTTTGTATGTGCATTTGTACAATTTATTGAATAAGAAGAAAAAAGTTTTGAAAAGGATAAATCATGAGTAATAGACAAAAAAGACGAAATCCTCATGCTTATAAATATGTGGATAGACCATCATCTAATAAACGTCAGCAGAATAGACAATACCGTAATCATAATGATGGTAATTATGTAATTCTTCAAAAGGATCCTTTTGAAATTGTAATGTGGCTCTGCGGTATTGCTTTTATGGCCCTTGTATTTATTTTTACTTAAATAGAATTTCCTTTCTTATATTAAATGCCTTGCGTTTTCGCAGTATTTTTTATTTGAAAGGAAATTCCTATGGACAATATGTACATTAAAAAAAATGAACACAACTCTAAAAAAGAGCTGAAAAAAGATTCGAGACCTTCTAATAGGTTCGCATCTTTTATATCATTAATGATAGTAATTGCTGCTTTTTTTATGGTTATTGTGCCTAAGAAAACAATTAAGGTTGAAAACAAGACTGGAATACCAGCCTCGTCTATACCTTATGAATTTGCAGGTAACGGTTGGAAGTCATATTTAAAACTTACTTTTACATCAACAGGTCCTAGAATAGAAAGAACGATTTTTTCACCACAAGGTGAAAGAAGTTTTGCTTTTTTCATAGGAACGTATTGTGGAAGCAATGTTTGTTTTTATGATCAAGAAACAGATTCTGACGTAGTAATCAGCCGTATTGATGATGAATCAATACAGTATGATGCATCTTTCAGAAAAAAAGGAGACAAACAAACTCTTGTTTTTTCACATTAACCACCAAAGAAGCCTTCGGGCTTCTTTTTTTTGGTTAAGCTTTATATATATCATCAATCTGAGTCATAATTTCCAGTGATTTTGATAAAATCAAAATCACCCAGACGGCCTGTTTCGTTTACAATCTGCTCACTTCATTTTGGTAAAACCTTATGCAAACGCTTGTTACCTTTGTTTTTAAATTTTTGGCCGCGCTGCCTTTGGTTTGGTTGCACAAATTAGGCAACCTGCTCGGTGGTTTGGGTTTCCGCGTGTTGTCGAAAGATCGTCGAAGGGTATTCGAGAACATGAAACTTGCCGGATTGAACCCGACGGACGAGGCGGTGAAAAAAGTTTTCCGTGAAACGGCAAAAGGCGGCTTGGAATTGCCGGTGGCGTTTTTCAGACGGCCTGAGGAAATTGAAAACCTGTTTGTCAGCGTCAACGGTTGGGAACATGTTCAGACGGCCTTGAGTGCGGGCGAAGGTTTGCTGTTTATCACGCCGCACATCGGCAGCTATGATTTGGCGGGCCGCTACATCAGCCAGCAACTGCCGTTTCCTCTGACGGCGATGTACAAGCCGCCGAAAATCAAGGCATTTGATGCGGTGATGCAGGCAGGGCGCGTGCGCGGTAAAGGCAAGACTGCACCGACCAGCATTCAGGGCGTCAAACAAATCATCAAAGCGCTGCGCGGCGGCGAAGCGACCATTGTATTGCCGGACCATGTACCGTCTCCGGAAGAAGGGGGCGATGGCGTGTGGGTGGACTTTTTCGGCAAACCTGCCTACACCATGACGTTAGCGGGCAAGCTGGCGCAAGTTAAAGGCGTGAAGGCTTTGTTTTTCTGCGGCGAGCGTCTGCCCGATGGGAAAGGCTTTGTCTTGCACATCGAGCCATTGCGCGGCGAATTGAGCGGCGATAAGGAGAACGACGCGCGCGTGATCAATGAAAATACCGAATATTGGATACGCCGTTTTCCGGAACAATATTTGTTTATGTACAACCGCTACAAACATCCCGAAGGTGCGCCTTTCCCTCCGCCGGAAGTATAGGCTTGCCGAATGTAAAAAACCTGCTTGGACTCAAGCAGGTTTTGTATTTGGTCGGAATGAGAGGATTCGAACCTCCGACCCCTTCGTCCCGAACGAAGTGCGCTACCGGGCTGCGCTACATTCCGAATGTGGGGAATTATAGGATAGGAGAAGCCGGTTTGTACAGGGGTCGATAAATAATTAATAATTGGCTGCCGATGGGTTTGTTTTAGGCCGTCTGAAGCGATGTGTTTCAGACGGCCTGTGTTTTTGTTTGCCGCTTCTGCTGAAGCATTTGTCCTAATGGCATTATAATGTGGGCAATTGTTTTTTAGATTGTCTGCTATGTTTTATCTTTATCAGTCCGACCGTTTGGAAGCGCTTGCCGAAATGTGCGCGCATATTCATCAGACCTTGCCCTTGGATTCTGTATTGGCGCAGGAAGAAGTGGTGGTGCAGAGCCAGGGGATGCGGCGGTATCTGAATGTGTTTTTTGCGCGCAAACTCGGCGTGGCGGCGAATTTGAAGTTCAGCCTGCCGGCCGGTTTGGCGTGGCAGCTGATGCGTAAATTGGTTCCCGATGTGCCGCCGCTCAGCCCGTTTTCGCCTGAGGTCATGCGTTGGCGTTTGCTGGATTTGTTCCGCAGCGAAGCGTTTCAGACGGCCCCGGAATACGAAAACGTGTGCCTGAAGCTGGAAAGTTATTTGCACAGCTCGGCATCGGCGGATTATCAGCTTGCCGGACAGATGGCGGATATTTTCGACCAATATTTGGTGTACCGCCCGGATTGGATTGATGCGTGGCAGGCCGGGAAGCTGCTGGGTTTGGGCGATGATGAGGATTGGCAGGCGCGGCTGTGGCGTTATTTGGACGATGGCAGCCAATCAGCGCCGCACCGCGTGGCCTTGTGGGAAAAGCTGTTGGCGCAGTTGGATAAATCGGTCTTGCCGCAAAGATTGTTCGTATTCGGCATTTCGACAATGGCGCCGATGTATCTACAACTGCTGCACCAAATTTCCAAGCATTGCGATGTGTTTGTGTTTGCGCTCAACCCGAGCAGCCAATATTGGGGCGAGGTCATCGATGAGGCGCAGATTTTGAAAAGGGGCGATGAGGCGGATTTGTCGCAGGCAGGGCATCCGCTGTTGGCTTCTTTGGGCAAGCAGGGGCGCGATTTCTTTGATTTTCTGTCGGAAGTGGAAACCGAGCAGGATATTCAGGTTTATGAAGAGGGAAAAGACGATACCTTGTTGCATTGCCTGCAAAACGATATCCAAAACTTAATCATGCCGTCTGAACGCTTGTATCAACAGGAAGAAAGCGAAGTAGGCGGGCAACAGGCTCTGGTTCAGGTTCACGATGCGGATGGCAATTCAGTGTGTGTCGAGCCGGACAAGCTGCTGAATGACGGCTCCGTTAAAATCGTCGCGGCGCACAGCCCTTTGCGAGAATTGCAGATTTTGAAAGAAGAGCTGTCGCAGGTGTTGCAAAAAAATCCCGACTGGCAACCGCACGATATTGCTGTTTTGACGCCGAACATCGAGCCGTACAGCCCGTTTATCGAAGCCGTTTTTGGACAGGAGCATGCAGGCAGTCAGGCTTTGCCGTATTCGATTTCGGATGTGAAACTCAGCCGCCGTCAGCCCTTGCTGTATGCTTTGGCGCAAACTTTGGACTTGCTGGAAAGTCGGTTTGAAGTGGACAAGGTTTTGCCTTTGCTGGAAAGCCGGTTGGTGCTGCAACGCTTCGGTTTGAGCGAGGAGGATGTGCCGCTGCTGCATGAGACTGTTGCCGGATTGAATGTGCATTGGGGTTTGGACCAAACCATGCGCGAGGGCAAAGACAACCTCTTTACTTGGCAGCAGGCGGTAGAGCGTTTGGCCTTGGGCTGGATGCTGCCTGAAGGCGGCAACGGTATGTGGCAGGGTGTGAGCGCGTGGCATAGCAATGTCAATCAGCTGGACGTGTTCAGCGGTTTCGCCGAATTTATCCGTACTTTGGCCGATATGGCGGCGCAATGGCAAGAGCCTGCCAATGTGGAAAGCTGGGTGCAGCGTTGCCGCGATTTGCTGGAGAAACTGTTTACTCCGGATACGGACGACCAATACGCCAAGCAGCAGTTTGAGCAGTCTTTGGCGAAATGGCAGGAAGAAGCGCAGTTGGCCGAATTTGACGGATTGTTGCCGTGTAAAACCGTTATCCGCCATATCCGCCGCTTTTTGGACAGCGAAAGCCAAGCCGGATTTTTGAGCGGCGGCATCACTTTTTGCAGTATGGTGCCGATGCGCAGCCTGCCGTTTAAAATGGTTTGCCTGTTGGGTCTGAATGACGGCGATTTTCCGCGCAATACCAAAGCGGTGGTGTTCGATCTGATTGCCAAACATCCGAAAAAAGGCGACCGCGCCCGCCGCGACGACGACCGTTATCTCTTCCTCGAAGCCTTAATCAGCGCACGTGAAATGCTGTATTTGTCTTATATCGGCCGCGATATACGCAATGATGCCGAGTTCGCGCCGTCTTCGTTAATCAGCGAGCTGCTGGATACCATTGCCGCCATGACGGGGAAAAGCGGGCGCGAGTTGTCGGAGAAATGGGTGAAACATCATCCGTTGCAGGCGTTCTCACGCCGTTATTTCCAAAAGGACGCGCTTTCAGACGGCCTCTTCAGTACGCGCCAAGATTACGCCGATGCGTTGAACCAACCGCAAGCGGAAGCGCAGCCGTTTTTCCTTGAGGCCTTAAGTCAGGAAGAGCCGGGCAAAACCATTCACCAGGGCGAGCTCATCAGTTTTTGGCGCAACCCTGTCAAAGTTTGGCTGAAGAAAAATTTAAGCTGGGATCAGCCGTATCTGGACGGCGCATGGGAATCTGCCGAACCGTTTGAGCCGCAACATGAGGGTCGGATTGCCGATGCTTATTTGGATGCGCGGCGCAAAGGTGAAGATTTTGAAGATACGGCCATTCGGCTGAATGCAGAAAGTCTGATGCCGGTAGGCGAGTTAGGCGGTTTGTGGCAGAAGCAGTATCAGATATCTGCGAAAAACGTGGATGTCGAGCTGATACGCAGTGACAAAAGGCCGTCTGAACCTTATGAAGAACACTTTGACGACTTGGTGTTACAAGGCACCATCGGCAATCTTTACGAATGCGGCCGCATTGTGTTCCTAAACCAAAAAGACAATGCACCCAACCGCATTGCCCGTTTATTGGAACATTTGATTTTTTGTGCCGTCGCCCCTAAATCCGTTGCAAACCGACAAACCTATATTGTCAGCTTGGGGCAGACCGAAACCTATGCCGCCATCGAGCAACAAACAGCAAAAGAACTTTTGAAAAAATGGTTGGTATATTTCCGAATCGGACAAAATACCCCCTTGCCGTTTTTTGCCAAAACCAGCCTTGCCGCAGCGGAGGAGTACAACAAGAAAGAGGATTGGGATGCTGCCTTGAGAAAAGCCCATGAGGTTTTTAACGGCAACAAAATGAGTAAAGGGCAGAAAGAATATACCGAAGTGAAGCTGGTGTTTGGTCATTCGGAAGAATCGCCTCTTGATGAGCCGCTATTTGAAAACCTTGTCGTCAATCTGCTTGTGCCGCTTTTGACCGGCGTGGCAGGGAAAACCGATACAACAGAACAGGAGTAAAGCATGGCTACTTATGCAGAATATTTGGATTTTGATACCGAAGAAGACAAATTGAAACAGCAGCAACTCTATCAGGCGACCGAGCTGTCGGCGCAAACGGTAGCGGCGGTCAAAAAGATCAGCCGTCCGCAAAACTGGCTGCTTGCCGCTGCACCATATTGCCCTGATTGCCGCGTGTTTGTGCCGTTTATTCAGAAAATAGCGGAGTTGAATCCCAATATCCGCGTCAACTATATTGCCCGCAACGATTTTGATGACAGCAGCCGTTTTGAGAATCCGCGCCAACAGGAAATCGTCCGCGCCAATCAAAAAATCCCTGCGCTGTTTTTGATGGGGCATGAAGAGGCTGGGCCTGTGTTTAAAGAGTTTCCGCAAGTGGTGTTGAACCAAATTGCGGCAGATGAAACCCGTCGCACAGAATTGCGCGATGCGTACCGTGCCGGTGAGTTTAATGCCGATATTGAGGCTCAGATTGTAGCGGCGTTGGCATGGGCAGAGCAGCGTTGTTGAGCAAATAGTGCTGGTGTGTGCGCCTATGTTTTGAACTGTTTTGATATTTTGCTTCGTAATAAAAAGGCCGTCTGAAAAGATTTCAGACGGCCTTTTTTGATGCTTAACGCTTTATCAAATCTCGATTTTATTCGGCGTAAAGGTTTGCCATTTATTGCAGGCAGGACAGTGCCAGAAGAAGACTTGAGATTTGAAGTGGCAGTTGCGGCAGCGGTACATGACACTTTTTTGCAGCTGGCGGCCGATAATGGAACGAATCATATCGGTATCGGCTTTCCACTCTGGATTCATATTGCTGAGTTTCAATCCAAGCAGGCGGTACACGCCGTTGAGATCGGGTTTTTGGCGGACGAGTTCGACAGCGATTTGCGCCGCTTCGTTTTCGCCCTTGAGCAGCAAGGCTTTCTCGTAAATGACGTTGATCAGGTCAAGATCGGGGAAGGTCTGCATATAGCCGATAAGGCGGTTGAGGCCTTCTTCCTGTTTGCCTTGCGCGGCATAGGCTTCATAGAGTTTCTCGCCCACCATGCTCAAATAGGCGTGGTTTTGCTGCTCAATGGCGGAATACGCTTCCACTGCGGCAGGGAAATTGCCCTGACGGTATTCGATGTCGCCGAGGATGATGTTGGCGCGTGTACATTTTTTGTTGGCTTCGAGTGCTTTGCCGATGTTGTAGCGTGCGGCATCGAAGTTGGATTTGAACAGCGCGGCTTGGGCGATTTCGCAATAGAACTGGGCGATTTCAAACTGGTAGGTCTGTTCGTCATGGCTCAAGAGCTGCGCCATTTCGATGGCTTTTTCCCAGTCTCGGTCTTGTTGGTAGATGCTCAAAAGGTGTTGGCGGGCTTCGCGTGCCATATCGCCTTCCTGCAAACCGAGGAAGATTTGTTCGGCACGGTCTACCAAGCCTGCGCTTTGGTAGTTTTGCGCCAATTCAAAAAGCACGCGTGCGCGTTTTTCGTTGACTGTGTCGGGCGAATCGAGCAGGGCGCGGTGCATATTGATGGCTTTATCGTTTTCGCCGCGTTGGCGGTAGAGTTTGCCCAAAGTCAGGTTTAAGTCGTATGACTGCGGCTGCTGGTCAATCACTTCCGCCAATTCACGCGCGGCACGGCCGCTGTTGCGGTCAACGAGGGCATCAAGGCTTTTGTAAAACCCTGCCGGTATGCTTTTGGCCTGTTTCAGGACGGTCTTCATATCGACGCGCGCGGCAAACCAGCCCATAGCGAAGAAAACGGGGAGGAGGACGATGGGCAGTAAGATGACCCACAATTCATTGTCCATGGTATTCCTTTATTGATTGGTGGCGTTACGCTTTAGGAGTGGTTTCGGAAGTCGTTGCCGGTGTCTCGGTTTTGACTGGAGTCAGGTCTTTTTCGGAAAGGTGGGTGTGTTTTTTCACTTCGGCGCGCAGACGGTTGTTTTCGCTGCGCAGGGACAACAGACGGCCGAAGAGGGCAAACATACCGAACACGATGCCGATAATAAATGCACCGAAAAGCACGACAATCAGCGGCAGATTGATGTTTTGGCCAGGCAGGTAGAAGAAGGATACGGTGTGGGTATTGGTGATGGCCAGCAGGAGGAAAACAAGAAGAATCAGGATTTTGATGATGGTAGAGATGAGTTTCATGGGTTACTCCGGGTTGGCTGCGGTTGGGGCAGGCCGTCTGAAAAATGGTATCAGTTTAAACGATTTGCCGGATTTCGGATAGGACGGCATGTTTCAGACGGCAGGGGGACGGTGTCTTTATGCTGACGGGTACTTGTCAAACCTATATTGAAAGGCGTATTGTTCAGTCTTTAATTAATTTATTTTGCACATCAGAATAAGAAAGGCAATCATCATGAGCAGACCAGTTCCAGCCGTATTCGGCAGCGTTTTTCACGCTGAAATGCCCGTTATCGCTTATCGTGAAGGTAAATGGCAACCGGTAGAATGGCAATCTTCCAAAGACCTGACACTCGCCCCCGGCGCACATGCTTTGCATTACGGCAGCGAATGTTTTGAAGGTTTGAAGGCATTCCGTCAGGCAAACGGCAAAATCGTGATGTTCCGCCCGACCGCTAACATCGCGCGTATGCAGCAAAGCGCAGATATTCTGCACCTGCCGCGTCCTAAGACAGAGGCTTATTTGAATGCTTTGATCGAATTGGTCAAACGTTCCGCCGAGGAAATCCCTGATGCGCCTGCCGCTTTGTACCTGCGTCCGACTTTGATCGGTACCGACCCTGTGATCGGTAAAGCCGGTTCTCCTTCCGAAACTGCTTTGCTGTACATTCTGGCTTCTCCTGTCGGCGACTATTTCAAAGCCGGTTCGCCCGTTAAAATCTTGGTGGAAACCGAACACATCCGTTGCGCCCCACATATGGGTCGTGTGAAATGCGGCGGCAACTACGCTTCCGCCATGCCTTGGGTGTTGAAAGCCAAAGCTGAATATGGTGCAAACCAAGTGTTGTTCTGCCCGAATGGCGATGTTCAGGAAACCGGCGCGTCTAACTTTATCCTGATTAACGGCGATGAAATCATTACCAAACCGTTGACCGACGAATTCTTACACGGCGTTACCCGCGATTCTGTACTGACTGTTGCCAAAGATTTGGGCTACACTGTTACCGAGCGCAACTTTACTGTCGACGAGCTGAAAGCCGCGATTGAGAATGGTGCGGAAGCGATTCTGACTGGTACGGCTGCGGTTATTTCTCCGGTAACTTCTTTCGTGATTGATGGCGAAGAAATCGAAGTGAAGAGCCAAGAGCGCGGTTATGCAATCCGTAAGGCGATTACCGACATTCAATACGGTTTGGCAGAAGACAAACATGGCTGGTTGGTCGAAGTTTGTTAAATAGAACGCATTCAATAAAAAAGGCCGTCTGAAATATTTTTTCAGACGGCCTTTTTTATTGGATTTTAGAGAGGGAAGACAAATAATAAAATGCTAAATTTTACAAACAAACGGTAGCATTTTAAGATAATCGGTATATAATGCGCAATTATGTTGTAAAAATACACATTGAAAATATCGAATTTTATTGATTTTTCGATGAAGTTAAAAACATTTATAGATATTTATTTTGTATATTTTGTAAATTTAGTTAAATGGGGAATGCTAAAAACATATTGTGTTAGAATTCCCCTCCTTTTTGGCTTCGCGGTATTAACTCTGTCACGCCAAAAAAGAAAACAATGCAAGATAAAACCATTTTTATTTTGCTATAAAAATCAAAAATAACTTAACTTTGGATGAACTAATCAATTAAAAAGGGACTCTGATACATTTTCCGTCAAAAATAACCGGACACATGGTGCGCGGACAGATTACCTATAAAAGTCATCCAAGGGTTCTGTCCAAACACCATTACCGTTTTCAATCAGAAAATCGGCAGAAGGGGAAACGCTGCCGAGTTTCTCAAAGTGGCCAGCTTTATACAGGCAATTGCTGTTACGACAGAATCCGTCTTACCTCTTTATTCATCGAACTTTTTTGTTGCACGCTTGTGCGGTGGGAAAGGACGATATTTGATACAAGGAAATACGCTGATTATGTCACATAAACTTGCCCCTCTTGGCCGTACCCATATCCGTCAAGGCTCCTCAACTCCTGAAACCACTTCCGAATCATCTTCTCCTCTAAAAGAATGGATACACACCCAAAATTTTGGGGGAAGTCCGTCTGTTTTTCCTGAACCCAAGCAATTAAGCGGTAAAAATACTGTAACGAGAGATGCGGTTCATGTGGCTGAGGCGGCAAGATTGAACAGTACCTCATCATCTTCAGACGGCGTTGTAACAAAAATGCGTGTCGTACGGGCCAGTGTTGCTTCTGCAAGTAGCGTTTCTGGTAAAAATACCATTGCGTCTAAAGTAACGGACAAACAGGTTGTTTCAAAAGAGCCGGTAAACAAACCGGTTAATCAATCGATGGAAAAAATTTTGGCTGAAAAGCAAAAAAAATACGAAGAGGCTAAAGCAAAAAAAATAGCCGAAGCCGCCACAGCCAAAGCAAACGCCGTCGAGCATGCAAAAGAAGCGCATAAAGCAGCAGTCGAAAAAGCGATTGCAGAGCGTAAAGCCAAACAAGACGCTGCCCGCAAAGAAAAAGAGGCAGAAGACAGAATTGCCGAAGGAAAAAAAACAGTCGAAATTGTGCATAAAAAGATTTTGAACGATTCAGACGGCCATAACAAAGTCGTGAGCGTTTCTTCCGGCAAAAAAACAGCCATGAGTCACGATAGCCACCTCAGTTCAGTCAAAGAAAACAAAATTGACGATCATACCGAAAACAGGGCAGGTGTCTCTGGAAAATACCGCGTGTATCAATCTAAAGAGTATGGTAATTATGTTCGTGTGAATGATTTTGGTGCCGATGCGCAGGGTAAAAAAGACAGCCTTCAGGCATTTAAAGCGGCTTTAGAAGCTGCTCATAAAGAAAAAGCCATGGTCTTCTTGGATGGTACCTACTATATTTCTAACCAGATTGTGATGGATAAAACCGTTTCCGGCGCACGCGGTTTGTTTGGTTCGGGGATGGGTAAAACCAAAGTAACGTTTGATAAGGCGCAGACAGGCGTGTTCAATCCGAACACCAACCATGATGACATTCGCCAATTTGCCGGTATCTTGATCGATGGACAAAACAATAAAACCATTGCCAACTTGTCGGTTCAATATACCAACCCTGATTTTTACCACAAAGGCTTAAGCTATTTTGGCAAGGTAAACGGCATTTTGGTGAACGATGCGGACAATACTTTAATCAGTAAAGTAGAGGTTTCCGGTGCCAATCGTGCTGGTGTGATGTTCACGTCGACCGCTTCTTTGGAAAAGGAAAAAGGTCAAAAGCTGACCTTTAAAGAGCGCGTACAAAGCGGCGAAATTGATGAAAAATATGAAGCGCTGCCTTTGGGTGAAAACAACCGTATTGTTGATTCGTATCTGCACCACAACCGCGTTGCCGGTGCGCTGATCGGTTTCCAACAAAACTTTATCGGCGAGGGCAACCGTTTGGATTGGAACGGCCACGAAGCGGACGGCGGTACCGGCTACGGTATGGCTGTGGTTGCGGGCAGCTACAATTACGGTGTCACATACCGTAAAAACACGACCAACCACAACTACCGCAAAGGCTTGGATGTGCATGATGGTACAGGCATTGTCATTGAAGACAATGTGTTAACAGGTGACCGGCTGTATGGTATTGCTGCTTACAACCGCCAGTTTTCTATGGATAAAGTCAAAATTACCGGCAATACCATTATCCAAGACCCGAGCTTCCGTTTGAATGTTGATGATGACTTGGGCAAGTACTATCACATGTATTCAGGTATCCAGGTGCAAACCAATACCCAATACAAAGATTTGCACTCGGCTAACAAAGGCTATTTCGATATCAGCAATAATGTCATTAAAAATCTGACGGTTTATCAAAACAATATTCAGACTTACGCGATTGAGTTCCGTAACCATGAAAGCAAAATGGATTACACGCTCAATATGGCAAATAACAAGATAAGCGGCGAATCCACCAAATATCTGATTGCCGTCATCAACGATACCTACGACCGCGTTTTATCTAAAAACGGCATTGGCAGCGGTACTATTACCATTAGCGGCAATGATGCCAATATCGGCAAGATTATGAAAGGCGCAGTACCGGTTTATGTGGAAGAACACCATGGTAATGTCGCTATGCATGGTGCGGTGACCATTCACAACAACAAAATTTTCGTGCGTGAAAAATCTGACGGCTATGTCGAATTTGCTTATTTGAAAAGTAATGCCAAAGAGTACAACATCACCAATAACACATTGAAACTTGGTGGTGCCCTGGATGATGTTTTGGTAGACGTATACAGTACCAACCCTAAGGGCAAGGCATCTTTAAATGTAGCCAACAATAAAATCATGACGGACATCAAAGATGAACTGTATGATTCATGGCTGCGCTTTGAAAATAACATCAAAACGTATTCAGAAGGCAATAGCCATAATGGTGCAGCACTGACAAAGGTGAATACGACCGGCAGTAAAGTTGCCTTGAGCGATATCTTGTCAGAAGCCAACTATATTGTCGCAACAACTAAAGATGCTGTGTATCACCATACTAAGAATGTGTATACATCAGGAGTGGAAGAGCATCATACAACGACAGGGATTTTGTAAGCTGTTGAAGCTATAATCTTTATGGTCTAAATATCGATAAATAAAAAAAGGCCGTCTGAAAATTTTCAGACGGCCTTTTCATCTAACTCACATTATTTAGCCAGTTCGGCACGCAGTTTGTGGGTTACATTCATCATCACTTGGAGTTGTTCCAGAGTTTCTTTCCAGCCACGTGTTTTCAGGCCGCAGTCTGGATTAACCCACAGACGTTCAACCGGTACAACCTCGATGGCTTTGCGCAACAGATGCTCAACTTCAGCTTCAGTCGGTACGCGTGGGCTGTGGATGTCGTAAACACCTGGGCCGATGTCGTTCGGGTATTTGAATTCGCCGAATGCAGTCAAGAGCTCCATGTCGGAACGTGAAGTTTCGATGGTGATGACGTCAGCGTCCATAGCGGCGATGGCTGGCAGGATGTCGTTGAACTCAGAGTAGCACATATGAGTGTGGATTTGGGTGCTGTCTTCGCAACCGGTAGAGGACAGGCGGAAAGATTCACCGGCCCAGTTCAGGTAGGCATCCCAATCGGCACGTTTCAAAGGCAGACCTTCGCGGATGGCAGGTTCGTCAATTTGGATGACTTTGATGCCAGCTTTTTCCAGATCCAATACTTCGTCGTTCAGAGCCAGTGCGATTTGTTTGCACACGGTAGAGCGAGGAATATCGTTGCGGACGAAAGACCATTGCAGAATGGTTACAGGGCCGGTCAACATACCTTTCATCGGACGTTTGGTCAGGCTTTGAGCGTAAGTAGACCAAGCCACGGTCATGGCTTCAGGACGGCTTACGTCACCGAAGATGATAGGTGGTTTAACACAGCGTGAGCCGTAGCTTTGTACCCAGCCGTATTGGGTGAATGCAAAACCGCTCAACAGTTCGCCGAAGTATTCAACCATGTCGTTACGCTCGGCTTCGCCGTGTACCAGTACGTCCAAGTCCAGTTTTTCTTGCTCTTCAACCACCAAGGCGATTTCTTTTTTCATCGCAGCTTCGTAATCGGCGGCAGACAGCTCGCCTTTTTTGAAGGCTGCACGTGCTTGGCGGATTTCGGTAGTTTGTGGGAAAGAACCGATGTTGGTAGTCGGCAGCAGAGGCAGGTTCAACCATGCTTGTTGCGCTTTGATACGGTCGGCAAATGGAGATTTGCGTTGGTCTGCGTTGGCAGGCAAATCGGCCAAGCGTTTGGCAACGTCTGCACGGTGGATTTCGCTGCTGTTGGCACGGGAGTCGGCGGCAGCTTGGCTGGCAGCCAGTTCTTCGGCAACAGAATCACGACCTTCGTTTAATGCGGCTTTCAGAACGCGCAATTCTTGGGTTTTTTGCAGGGTGAATGCCAACCAAGAGTACAGGTCAGGTTTGTTGGCTTTCAGTTTTTCTTCAACTGACAAGTCAAATGGAGTGTGCAGCAGAGAGCAAGAGCTGGAGATCCACAAACGGTCGCCCAGTTTGGCTTGCAGAGGCTCGACAGTTTCCAAAACTTTGTTCAAGTTGGCGCGCCAAATGTTGCGGCCGTCGATAACGCCGGCAGACAGAACTTTGTCGTAGTCGGCAAATGCGTCTAGCTGTTCAGGAGCGCGTACCAAGTCGATGTGCAGGCCGTCAACAGGCAGGGATTTCAGCAATGCGGCGTGTTCGGCAACAGAACCGAAGTAAGTGCTCAACAGGATTTTGGCGCTTACTTTGCTCAAAGTAGCGTAAACGTCTTTGTATGCTTCTACCCATTCTTTAGGCAGGTCAACAGTTAAAGCAGGCTCGTCGATTTGAATCCACTCGGCACCGGCTTCAACCAAAGCAGTCAGGATTTCAACGTAAACAGGCAACAGTTTAGGCAACAGGCTTAGACGGTCGAATTCAACAGCGCCTTTTTCTTTACCAACCCACAGGAAAGTCAACGGACCCACAACGGTCGGTTTGGCTTTCAGACCCAAAGCTTGAGCTTCTTGCAGCTGTTGAACGTAGTGTTTGGCGTTGGCTTTGAATTCGGTATCGGCGTGGAATTCAGGCACCAAGTAGTGGTAGTTGGTGTCGAACCATTTGGTCATTTCGATAGCGAATTGGTCTTTGTTACCACGGGCCAGTTGGAAGAATTGTTCCAAAGACAGGTTTTGGCTGTCGAAGCCGAAACGGGCAGGGATGGCACCGGTAGCAACTTGCAGGTCGAGGATGTGGTCGTAGAAAGTGAAATCGCCTGCAGCAACGAAATCGGCGTTGGCAGCAGCTTGGTGTTTCCAGTTTTTATCGCGCAAGTCTTTAGCAACAGCCAGCAATTCTTGCTCGCTGATTTCTTTGCGCCAGTATTTTTCTTGTGCGAATTTCAATTCGCGGAAGGCACCGACGCGCGGGAAGCCTGAAAAATGCAATGTTGTCATGTTAACTCTCCTAGTTGGAATTTTTAATCAGGCCGGTATGGCCTGAATGTTCGATATTGTAAATCAGAATGGGGAGGCCGTCTGTTTTATTAACGGGGGCGTACACCCAAAATATGGCAGATGGCGTAAGTCAGTTCGCTACGGTTGAGGGTGTAGAAGTGGAAGTCTTTGACACCTTCGCGAGAGAGGACTTTGACCATGTCGATGGCGATGCTGGCGGCAACAAGGTTGCGCGTGCCTTGGTCGTCATCCAAACCTTCGTACATTTTAGACAGCCAGCTTGGGATTTTGACGTTGGTCACTTGGGCCATTTTGGTCAATTGTTTGAAATTGGTTACAGGCAGGATGCCGGGAACGATTTCAACGTCAATGCCCATCATTACGCAACGGTCGCGGAAGCGCAGATAGCTTTCCACGTCGAAGAAGAACTGGGTGATAACGTGGTTTGCGCCCGCATCGATTTTGCGTTTCAGATTGATTAAGTCGGCTTGTGCGGATTTGGCTTCCGGGTGCACTTCAGGATAGGCTGCTACGGAAATATCAAAGTCGGCAACGGAGCGCAACAGTTTGACCAAGTCTTCCGCATAGAAAGGTTTTTTCTCGTAGCCGGGCGGCTCGTCGCCACGCAGAGCAACGATGCGGCGGATGCCGCTGTCCCAATAATCTTTGGCGATTTTGCGCAACTCGTCAGGGCTGGCGTCGATACCGGTCAGGTGTGGGGCTGCGTCAAGGCCGGTTTCTTGTTTGATGCGTTTAACGATACTGTGTGTGCGGTCGCGTTCGCCGGAGTTTGCACCGTAGGTTACGGAAACGAATTTCGGATGCAGGGTTTGCAGGCGATGGATGGAATCCCACAGCATGGTTTCCATTTGTTCGTTTTTCGGCGGGAAAAATTCGAATGAAACATTGATGTCGCCTTTTAAATCAGAAAGGCTGTTGTTTAAAGCGGCGATTTCTCGAGCGTGATTCATGGTTATGCACCTTCTGCATATCTTTTATTTGTTGTCAGGTTGCATAATAAATTTGAGGTTGGTATGAGTCAATTTCGAAATTTTCCGAAATTGTATGAATAAATTTAATAAAGACCTCAGGCCGTCTGAAAAACTGTCTGAGGTCTTGTTTGATAGGGAAGTGGGGAAAGATTATTCTGCTTCATCTATCCACGCTTGTTGCACGGCTTCGAGAATACGCTCGCCGCAACGCGCCGGATCATCGTCAAATTCAGGCAAAGCCATAATCAAATCACGCAGTTGGGTAAAGCGTACGGTTTTCGGATCGATGCTGTCGCCGTGTAAGTCGTAGAGTTCTTCGGCGATGCGTTGGGTATCTGTCCATTTCATGATGTGTTCCTTTATTGGGTTTGGGCTATTAGTAATTATTTTAATCAAGAAGAAGTCGGACTGCCAGATTGTTTTACGGAAGATTGGCAGATAAATGATGGCGCTATTTTTTAACAAAATAGCATAGTTGCGTTAAAATACGGCAAGACACTTAAAATTCACGGCAATCTGCCGTTTTATACTTTCTATTCCGCTTTGTATGATTTGGTTTTCATACAAAATTTACACTTTGTTATGCAACCAAATTTTTTGGAATGGCTCTTAAGAAAATCCATCGCTTAAAAATAAAAGGAAAAAAAGATGAATAACGCACTCAACGCCAAGCTGTCCAAACTGATTTACGCGCTTGCTTCCGATGATCCGGAGTATCTGTCTAAAGCAGGCGCATTCGACCGTTTGCTGTTGTTGGTTCGCGAACTTTATCGGATGCTGGACGAAACAGAAGGTTTGAAGCAGCTGGTGTTCCGTCTGTATTACGGCAAGCACTATGGCTTAATTAAACTGGATGCCGCTTCACCCAATGACGATGCAGGCGCATTGAGGTTGAAACGTTGGATGGTTTATTCGCGTATCGCCGAGCGTATCGAAAATTGCGGCAAGCATTTGTCGGTCGTGCTTGAAGATGCTGTGTTGGAAAATGGAGCGAACAAATCTCATTATATAGATGAAGCCAATGCCATTATCGAGCGTTTTGGTTTGGTAAGGGATGAGGCTGCACTTCTGGCCATCGAGGCAGAGGAGGCGTTGAAAACAGAGCAAGAGTTGCAGGCGACAAGTGAGCCTCAAAAATCTGCTCCTAAGCATAACGGCAATCTGCATCAAATCAGAATTCAAGAAAAAATCGAAAATTACTCCGCCACGCAGAAGGTGGCTGCTATGCAGATTTCCCGTATGCGTTTTATTTTACCTCATATCGAATAGTTTGCTGCATAACCAAAAGGCCGTCTGGAAACCATGAATTTGTGGTTTCAGACGGCCTTTTTCATCAAACCTTGTTTTAATGGTCTTCACGCGCGTGGTTGATCGTATATTTGGGGATTTCGACCACCAAATCTTCATCGGCAACCACTGCCTGACAGCTTAAACGTGAATCAGCTTCCAAGCCCCATGCTTGGTCGAGCAGGTCTTCTTCCAATTCGGTCGGTTCTTCCAGGCTGTCAAAACCTTTGCGGATAATCACGTGGCAGGTGGTGCAGGCGCAGGATTTTTCGCAGGCATGATCGACTTCGATGTCGTGGTCGAGCAGTACGTCAAGGACGGTTTGGCCTTCCGGTGCATCTTCGATAACCGCGCCTTCGGGGCATAATGTCGCGTGTGGGAGTACGGTAATTTTTGGCATTTTTATTGTCTCGGTTGTTTAAGAGTGGTTGTGGTTAAAGTGGTTTCAGACGGCCTTGAGTATTCAATATTCAGGCCGTCTGAAAAATGGGTTTATAACATGATGCCTTTGCTTCTTAAATTTTCCAGACATTCGTCCAAATAAGCATCATCATGTTCGGCATAAATCGGCGAAGTAACTGTTTCAGCCGCGTGCGAATGGTATGGTGCAACGGCTTTGCCGCGATATAGCGGGTCTTTCCATAAAGCATCGGGTTTGTAACCGCGCCTTTCCATCTCTTCCATAATCAGTGCGTGATATAGATAGAGTTTGTGGGGCGAATGGATGAAGACATAATTCACCGTCGCGTGTGGCCTGCCCCAGCCTGCTCCGCGTAAAGCGGCGCATTCGCGGTGTTGCCCCAAAAGCTGGGCGCGGGGGAGTAGGGGGATAAGGGTTTGGTGCCAGAGTCTCATAGTGATTTAAATAATTCTGAATAATCTTCGTAAGCTATCTTCAAATCCTTTTTTGAGTAGGTAGTATAGATGTGAAGATCCTCTTCAATTTCAGTGGTTAGCTTTGATCCACTTTTTCCAAAGTATTCGTCTTTATATAGACGGACTTTAGAATTTTTGGGTTTATATGCATTTTCTGAAGAGAGGAGATTTCTTAATATGGAAGGATTTTGTTGATGCTTTTCCTTGATAAAGGAGATAAATGCACTTCTGTTTACTTCAAAAATTTTTTCTTGATGATGTTCTTTGACAGTTTTTTCAAAACCCAACTCTGCTATTTCATTTTTAGGAAATACAATTTCGCCTCTTAACGAGAGAAAAAGCCTTTTCACAAGATTTTCATCAATCGCAAAAAGCTCAGTTTCTCCTATTCGGCTTTTACCGAAAATTTCATGAAGTAAGGTTTCTTTTTCTTTATAGTTATCGGTTTTGATGGCTAGAACGCGTTCTAACCCGGCAACGTTTGCGTAGCCGTTGTTTTCCAAATGGCGCATTCTAGTTTCAAAATTATTTTTGTCAGTAATACCAATTTTATATACGCCTTTGATGACAGTTTTCATCAGGTAGACAATGCCTGCTTTTTCCATTGTTGTTCTTTATTTTTATTTCTGTAAGAGGATATCTTTTCAGACGGCCTTTTTATCCAAGGCCGTCTGAAACCATTTGCCATCAAATATTATCAACACTTTGGCCGGTAAGCGCGCGTTGGATGTTGCGGTTCATGCGCTTGGCGGCGAAGTTGTCTGTGCTGTGGCTGAGTTTGGCGACGGCGGCACGGATGTCTTCGGCTTTGCCGTCTTTCAGACGACCTTGCAAAGCGGCGATGTCTTGTTGAATCTGTTGCAATTCTTCGGCTTCCAATAAATCGCTGTCCAACTCAAGGGCGGCGTTGACAGCGTCGGTCAGGCTTTCGGCTTCGACTACGGCTTCGGCGCGTGCGCGTGCGGCCATGTCTTCGGCGGCGTTGTTCATGCTGTCTTTGAGCATTTGGGTAATGGTGCCGTCGTCTAAGCCGTAGGAAGGTTTAACTTCGATTTGCGCCTGTACGCCGGTGCTTTGCTCTTGTGCAGAAACGGACAGCAAACCGTCGGCATCAACTTGGAAGGTCACGCGGATACGCGCTGCACCTGCGGCCATCGGCGGAATGCCGCGCAGGGTAAATTTGGCAAGGCTGCGGCAGTCGGAAACGAGTTCGCGCTCGCCTTGTACGACGTGTATCGTCATGGCGGTTTGACCGTCTTTGAAAGTGGTGAAGTCCTGAGCGCGAGCAGTAGGAATGGTGGAGTTGCGCGGGATGATTTTTTCGGCAAGACCGCCGTAGGTTTCCAGTCCGAGTGACAAAGGTGTAACGTCAAGCAGCAGCCATTCGCCATCGGTTTTGTTGCCGGCAAGGACATTTGCCTGTATGGCGGCACCGAGTGCGACCACTTCGTCAGGATTGAGGTTATTCAGCGGAGTTTGACCAAAAAATGTGGCAACTGCTTGTTGAACATGCAACATGCGGGTAGAGCCGCCAACCATAATCACGCCCTTGACATCGGCCTTGGTTACGCCGGCATCTTTCAAAGCCTGTTTGACGGGCTCGATGGTTTTTTGTACCAGATTTTGGGTCAGATTGTGAAACTCTTGGCGGGTAATGACAGTATGGATTTTATGGCCGTCTGAAAGTGTGGTTTCGATGACAGCTTCGGTTTGAGTGGTCAGTTTTTCTTTGGCGGTACGGGCAAGGGAAAGCAGAAGCTGGCTGTCTTGTTCGTTGAGTTTGGAAAGGTCGTTTTGTTCGAGCAGGTAGCAGAACAAACGATGGTCGAAGTCATCGCCGCCCAATGCGCTGTTGCCACCGGTGGCTTTAACTTCAAACAGGCCCTTAGTCAGTTGCAATACGGATACGTCGAATGTGCCGCCGCCCAAGTCATAAACGACAAACGTGCCTTCTGAGGCGTTGTCCAGTCCGTAGGCGATTGCGGCGGCGGTCGGCTCGTTGAGGAGGCGCAATACATTCAAGCCTGCCAAACGCGCGGCATCTTTAGTGGCTTGACGTTGAGCATCGTCAAAATAAGCGGGTACGGTAATGACGGCGCCGACCAAATCGCCACCTAATGTTTCTTCGGCACGAGACTTGAGGGCTTTGAGGATTTCTGCCGATACTTCGATAGGCGTTTTTGCACCTTGACGGGTGTTTAATTCAACCACGCGCTCATTGGGTGTAAATCGATAGGGCAGGTATTGCGCCTCTTGTGCGAGGTCGGTAAGGGTGCGGCCGATCAGGCGCTTGGCGGAGCTGACTGTATTTAGAGGATCGGTTTTTTGGGCGGAAAGAGCGTTTTTGCCGACTTCAACTTCGCCATCCAAATAACGGACAACCGAAGGCAGGGTGGCGCGGCCGTCTGAATCGGGCAGGCAGACTGCGCTGCCGCTGCGGACTGTGGCAACCAAGCTGTTGGTTGTGCCTAAATCAATGCCTACGGCGAGGCGGTGTTGATGGGGGACGGCGGACATGCCGGGTTCTGAAATCTGCAAAAGAGCCATGATTGTGTGCCTTCTGATGTTGTATTTATTAGGATGGGGCAGATTTTAGCAGATTTTTGGCAGATAGTTGAGTGGATTGCTAGGAAATAACCATAAGGCCTAATGTTGTTTTTTTAATTGAAAAGAAAGTGGATTTTGAATCCGGACTTGTATTTTTTAAGAAATGCGGATAAAATTCAGCCTCTTTGCCTTGCCTTTTACTTCGCATGGTGAAAGGCTGTTTTTAATCATCCATAAGGAGATAACATGCGTCATTACGAGATCGTGTTTATCGTTCATCCTGATCAAAGCGAGCAAGTGCCTGCTATGGTTGAGCGTTACAAAACCATGATTACTGAAGCCAGCGGTAAAATCCACCGTTTGGAAGACTGGGGCCGTCGTCAATTGGCTTACCCAATCAACAAAATCCACAAAGCACACTATGTTTTGATGAATATCGAAACTACTCCTGAAGTGGTTGAAGAGCTGGAAACTGCTTTCCGCTTCAATGATGCCGTACTGCGTCACCTGACCATCAAAACAAAACACGCTGTAACTGAAGCTTCCCCAATGCTGGGCGGCGAAAAAGCAAAAAACTTGCTGAACGGTGCAGCTGAAGAAGTTGCAGCAGCCGAATAAGATTGGACAATCTGATTAAGCTTACCGCCCGTATCTTGCAGGTTCAGCCTTTGAGATATACGCCGGCAGGAATTCCTGTTTTAGATGTTGTGTTACAACATGAATCTTGGCAGGAAGAAAACGGACAGAAATGTCTGGTCAAATTTGAAATTCCTGCGCGGATTTTAGGTAAGCAGGCTGAGGAATGGCAGTATCGGCAAGATGCCGTCATCGAGTCGGAAGGTTTTTTGGCGCAACGCAGCCAACGCTTCCCCAAGCCGGTACTACGCATACAGAACATTAAAGAATATAAAGGTTAAACGACAATGGCTCGTCAATCATTCAAACGTAGAAAATTCTGCCGCTTTACGGCTGAAAAAATCCAAGAAGTTGATTACAAACAAGTTGATTTGTTGAAAGACTTCATCTCTGAAAACGGCAAAATCATCCCTGCCCGCATTACTGGTACTAAAGCACACTACCAACGTCAGTTGGCTACTGCTGTGAAACGTGCCCGTTTCCTGGCTCTGTTGCCTTACACCGATCAACACAAATAATTTTGGAGTTTAAATCATGCAAATTATTCTGTTAGAAAAAATCGGCGGTCTGGGTAACTTGGGTGACATCGTTACCGTTAAAAACGGTTACGCACGCAACTTCCTGATCCCTGCCGGTAAAGCAAAACGTGCAACCGAAGCCAACATGAAAGAATTCGAAGCACGCCGCGCTGAATTGGAAGCCAAACAAGCTGAAATCTTGGCTGATGCTAAAGCACGTCAAGAAAAACTGGAAGGCCAAACCATTACTGTTGCTCAAAAAGCCGGTGTTGATGGTCGTCTGTTCGGTTCTGTTACCAATGCTGACATCGCTGAAGCGATTGTTGCTGCCGGTATCCAAGCTGCTAAAGCAAACGTACGTCTGCCTAATGGCCCATTGAAAGCTGTTGGCGAATACGAAGTTGAAGTGGCTCTGCACACCGACGCTGTTGCTAAAATTACCGTTGCTGTTGTTGCAGCCGCTGAGTAATTGATTCATTCAAGGCCGTCTGAAAATCAAGGGTTTCCTTGGATTTCAGACGGCCTTGTTTATGTGCTTGAGTCGAAGTAAGTAAATATCGATTTGTCTATATTTTTGAGTTTGTCTAGAAATATAGCGGTTGATATGAAGAGATGAAGTATTGGCCGAATATTCATTCGTGTTTGGGTTTGTCGTATTATTTAGTAAAGAGATTATTTATGAATAAAATCAAAATCTTTGGGATGGGTCTGGCTGCTTTGGCTCTGGCTTCATGTAGTACCCCGCAAAAGCCTGCTGTTGATACGGCAAAACCTGTCGAGCCTGTTTCCTCTGCAAAACGACCTGTATTTGATGCTGCGGCTGAATCTGTTGCCAGCAGCGGTTTTAATGAGAACGTCAATGTTCAGCAGTTTATCCAATATGAAGTGAAAAACCGTCGTTTCAGTGCGGAAGAATTGCGTAACTTCTTTAATGGTGTGGTGTATAAAGGCAACATTATTACTATTATGTACCGCCCAAGCACTTCGCGTCCTTGGTATGAATTCCGCACCGGTAACTCTGGTGCAGCCAAATTTAACGGCGGCAGACAATTCTATGCGGCAAACCGTGCCGTAATTGATGATGTGGCACGCAAATACGGCGTACCTGCCGAATTGATTGTGGCAATTCTCGGTATTGAAACCAATTATGGCAAAAATACAGGCAGCTTCCGCGTTGCCGATGCCTTGAGTACATTGGCCTTTGATTATCCACGCCGTGCCGAGTTCTTCCAAAATGAATTGAGCGAACTTTTGCTGATGGCAAAAGAAGAAAAAGAAAATATCTTTGACTTCAAAGGCAGCTATGCCGGCGCGATGGGCATGCCGCAATTTATGCCTTCAAGCTACCGTAAATGGGCGGTGGACTATGATGGTGATGGTCATCGCGATATTTGGAATAATGTCGGCGATGTGGCGGCTTCTGTCGCCAATTATATGAAGCAGCATGGCTGGCAGACCGGCGGTAAGATGGTTGTGCCGGTCAGTCTGACGATTACGCCGCACTTGCAGGCGATTATCGATGAGAAAACTGCCTTGACGCGCACTGTCGCAGATTTCAAAGCTTTGGGTGTCGTGCCTCAAGCTGCTGTTGTGGATAATGAAAAGGCTGTATTGTATGCTTTGGAAACCAGCCCGGGCGTATTTGAATACTATTTGGGCCTGAATAACTTCTACACAGTATGGCAATACAACCACAGCCGCATGTATGTAACAGCGGTACGCGATATTGCGAATGCAATCAATAACAATGGCCTGTGAGCCATAAGAAAACCACCCTTCGGGGTGGTTTTTAAATATTGAGGATTTGTAAGGGGGTTAAGCCATCAGTCTGATTTTCATGGCGTAACGTTTTTTACTGTGCCCTGAAACAAATTGTCCGCCTCGGGCAGGGGATAAAAACGCATTGCCTTCTGCGGTTGGTTCTGCACAAGTATATTGGCCGTTTCGATCGCTCCAAAGAGCATACACAGGCAGATTGTGGGTACGGATATCCAGTTTCAAGCCGTCAAATGCAACGTGTGCATCCTGGTCGGAGGAAACAAATTCGGTATGGGAGATATAGTCGGCATCGTATGGCGCGCCGTTGAAATCAAATTGTGTGCCAGCAGCGGTAAAGTAGGGGTGAAATCCCGGAGACGTGCGGACGGGCGATTCGCCGTAATTGCAGACGGTCAGGATGGCGATGGCTTCATTTTCGTTAGGCAGGCTGTAATCGAGCAACCATTCGACGTGTTCATAGCCTTTTTCTGCGCTGATTAATTTCAAGCCGATATCTGATTCATTTTGATGACGGATTTCCCAGTCTGAAGTTCTGCCGAAACCATGTTGGGCCAGATGATTTTTACTGTCTGGTCCGAATTGGGGTAAGCAAACGTGCATACCGCCGCGTAATTTTGTGTCATCGCCCACTTGAACGCTGGTTTTCGGAAATAAGACTTCCCGTCCTTTTAGAATCAGGGAGTCAATATATCCGCCTATTGTATTGACTTGCATAGTGGCTGATTTGTTGTGTAGTATGATTTCAGTCATAATGATTTGAGTTTCAAATTGTTTATCATTTATGTAGCATTCTAACATTGCAATAACATGCTGTCGCCGTAGCCTTGATAGAAAATCCTTAATAAAAATCAAAAAAATGCTAGAATATATGCCATTTTCTGAGGCCGTCTGAAAAGCGGATAATTCTTTTCAGACGGCCTTCCGATTTATTTCCCGTAGAGAAACAACATGGCTTATCAAGTTCTTGCACGAAAATGGCGTCCGAAAACCTTTGCCGATTTGGTCGGTCAGGAACACGTCGTCAAAGCTCTGCGCAACGCGCTCGACGAAGGCCGTCTGCACCATGCCTATCTGCTGACAGGGACGCGCGGTGTGGGCAAGACCACGATTGCCAGGATTTTGGCCAAGAGCTTGAACTGTGAAAATGCCGTGCATGGTGAGCCGTGCGGTCAGTGTGAAAGCTGTACGCAAATCGACAGCGGCCGTTATGTGGATTTATTGGAAATTGACGCGGCATCTAATACCGGTATCGACAATATCCGCGAAGTATTGGAAAACGCACAATACGCGCCGACTGCGGGTAAATACAAAGTCTATATCATCGACGAAGTGCATATGCTTTCCAAAAGCGCGTTCAATGCCATGCTGAAGACTTTGGAAGAGCCGCCTGAGCACGTTAAATTTATTTTGGCGACCACCGATCCGCACAAAGTCCCCATTACCGTATTGAGCCGCTGTCTGCAGTTTGTGTTGCGCAACATGACAACCCAGCAGGTTGCGGAGCATTTGGCGCATGTCTTGGATCGTGAAAACGTTCCTTATCAGCCACAGGCTTTGCAACTTTTAGGCCGTGCCGCCGCCGGCTCGATGCGCGATGCGTTGAGTCTTTTGGATCAGGCGATTGCCATGGGTTCGGGTAAAGTTGCCGAACAAGATGTCCGCCAGATGATCGGAGCAGTCGATAAACAATATTTGTTTGAATTGCTTGAAGGAATCATCAATCAAAACGGTGAGGCCTTGCTGGAAAAAGCTCAGGAAATGTCCGCCAGAGCGATTGGTTTTGACAGCGCATTGGCAGAATTGGCCATGTTGTTGCAACGTTTGGCTTTAATTCAAACCATTCCTTCCGCCTTGGCAAATGATGACCCTGAACGTGAAACTTTGCTGCGATTAAGTCAGGCTTTGAGTGGAGAGCAGATTCAGCTTTATTATCAATGTGCTATTCATGGCAAACAGGATTTGCCGCTGGCTCCGGACGAGTATGCCGGTTTTGTCATGACGCTTTTGCGCATGCTTGCATTTGCGCCGTTGGCCGCTTCGGGTTGTGATACGCAAAGTCAGATTGAACACACGGATTTGCATTCCGATCATCAGAAAGCTGAGGCCGAAAAAAAGCCTTTTCAGCTGCCGAAATCTGAGCCGATAGCAGCACCGGCGGTTGAGAAAGAGGCTGTTCCGACTAAACGGGATATCGTTGAAAGGCCGTCTGAAGAAACTATTCAGTCTGCTCAACAACAGGCGGATGTACCGCCTTGGGAGGAAATGCCGAGCCAAGTATCAGACGAAACGCCTCAAACACAAACGGCGCAGATACAAGAAACTGCGGAGACATTGCCTGTTGCAAAAGTTCAGACGGCCTCTGAGCCGGAAGAATATCCGCACATGGATGAGGAAATTCCACCTCCGTATTTTGATGAAGCATATACATATGAAGATTCACACCGTGCTGATGTGATGGAAGTACCGCAGCCGGTTGCGTCTGCTGAGCCTGAAGAAGAGGAAGGTGATGAAGAAGAGCTTCAGTTCGCTCCTTTGCCTGAGTTTAAAACAGAGAATTGGCACAGCATTATCGAACGCTTTGCCCGTAAATTAGGCGCGGCGCAGATGTTGGCGCAAAATGCGGCATGGACGAGTTATGATGCGGAAGCAGGTTTAATCATGCTGTCGTTGACGGATGAGGCCAAAGCTACTGCCAATAAAGAGCGCTTGGACAAAATCTGCCAGACGTTGAGCGAGGCCTACCATCTTGGCAATTTAAGGCTGCAAACCGAGCCTTGGCAGGATGATAAAGGCTGGGAAACGCCGGTGATGCGCCGCAAACGTATTCAAGAAGAAGGACGGCAGCAGGCGCAAGATTTGCTGGAAGCGGATACAACGGCGCAGAAAATCTTGCAAACCTTTGAAGCGCAATGGCTGCCGGATTCTTTAGAGTTGGCAGGACATTCTTAAAATACTGATATACAAGGCCGTCTGAAAGGCAATAGCGTTTTTCAGACGGCATGAGTGAAACCCATTTATTCAAACCCATAGGAGTAAAACATGTTCGGAAAAGCCGGATTAGGCGGCCTGATGAAACAGGCTCAACAAATGCAGGAAAATATGAAAAAGGCACAAGCCAAGCTGGCTGAAACCGAAGTTGAAGGCGAAGCAGGCAATGGTTTGGTGAAAGTTGTGATGACGTGCTCGCACGTTGTCCGCAAACTTGAAATCAGCCCTGTTTTGATTCAAGAAGCCGCTGACGACAAAGAAATGCTGGAAGATTTGGTATTGGCCGCCATCAATGCCGCTTCTGAAAAAGCCGAAGAAACCACCAACAAAACCATGGGTGCATTCACCCAAGGCCTGCCAGCAGGCATGGGCGACTTCTTCCGCTAAACCCGCGCCGCAAAGCAAACAAAGGTCGTCTGAAATACTAAAAATCAGTTTCAGACGGCCTTCGTATTATCTGTTTTGCAGATTGAAATCAACATATCGGCAGTTATTCCGCCGCAGGCATATTGAGTGTTTATTGCATTCAAACCCGCTCAATCAATATTATAGTGGATTAACTTTAAACCAGTACGGCGTTGCCTCGCCTTGCCGTACTATCTGTACTATCTGCGGCTTCGTCGCCTTGTCCTGATTTAAATTTAATCCACTATAAAAACCAACCGATACACCAAACAAAATGAAATCGTCCCTTCCCATCCGCTCACTTCTTTTAAGCTGTATGCTCGCCGCAGCAATTGCAAACAGCTTTGCCGCCGAAACCGTCATTACTTCTCCGGATAAACAGTTCAGCGTCAAAAAAGTCTGCAACCATAAAACCCAAGAATGCTCTTTCTTTGCAGGTAAAAAAGCCATCGAAAAAAATCTTCCTGAAGACAGGACTGGCTATGAATGGCTTGGCAATACCTTCGCATTAAGAACCAGCTTCGGGTCGTATGATTCCTATACCACCTTCGCCGACCGTACCCACAAGCCCTATACGCTTTCCTCCGTCATCGCCACCGACAGCAAAACGCAATGCGCCGTAGCCGCAGATAATAAAGGTGTGTCTTTCTACTCGCTGTTCCGCGACAAACCCGTCAAATTCATTGCTGCAAACGACAAAAAATTTGGCTTCCCCCAAGATGTTGTCACGCTGGAATCTGTCGTTGAGGCAGAGTTCAAAGGCAAGAAAGTCCACATGACGTATATGAACAAAGCCGAACGCAATGTCTCAGTCGTTTTAGACAATCCTTGTGTGAAATAATGTGCCAAATTTGATGGATAAGGCCGTCTGAAAAGATGCCGTTTATTCAAAAAACGAAATGGCCCGAAACCTGACTGAAAAAAGGTTTCGGGCTGTTTGCACCTGTTCGCCAGACGAAGCGGGTAGGGCGCAAGGCGTGCCAGTTTGGCGGATAGAGACCTTTGCAAAGGTCTCATGAGGATTCATGGGCTTTCTTTGGGAAAGAACAAGCGTTCCTTATTGATGTAAAAAAGCCTGAACAGAAGTTCAGGCTTTTTAAATTTGGCTCCCCGACCTGGGCTCGAACCAGGGACCTGCGGATTAACAGTCCGTCGCTCTACCGACTGAGCTATCGGGGAATGGGGCGTATTATAATGGCTGGAAAAAATGTGTCAATCAATATTTTTAAGAAAATGGTGCAAAATATTTCAAATGTTTGAATGTTAAAAATATTTTGTAATCAAGTTTCACATGCTCCCCAGCCGTTTCAGACGGCCTTTAGTATTTGGAGTTAACCAATTTGCCGTTTTGGAATACTTGTTGCTGCATCACCGTGCCGTTGTAGGCGTAAGTGGTTAACGAGCCATTGCTTGGCGTGGCGCGGAACTGCATCAGTTGGTTACGGCTGAGGATGTAAGGGTCCGTGCGTTTTTGGCTGTTGTCGCTGTAAAAGTCTTGGACGACATATTCGTTGTTGCGTTTGCTGATCAGTTGGCGATGGAAGCCGCCTTTGACTGCGCTGTTGCTGGGTGTGCCGTGTGCATCAAAATAGGTCACGATTTGTTCTTCTGAGATACGGATGCCGTCTGAATCCGTGCCTTTGGTGGTTTTGGTTTTATCCAAGCCGACAGGGATGTTGATGGATGTACCCAGGCCGACATGGCGGCCGATGCTGGTGCCGACGCCTAAGCCGACGGAAACGCCGGGCGTGCCGACTGTACATGCGCTGAGTGAAGCGGCCAAAAGGGCTGGTAAGAGAACTTTTTTCATAATGTGTATCCTTGTAATAAGAAATGTTTGTAATGTGGGAAGTATAGTATTTTTGCGGGGTGGCTGGTGTTAGTATTGGTAAAAGGGCGCAAGGCCGTCTGAAAAACAAGATAGAAACGAATATATCATTCTGGTGTAGAATGTGCCGAAATAATGATTTAATAAGAATGTGAATGAATAATGAAAACTTTGAAATTTACGAAGATGCACGGCTTGGGCAATGATTTTATGGTGGTCAATGCCATCGAACAGGACTTTGATCCGTTGGCTGCACCGCTTGCTCAATGGGCAGACCGCTATCGCGGCGTGGGTTTTGATCAGTTTTTGGTAGTGGAGAAGCCTTCTTCTGATGCGGTCGATTTTCGGTACCGCATTTTCAATGCCGATGGTCGGGAAGTAGAGCAGTGCGGCAATGGCGCGCGTTGTTTTGCGCGTTTTGTCGCAGATAAGGGTTTGACGGATAAAACGGAAATCTTGGTCGAAACGGCCAAAGGGATTATTGTGCCGAAGCTGTTGGATAACGGTTTGGTTACCGTCAATATGGGTAAACCACGTTTCATGCCGTCTGAAATTCCGTTTGTGCCTGCGCATGGTGAAACGGAAGATGCGTTGACACATATTGTCTTAGTCGGTTTGGAGTCTGTACCGGTAAGCTGTGTGAATATGGGTAATCCGCATGCGGTAATTTTGGTTGATAATGTTGAAACCGCACCGGTGGAGCATTGGGGCGGCGCTATTGAATCGCACGAGCAGTTTCCTGAACGGGTCAATGTCGGCTTTTTGCAGGTTGAAGATGAGTTGTCAGTCCGCCTGCGCGTGTTTGAACGCGGGGTGGGGGAAACTCAGGCTTGCGGCACTGGAGCGTGTGCGGCCGTGGTGGCAGGCGTGCGCAATGGCTTGCTGAAAGCGGGTGCGCCTGTGCGTGTTACTCTGCCTGGGGGCGAACTGTTTATCAGTTGGGAAGAAGGCGGCGATGTGCAAATGACCGGCCCTGCTGAAACCGTTTTTGAAGGCGAGTTGCAGTATTCATGATGGTTTCTTTGGATTTTTGGTTTGCCGTCGCGTATGCTGCGGTATCGTTGGCATTTATTTTTCGCGCACAGCGGTTTCAATGGCTTTGGGCTACGGTGTTGTTGTGGCTGGGGATTTCGGCACTGGGCGCACGCTTGTTGCCTGGAATGTGGGGCTTTACGCATACAGGCCCTTTGTTCATCCCTCATTTTTATCTGACAATCGCCAGTATTTTCTTCTTTATCGATGACTGCAGTAAAACGGAAGACAAAAAGTTTTGGTCGGCAGGCGAATATGCCGGTTTGACCTTATTTGCGGTTTCCAATGTCGTCATGACTTTGGCTTTTGTTTTCTTGGCAGGCGTGGTTTATTTCATCTTGCCGCTGGCAGGCTCGGTTTTTGCATGGGCGGCCTTGCTGAAAATTTATGCTTTGAAACCCATTTATTGGTTTGCATTGCAGGGCGTGTTGATGCTGGTGTTTTATCTGCACCGTGTGGTTGTTTGCAAGCAGCCTGCCTCTCTTTTCAGTATGCGGCAGATGTGGGCAGGCTGGATGGTTGCCGTCGTGATGCAGGCTGTGGTTGCTGTTGCATTGATTTTTGAGCGAAGTGGATATTGACCGCGCTTGAACCAAAAGTTATAAAGAAAGAAATTTTCGATATTGGTTTTTCAGACGGCCTGAGTTTAATATGCAGGCTGTATTACATCTAAATCAGGAGCAGGAAATGAAAATTGCAAATAATATTACCGAGCTGATCGGCAACACACCTCTGGTGAAACTGAACCGCCTGACCGAAGGTTTAAAAGCACAAATCGCCGTTAAACTTGAATTTTTCAATCCGGGCAGCAGCGTAAAAGACCGTATTGCCGAAGCCATGATTGAAGCGGCCGAGCAAGCCGGTAAAATCAATAAAGATACCGTTATCGTCGAGGCAACCAGTGGCAATACCGGTATCGGTTTGGCCATGGTGTGCGCGGCCCGCGGTTATAAATTGGCCATCACTATGCCTGAAAGCATGAGTAAAGAACGCAAAATGCTGCTGCGTGCGTTTGGTGCAGAATTGATTTTGACTCCTGCTGCCGAAGGCATGGCAGGCGCTATTGCCAAAGCCCAATCTTTAGTGGACGAACATCCGGGCACTTATTTCATGCCGCGCCAATTTGATAACGAGGCCAATCCTGAAGTTCACCGCAAAACCACTGCCGAAGAGATTTGGCGCGATACAGACGGTAAAGTAGATATTTTCGTGGCCGGTGTGGGTACTGGCGGCACGATTACCGGCGTGGGCGAAGTGTTGAAAAAATACAAACCCGAAGTTCAAATCGTGGCTGTCGAGCCTGAAGCTTCTCCGGTATTGAGTGGTGGCGAAAAAGGCCCACATCCGATTCAAGGTTTGGGCGCAGGCTTTATCCCCAGCGTTTTGAATACGACTGTTTACGACAGCATTGTCAAAGTACCTAACGAAGCAGCGTTTGAAACTGCACGCGCTATGGCTGAAAAAGAAGGCATTTTGGTAGGTATTTCTTCAGGTGCCGCAGTATGGAGCGCATTGCAACTGGCCAAAAAACCTGAAAACGAAGGTAAGCTGATCGTTGTCTTGTTGCCATCATATGGCGAACGCTATCTTTCTACGCCTCTCTTTGCCGATTTGGCATAATATAGGATTGTTGTTAAAAGGCCGTTTTCAGACGGCCTTTTTTGCGTATGGGCTTGAGATATCGTATGAAATCTGTTGTAATTCAGTTAATGAGCTTTGAATACCGTTATTCAAAAGTTGGTTTCTTCAACGAATCATGCTTATAATGCGCATTATGAAAAAATACATTCTTCCTATCCTTGCCGTAGCGGCACTTGCCGGTTGTGAATCGATTTATGTTCCGACTTTGAAAGAAGTGCCAGTTCGACCAACCAACGTCAAAAAACCTAAGGCTGATTCACAAGTTTCAGCTACCGGTTATCATTTGGCTCCTTCGCATTGGGCAGATGTTTCCAAGATTCATGATGAAGCACGTCGCTTGAGTACCCAAGTGAGCCAAGGTAGTCTGACCAAAGTTCAGGCTGCCCAATATTTGAACCGCTTCCGTATCCAACAAGTGGGACGCAACTCCGTCGATGACAGTATGTACGAAGTTTATCTGCGTTCTGCCGTTGACAGCCAGCGTGGTGAGATTACTACCGAACAATCCAAACAGTACATCCAAGGTGCTTTGCGCGGTTGGCAACAACGTTGGAAAAACATGGATACCAAGCCAAGCAATCCTGCGTTTACCAACTTTCTGATGGAAGTTATGGGCATGCAACCTTTGAAATAAAAAAGTCATAAACTGAGAAGGCCGTCTGAATATTCAGACGGCCTTCTTCTCATATTTATATATGTGTAGTCGAATTGTATCCAATTAAGAACCAAACAGCTTGTCAGCCGCTTGACGGGCTTTTTCTTGAATATCTTCGGTCAGATAGTTTTTCATCTGAGAATAAACCAATGCAATGACGGCAATGTCGTCACTGAAACCAAATGGAATCAGCAGGTCGGGAATGCTGTCAATGGGGCTGAGAAAATAAACCAGTGCACCGACAATAATCATTTTGGCCCGTTTGGGCGTGTGTTCGGATTCCCAAAGGTAATAAAGTGCATAAAACTGTCGGACGACAGGTTTGCCCAGGCGGCCGGCAAAGCGTCCGAGTTTTTTCATAAAACCGGATGTGTCCAAGTTTCGACGGCGGAAGGAGGGGATATAGTCTTCCGGATCGGGTGTGTTTTGATGAGGGGAGTGTGTCATAATGCAGCTTCCTTATAAGGTATGGAAACATTGTTGGTGTTGTGCTGTATTTTAGTCCATCTAGAGATGGATGAAATGTCTTTGAATGTATAACTATGTAAGAGTAGTGATAATAATGCAATGGTAATAAGTTAAGAATGGCTTATGCCGCAGCAATCAAATCACTACTGCTTACCCACAAAAATAAATCGATTATATGGAGTAATCATGAATAAGAGAATAAAAATATGTCCCGCTTGTCAACAAGGCTATCTCTACCATTCAAAACCTAAATATCTTCATGATGAAATTATTCTGTGTGATGAATGCGATGCAGTATGGCTCAAAGGAGTGAATATATTTTATGGAGAATATGAAAAAGATTTTTATTCTTATGTTCCTTTCATGGAATCCCAAGGTATAACGGATGAATGTATCTGGGAAGGAGAGCTGTTCGATCATCCATATTATGAAGATGAAAACTCAAATGATATGGATTGATAGAAACTTTATATAGTGGATTAAATTTAAATCAGGACAAGGCGACGAAGCCGCAGACAGTACAGATAGTACGGAACCGATTCACTTGGTGCTTCAGAACCTTAGAAAATCGTTCTCTTTGAGCTAAGGCGAGGCAACGCCGTACTGGTTTAAAGTTAATCCACTATATCTTTTCAGACGGCCTTGTCCATCAAATTTGGCACATTATTTCACACACGGATTGTCTAAAACAACCGAGACATTGCGTTCGGCTTTGTTCATATATGTCATGTGGACTTTCTTGCCTTTGAACTCTGCTTCAACGACAGATTCCTTTGTAAAGATTAGGTATCAAGAGTGAGAATTTATCTCACAATAGATACAATTCTCAAATAATAATGATGTTATCGTAAGTGCTTTGATGGGGAGATGGCTTAATTGCAGGAAAGTAACAAAAAAGGCTAGCCACGCAAAAAAAAATCTAAGAATGATTGTTTGATTTTATTAGTCTTTTGGTAAAAATCATTAGAGCATTCATAAATTGCACTGTTCAAAATGAGATAAAACAGGTAAATTATGGTTTATGTAGCTTATTGTAGTGCTGAGCTATAGGTTTTGAGCTGATAATAAATCTAGAGGAACTGACCATGTCCGCCAAATCACGCCCGGTATTTTTGGAAATTCCGAATATCCGATTGCCCATACCGGGGATTGTATCTATTCTTCACCGTATCAGCGGCGTCGGCTTGTTTGTGATGCTGCCTGTTCTCTTGTATTTCTTCTCTGGAACGCTGGATCGCGAAGCGTCGTTTGAAGCATATCGTTCTGCTATCTCCAATCCGTTTGTGAAGCTGATCCTTATCGGTCTGTTGTGGGCATATCTGCACCACTTTTTTGCCGGTATCCGCTTTCTGTTTTTGGATGTGCATAAAGGCCTGGAATTAAATACTGCCCGTACTACTGCTAAAGTTGTATTTGCTTCTGCTTTGATTCTGACCGTCGTTTTGGGAGCTTTGTTATGGTAGAACGTAAATTGACAGGTGCGCATTACGGTTTGCGCGATTGGGCAATGCAACGTGCAACTGCGGTCATCATGCTGGTGTACACCGTGGTTCTTTTGGTTGTTTTGTTTACGTTGCCTAAAGAATATTCGGCATGGCAGGCATTTTTTGATCAAACTTGGGTAAAAGTATTTACCCAAGTGAGCTTCTTGGCCGTATTCCTGCATGCATGGGTAGGTATCCGCGATTTGTGGATGGACTACATTAAGCCTTTCGGCGTGCGTTTGTTTTTACAAGTTGCCACCATCGTTTGGTTGGTAGGCTGCTTGGTGTATTCAGTTAAAGTAATTTGGGGGTAAATATGGGTTTTCCTGTTCGCAAGTTTGATGCCGTGATTGTTGGCGGTGGTGGTGCAGGTTTACGCGCAGCCCTCCAATTGTCTAAATCCGGCCTGAATTGTGCTGTTTTGTCTAAAGTCTTCCCAACCCGTTCTCATACTGTAGCGGCTCAGGGCGGTATTTCTGCTTCATTGGGTAATGTGCAGGAAGACCGTTGGGATTGGCATATGTACGATACCGTGAAAGGTTCTGACTGGTTGGGCGACCAAGATGCGATTGAGTTTATGTGTCGCGCCGCGCCTGAAGCCGTAATTGAGTTGGAACACATGGGTATGCCTTTTGACCGTGTGGAAAGTGGCAAAATCTACCAACGTCCTTTCGGTGGTCATACTGCAGAACACGGTAAACGCGCGGTAGAACGTGCATGTGCTGTTGCTGACCGTACCGGTCATGCGATGTTGCATACTTTGTACCAACAAAACGTCCGTGCCAATACACAATTCTTTGTGGAATGGACAGCGCAAGATTTGATTCGTGATGAAAACGGCGACGTAGTCGGTGTAACCGCCATGGAAATGGAAACCGGCGAAGTTTATATTTTCCACGCTAAAGCTGTGATGTTTGCTACCGGTGGTGGCGGTCGTATTTATGCTTCTTCTACCAATGCTTATATGAATACCGGTGACGGTTTGGGTATTTGTGCCCGTGCAGGTATTCCGTTGGAAGACATGGAATTCTGGCAATTCCACCCGACCGGTGTAGCCGGTGCCGGTGTATTGATTACCGAGGGTGTGCGCGGTGAGGGCGGTATTCTGTTGAATGCCGACGGCGAACGCTTTATGGAACGTTATGCTCCAACCGTAAAAGACTTGGCTTCCCGTGACGTGGTTTCCCGTGCGATGGCGATGGAAATTTACGAAGGTCGCGGCTGCGGTAAAAACAAAGACCACGTATTGCTGAAAATCGACCATATCGGCGCAGAAAAAATTATGGAAAAACTGCCGGGCATCCGCGAGATTTCCATTCAGTTTGCCGGTATTGACCCGATTAAAGACCCGATTCCTGTTGTGCCGACTACCCACTATATGATGGGCGGTATTCCGACCAACTATCATGGCGAAGTTGTTGTTCCGCAAGGTGAAGATTACGAAGTGCCTGTAAAAGGTCTGTATGCGGCAGGTGAGTGCGCATGTGCTTCCGTACACGGTGCGAACCGCTTGGGTACCAACTCCCTGTTGGACTTGGTGGTATTCGGTAAAGCTGCCGGCGACAGCATGATTAAATTCATCAAAGAGCAAAGCGACTGGAAACCTCTGCCTGCTAATGCCGGTGAATTGACCCGCCAACGTATCGAGCGTTTGGATAATCAAACTGGCGGCGAAAACGTTGATGCATTGCGTCGCGAACTGCAACGCTCCGTACAACTGCACGCCGGTGTGTTCCGTACCGATGAGATTCTGAGCAAAGGCGTTCGAGAAATCATGGAGATTGCCGAGCGCGTGAAACGTACTGAAATCAAAGACAAGAGCAAAGTGTGGAATACCGCGCGTATCGAAGCTTTGGAATTGGATAATTTGATTGAAGTAGCGAAAGCGACTTTGGTGTCCGCCGAAGCGCGTAAAGAATCGCGTGGCGCACACGCTTCAGACGACCATCCTGAGCGCGATGACGAAAACTGGATGAAACATACCCTGTATCATTCAGATACCAATACTTTGTCTTACAAACCGGTACATACCAAGCCTTTGAGCGTGGAATACATCAAACCGGCCAAACGCGTTTATTGATGAGTTTTCAGACGGCCTTTATCTTAAAGGCCGTCTGAAACCTAACTATACCCACATTGAACTGCTTGAATTCATAATACAAAATCATTGGGCAGTTTATGAGAAAAGGAACACTTCTCATGGAAAAAATGAGTTTTGAAATTTACCGTTACAACCCGGATGTTGATGCCAAACCTTATATGCAACGTTACGAGTTGGAATTGGAACCAACGGACGTTAAACTTTTGGACGCTTTGGTGCGTCTGAAAGCACAAGACGATACATTGTCTTTCCGCCGTTCTTGCCGCGAAGGTATTTGCGGTTCTGACGGTATGAACATCAACGGCAAAAACGGCTTGGCATGTCTGACCGATCTGCGTGGTTTGAAACAGCCGGTTAAAATCCGCCCTCTGCCAGGTCTGCCTGTTATCCGCGACCTGATTGTGGATATGACCCAATTCTTCAAACAATATCACTCCATCAAACCTTACGTTGTCAACGATAACCCTATCGATGCGGACAAAGAGCGTCTGCAAACTCAGGAAGAGCGTAAAGAGTTGGACGGTTTGTACGAATGTATTTTGTGTGCTTGCTGCTCGACTGCCTGCCCGTCATTCTGGTGGAACCCTGATAAATTCGTTGGTCCGTCTGGTTTGCTGAATGCTTACCGTTTCATTGCGGATAGCCGTGATACCATTACTAACGAGCGTTTGGATAATCTGAACGACCCATACCGTTTGTTCCGTTGCCACACCATTATGAACTGCGTAGACGTATGTCCTAAACACTTGAATCCGACCCGAGCCATCGGTAAGATTAAAGAGATTATGTTGAAACGAGCTGTTTAAGAAATGATGGTTTTTGACGATATTGCCAAACGGAAAATCCGTTTTCAAACCCGCCGGGGATTATTGGAATTAGATTTAATCTTCGGCAGGTTCATGGAAAAAGAATTCGAGCACCTGAGTGATCAGGAGTTGTCCGAATTTTCCGAAATCCTCGAATTTCAAGACCAAGAGTTGCTTGCCTTGATTAACGGACATTCGGCGACGGACAAGAAACACCTGATTCCCATGCTTGAAAAAATCAGACAGGCATGACGTGTTATAGAGCTTGTTTGCGATGCCAATCCGAACAAGCTCTTTCCATACGGAGGCCGTCTGAAAAAAAGGACCGTGCCGCTTGGGCGGCAACGAAAGCCCCAACTTACAAAGGAGTTTAAGAATGTCTAAATCAGTCAAGCTCACCACCCCAAATCAAGAGACCTTGGAACTGCCAGTATTGGAAGCAAGTATCGGCCATGATGTGGTTGATATTCGTGCTTTGACAAAAAATACAGGTCTGTTTTCCTTCGACCCCGGATTCGTGTCAACTGCAAGTTGCGAATCCAAAATCACTTATATTGATGGCGATGAAGGTCTGTTGTATTACCGTGGTTATCCTATCGAGCAGCTGGCCGAAAAATCCGATTATTTGGAAGTTTGCTATCTGTTGATTTACGGCGAACTGCCTACCCCTGAACAGAAAAAAGAATTTGATGCCACAGTCGGTCGCCATACTATGCTGCATGAGCAGCTGACTTGGTTCTTCCGCGGTTTCCGTCGCGATGCGCACCCAATGGCGATGATGGTTGGCGTGGTTGGCGCTTTGTCTGCTTTCTACCAAGACAGCTTGGATATTGCCAATCCTGAGCACCGCAAAATTGCGATTTACCGCTTAATCTCCAAAATCCCGACAATTGCAGCAATGTGTTACCGTTATTCCAACGGTCTGCCGTTCAATTATCCAAAAAATAACCTTTCCTATGCTGAAAACTTCTTGCACATGATGTTTGCGACACCATGTGAAGAATACAAACCTAATCCAGTATTGGCTCGCGCGCTCGACCGCATCTTTATTTTGCATGCCGACCACGAGCAAAACGCTTCTACTTCGACCGTACGTTTGGCCGGCTCTTCTGGTGCAAATCCATTTGCCTGTATCGCTGCCGGTATCGCCTGTCTGTGGGGTGCTTCACACGGCGGTGCAAACGAAGCTGTGTTGAAGATGCTGGACGAAATCGGCGATGTATCTAATGTTGCCGCATACATGGAAGGTGTGAAACAACGCAAATACCGTCTGATGGGCTTCGGTCACCGCGTATACCGCAATATGGATCCACGAGCCAACATCATGCGCGAAACCTGTTATGAAGTCTTGAAAGAATTGGGCTTGGAAGACAGTCCTAAATTCAAGCTGGCGATGGAATTGGAACAAATTGCACTGAAAGACCCATTCTTTGTTGAGCGCAAGCTGTATCCAAACGTCGATTTCTACTCCGGTATCGTCTTGTCCGCATTGGGCATTCCAACTGAAATGTTTACCGTTATCTTCGCATTGTCGCGCAGTGTAGGTTGGATTTCTCATTGGCATGAAATGATTAGCGATCCGGCACTGAAAATCGGTCGCCCACGTCAACTGTATACCGGTGCAGAACGTCGTGATTACGTTCCGGTAGATAAACGCTAATAGACAATACATTAATATATTGTTGAAAAGTCGTTTGAAAAAATCGAATTGCCGTTTTCAATGAGGTTGGTCGTAATTAATTAAGTTGATAGCAGGTAATTTGATTTGAAATAGGGTAGAATAAAGTGTCATTTCAGACGGCCTGAATTCCGTTCGGAGAACACGGGATTCTACCCTTTGTTTATATTTTAAAGAAAAGAGCTCACGCCATGATGGACGAAAAACTCAATTTCTCTTATCTGTTTGGTTCTAATGCGCCATACATCGAGGAGTTGTATGAAAAGTTTCTGGATAATCCGGAATCTGTCGATGAAAAATGGAAACAGTACTTTACCGATTTGAGTAAACAGCCGGGCGCAGTCGCTGTCGATGTTGCCCATACACCGATTCGTGAATCATTTGCCACTTTGGCTAAAAAGAAAATTGCCGCAGCCGTCGCAGGCGGTGTGGATGAGGCAATGATGAAAAAGCAAGTCAGCGTTTTGCGACTGATTTCTGCCTATCGTATCCAAGGCGTGGGTGCAGCCCAACTTGATCCGCTCAAACGTATTCCTCCTCAAAATATTGAAGCTCTCGATCCTAAATTCCACGGTCTGTCAGATGCCGATATGGCGCTTCAGTTTAATATGGGCGAGGGCGATTTTTCCGGTCAGAGCAAACTGCCTCTGTCCCAAATCATCAGCAACCTCAAACAAACCTACTGCGGCCATATCGCGGTAGAGTACATCTACATTCCAAATACCGAAGAGCGTCGCTGGGTTCGCAATTATTTTGAAAGCGTACTGTCTACGCCAAGCTACAACGTTGAACAAAAACGCCGTATCTTGAAAGAAATGACTGCTGCCGAAACTCTGGAACGCTACCTGCATACCAAATATGTCGGTCAAAAACGCTTTGGTGTAGAAGGCGGCGAAAGCGCTATTGCCGGTTTGAATTACTTGATTCAAAACGCTGGTAAAGACGGCGTGGAAGAAGTCATTATCGGTATGGCACACCGTGGCCGTCTGAATGTTTTGGTTAACATTTTGGGCAAAAAACCGGCTGATTTGTTTGCTGAATTTGAAGGCCGTGCCGAAATCAAATTGCCTAGCGGCGACGTGAAATACCACATGGGCTTCAGCTCCGACATCGCCACTCCGCACGGCCCAATGCACGTTTCTTTGGCATTTAACCCGTCACACCTGGAAATTGTTAACCCAGTAGTGGAAGGTTCTGCGCGCGCCAAACAAAAACGTTTGGGCGAAAACGGCCGCGATAAAGTCTTGCCGGTATTGATTCACGGTGACTCCGCATTTATCGGTTTGGGTGTTAACCAAGCAACATTCAACCTGTCTAAAACACGCGGTTATACCACCGGCGGTACTGTTCACATCGTGATCAACAACCAAATCGGCTTTACGACTTCCGATACCCGCGATACCCGTTCAACCGTATACTGTACCGATATCGCGAAAATGGTTTCCGCTCCGGTTATCCATGTGAACGGCGATGATCCTGAACGCGTTTGCTTTGCCATCCAAGCTGCCTTGGATTACCGCAAAAAATTCCATAAAGACATCGTGGTCGACGTTGTCTGCTACCGTAAATGGGGCCATAACGAGGGCGATGATCCGACCCTGACCCAACCGATGATGTACAAAAAAGTATCGCAACACCCGGGTGCGCGTGCTTTGTACACCGAGCAACTGATTGCCGAAGGCGTGGTAACCCAAGCTGAGGCTGACGGTTACATCCAAGCCTACCGTGATGCTTTGGACAAAGGCGAACATGTTGAACAAACAACTTTGAGCAATTTCCAACGCACGCAAATCGACTGGAGCAAATACCAAGGCAAAGATTGGCGCGAAAAAATCGAAACCGGTTTGCCTGCCGCCGACATCGAGCGCCTTACCGAGAAATTTACCGCCGTACCGGAAGGCTTTGCCCTGCATCCGACTGCAAAACGTGTGATCGAAGCGCGTAAAGCCATGGCATCCGGCAAACAAGCCATCGACTGGGGTATGGCCGAAACCCTCGCATACGCAAGCCTGCTGACCAAAGGTCATGGCGTGCGTATCTCCGGTGAGGACTCTGGCCGCGGTACATTCTCACACCGTCATGCCGTTCTGCACGATCAAAAACGCGAAAAATGGGACGACGGTACTTATGTTCCTCTTCGCAACATGGGCGAAGGCTTGGGCGAGTTCCTGGTTATCGACTCTATCTTGAACGAAGAAGCCGTGATGGCGTTCGAGTACGGCTTTGCCTGCTCCGCACCTGACAAGCTGACCATTTGGGAAGCTCAATTCGGTGACTTCGCCAACGGCGCGCAAGTGACTATTGACCAATTCCTGTCTTCAGGCGAAACCAAGTGGGGTCGCTTGTGCGGTCTGACCACCATCCTGCCGCACGGTTACGACGGTCAAGGCCCTGAGCACTCTTCTGCACGTGTAGAACGTTGGTTGCAACTGTGTTCTGAGAACAATATGCAAGTCATCATGCCGTCTGAAGCGTCGCAAATGTTCCACCTCTTGCAACGTCAAGTCTTGGGTTCATACCGCAAACCGCTGGTGATTTTCATGTCCAAACGCCTGTTGCGCTTCAAAGGTGCAATGAGCCCGCTGGAAAACTTCACCGAAGGTTCGACTTTCCGTCCGGTTATCGGCGATACCGCAGAACGCACAAGCAACGACAGCGTGAAACGCGTAGTATTGTGTGCCGGTCAGGTTTACTATGACTTGGAAGCAGGCCGTGCCGAGCGTAAACTGGAAGATGATGTCGCTATCGTCCGCGTTGAGCAGCTGTATCCGTTCCCATACGAGGAGGTTAAAGCTGAACTGGCGAAATATCTGAACGCAAAATCTGTGGTTTGGACACAAGAAGAGCCGAAAAACCAAGGTGCGTTCTACCAAATCCGCCACCGCATTGAAGACGTTATCAGCGAAGAGCAAAAACTGTCTTATGCCGGTCGTCCAAGCAGCGCATCGCCTGCAGTGGGCTACTCAAGCAAACACATTGCTCAATTGAAACAATTGGTTGAAGACGCTTTGGCGTTATAAACCAAGTAGCATTCCGTCTGAGTCTGCTCAGGCGGAATGCCTATATGCAGAATTAAAAACACACAACAGGCCGTCTGAAAGGGCCATTGGAGACACAAAATGATTATTGATGTAAAAGTACCTATGCTGTCTGAAAGCGTATCTGAAGGCACGCTCTTGGAATGGAAGAAGAAAGTTGGCGAAGCCGTTGCCCGTGACGAAATCCTGATCGATATCGAAACTGACAAAGTGGTTTTGGAAGTACCTTCTCCACAAGCCGGCGTATTGGTTGAAATCGTAGCTCAAGACGGTGAAACCGTTGTTGCCGACCAAGTTTTGGCACGCATCGATACAGCTGCTACCGCTGCCGCTGAAGCACCTGCCACCGCGCCTGCAGAAGCAGCCCCAGCTGCCGCTCCTGCTGCTGCACAAAACAACGCCGCTATGCCTGCCGCCGCCAAACTGGCTGCCGAGACCGGTGTTGACGTGAACGCATTGCAAGGTTCTGGCCGTGACGGTCGCGTATTGAAAGAAGACGTACAAAATGCCGCTGCCAAACCTGCAGCAGCCGCAGCCCCTGCCGTTGCACTTCCTGCCGGCGCACGTCCTGAAGAACGCGTACCAATGAGCCGCCTGCGTGCCCGTGTTGCAGAACGCCTCTTGGCTTCTCAACAAGAAAACGCCATTCTGACTACATTCAACGAAGTCAACATGAAACCAATCATGGACTTGCGTGCGAAGTACAAAGAAAAATTCGAGAAAGAACACGGCGTGAAACTGGGCTTTATGTCCTTCTTCGTTAAAGCCGCTGTTGCCGCCCTGAAAAAATACCCGGTTGTGAATGCTTCTGTTGACGGCAAAGACATCGTGTACCACGGCTACTTCGACATCGGTATCGCAATTGGCAGCCCACGCGGTTTGGTTGTACCAATCCTGCGCGATGCCGACCAAATGAGCATTGCCGACATCGAACAAGCAATTGTTGATTACGCGAAAAAAGCTAAAGACGGCAAAATCGCTATCGAAGATCTGACCGGTGGTACATTCAGTATTACCAACGGCGGTACTTTCGGTTCTATGATGTCTACCCCGATCATCAACCCGCCTCAATCTGCGATTTTGGGTATGCACGCCACTAAAGAGCGCGCTGTGGTTGAAAACGGTCAAGTTGTTGTCCGTCCAATGATGTATCTGGCTCTGTCTTACGACCACCGTATCATCGACGGCCGCGAAGCTGTATTGACCTTGGTAGCCATTAAAGACGCGTTGGAAGACCCAGCTCGCCTGTTATTGGATCTGTAATCGTTTCAGACGGCCTTTTATTTGTTAATGAAAAGGCCGTCTGAATTTTTATTTAGATGTAGCGTAATGTAGTATCGTGCTACAATAGGCTCAACGAACGATTGAGGCCGTCTGAAACATTTGATTCGAATGAATCGACAGATATGGACTTTCAGACGGCCTTTTCTTAAAACCATCAAAACGCAGTCATTCAAAATAAAAAAGAAACGAAAAGTATCGTTTTTATTTTGAGATACTGCTAAAAGCAAAGGATGACACGATGTCTCAATATGATGTAGTAGTGATTGGTGCAGGCCCGGGCGGATACGTTGCCGCCATCCGTGCTGCGCAACTGGGTTTCAAAACCGCTTGCGTCGATGCAGGCGTTAACAAAGCAGGCAATGCCCCTGCATTGGGCGGTACTTGCTTGAACGTAGGCTGTATCCCTTCTAAAGCCCTGTTGCAATCCAGCGAACATTTCCACGCTGCGCAACACGATTTTGCCGAACACGGTATCACTGTCGGCGACGTAAAATTCGACGCGGCCAAAATGATTGAGCGCAAAGATGCCATCGTGACCAAACTGACCGGCGGCGTGAAATTCCTGTTCCAAAAAAACAAAGTAACCAGCCTGTTCGGTACTGCTTCCTTTGCCGGTAAAAATGGCGATGCTTACCAAATCGAAGTCGATAACAAAGGCGAGAAAACCGTTATCGAAGCCAAACACGTCATCGTAGCCACCGGTTCTGTACCGCGTCCGCTGCCACAAGTCGCTATCGACAACGTGAACGTATTGGATAACGAAGGCGCATTGAACCTGACTGAAGTACCTGCCAAACTCGGCGTGATCGGTTCCGGCGTGATTGGTTTGGAAATGGGTTCCGTATGGAATCGTGTGGGTGCAGAAGTTACCATTCTTGAAGCTGCGCCGACCTTCCTGGCTGCCGCCGACCAGCAAATCGCCAAAGAAGCCTTCAAATACTTCACCAAAGAGCAAGGCTTGAGCATCGAATTGGGCGTGAAAATCGGTGACATCAAGTCTGAAGGCAAAGGCGTTTCCGTTGCTTACGAAACTGCTGCCGGCGAAGCCAAAACCGAAGTATTCGACAAACTGATCGTTGCCATCGGCCGTATTCCAAACACCAAAGGCCTGAACGCCGAAGCCGTAGGCTTGGAAAAAGACGAACGCGGCTTTATCAAAGTAGATGGCGAATGCCGTACCAACCTGCCTAACGTATGGGCAATCGGCGACGTGGTTCGCGGCCCGATGTTGGCACACAAAGCCAGCGACGAAGGCGTTGCCGTTGCCGAACGCATTGCCGGTCAAAAACCGCATATCGACTTCAACAACGTACCATTCGTGATTTACACCGACCCTGAAATCGCTTGGGTGGGTAAAACCGAAGAGCAGCTCAAAGCCGAAGGCGTGGAGTACAAAAAAGGTACTTCAGGTTTCGGTGCAAACGGTCGCGCATTGGCAATGGGCAAAGCCAAAGGTACGGTTAAAGTGTTGGCAGATTCCAAAACCGACCGCATCTTGGGCGTACACATGATCGGCCCGGTTGTCAGCGAATTGGTTACCGAAGGCGTGACTGCGCTCGAATTCTTCGCCAGCAGCGAAGATATTGCCCGCATTATCCATGCTCACCCAACCTTGTCCGAAGTGGTTCACGAAGCTGCATTGGCGGCCGACAAACGCGCTTTGCACGGTTGATAGACATTAAAGCCGTCTGAAACTTTTCAGACGGCTTTAAGACCTTCGACAAATTGAATGTTTCGAGAGCTTCGTTTTCTGATTTATAATTCCGTCAGGCAAACAAACAGCATTTACATTCATTATGAACAAAGAAATAGTCGGTATTTTCTTTATACCGATGGGCATCATCAGCATGTGTATGGCCGCATTGTGGCAAATGTATGTGATGATGACCGAAACTTATACGCTCAACCGTTTCAAAGATAAAGAATTGGTTTGGCGCGTGGCATTGTTGTTTATCAGTTTCAGCCTTGCCGTTTATCTGCTCTGCCCGAATTCGCGTAAAAAAGGCATCGTCTTTTTTATTCTCGGGGGAGGCGGCGCAACCATGTATCTGCTGGCGCGGATGTGGTTGCCCTTCAGTAAATAGTAGGGCCGTCTGAAAATATGGGATTGGCCGCAGGGCGATTCCTAAAACCCACTCACCTTAAGGAGAAATCCATGAATTTACACGAGTATCAGGCTAAAGAACTGCTGGCTAGCTACGGTTTGCCCGTACAAGGCGGTATTTTGGCACACAACGGCGAAGAAGCCGCTGCAGCTTACGACAAATTGGGCGGCAAATTCGCTGTTGTCAAAGCACAAGTACACGCCGGCGGCCGCGGTAAAGCGGGCGGCGTAAAAGTCGTTAAAAGCCGCGAAGAAGCTAAAGAAGTGGCTGAAAGCCTGATTGGCACCAACTTGGTAACTTACCAAACCGATGCCAACGGCCAACCTGTCAACAGCGTTTTGGTTTGCGAAGACATGTATCCGGTTCAAACCGAGCTGTACTTGGGCGCAGTGGTTGACCGTTCTACCCGCCGCGTTACATTCATGGCTTCTACCGAAGGTGGCGTGGAAATTGAAAAAGTTGCTGCCGAAACTCCAGAAAAAATCTTCAAAGTAACCGTTGATCCGCTGGTCGGCCTGCAACCTTGCCAAGCTCGCGAAGTTGCCTTCCAACTGGGCTTGAAAGAAAAACAAATCAACGAGTTCGTCAAACTGATGACCGGCGCGTACAAAGCGTTTATCGAAAACGACTTCGCCCTGTTTGAAGTAAACCCATTGGCAGTTCGCGAAAACGGCGCGCTGGCTTGCGTAGATGGCAAAATCGGTATCGACAGCAACGCGCTCTACCGCCTGCCAAAAATCGCTGAATTGCGCGACAAATCTCAAGAAAACGAACGTGAGCTGAAAGCTTCTGAATTCGACCTGAACTATGTTGCCCTGGAAGGCAACATCGGCTGTATGGTTAACGGTGCCGGTTTGGCGATGGCTACTATGGACATCATCAAACTCAAAGGCGGCCAACCTGCCAACTTCTTGGACGTTGGCGGCGGCGCAACCAAAGACCGTGTGGTTGAAGCGTTCAAACTGATTCTGGAAGACAAATCCGTTAAAGGCGTATTGATCAATATCTTCGGCGGTATCGTACGTTGCGACATGATTGCGGAAGCCATCGTGGCAGCCGTTAAAGAAATCAACGTCAACGTTCCTGTCGTTGTTCGTTTGGAAGGTAACAACGCCGAACTCGGCGCGAAAATCCTGAACGAATCAGGTCTGAAACTGACTTCTGCAGACGGCCTGAATGACGCAGCCGAAAAAATTGTTGCAGCCGTAAACGCCTAAGGAGAAAAGAATGAGCGTATTGATTAATAAAGACACCAAAGTATTGGTTCAAGGTTTCACCGGTAAAAACGGTACTTTCCACTCCGAACAAGCTCTGGCTTACGGCACTAAAGTTGTCGGCGGCGTTACCCCAGGCAAAGGCGGTCAAACCCACCTGAACCTGCCTGTATTCAACACTATGAAAGAGGCCGTTAAAGAAACCGGCGCTGACGCATCTGTAATTTACGTTCCCGCTCCGTTTGTTTTGGATTCTATCGTTGAAGCAGTTGATTCAGGCGTAGGCTTGGTCGTTGTGATTACCGAAGGCGTGCCTACTTTGGACATGCTCAAAGCCAAACGTTACTTGGAAACCAACGGCAACGGTACCCGCTTGGTCGGCCCTAACTGCCCTGGCGTGATTACTCCGGGTGAGTGCAAAATCGGTATTATGCCGGGTCATATCCACACTCCGGGCCGCATCGGTATTATTTCCCGTTCTGGTACATTGACTTACGAAGCCGTGGCACAAACCACCAAACTGGGCTTGGGTCAATCAACCTGTATCGGTATCGGCGGCGACCCGATTCCTGGTATGAACCAAATCGACGCACTGAAACTCTTCCAAGAAGACCCAGATACCGACGCCATCATCATGATCGGTGAAATCGGCGGTACTGCGGAAGAAGAGGCAGCCGAATACATCCAATCCAACGTAACCAAACCTGTTGTAGGTTACATTGCTGGTGTTACCGCTCCTAAAGGCAAACGCATGGGCCACGCCGGTGCGATTATTTCCGGCGGTAAAGGTACTGCCGAAGAAAAATTCGCCGCTTTCGAAAAAGCCGGTATCGCTTACACCCGCAGCCCTGCCGAGTTGGGCACTACCATGCTGGAAGTGTTGAAAGCAAAAGGTTTGGCATAAGACTTAAGTCTTTGAGCTGAATTGGAAAGGCCGTCTGAAGTTTTCAGACGGCCTTTTTTAAATTACATTGGGTTGTTTTCAGAATAAGCACTTAATTTAATTTAAATTAACGTTTATTTGGAAATAAATGGTTATAATACTATTAACAGATGAACAATCTGTAACCATATCAATCTATAGGAGAGTAGTATGAAAAAACATAATTTTGAAAAACGTCGTGATGCTTTGTTGGAAGACATCCGAGAAGTAATGGATGATGTGGACGAACTGTACCGCAATGGTGTTGAAGCCGGTTCGGAAGAGGGTAGTAAAATTCGCGCTAAATTGGAAGCAAAATTGGCAGAAGCCAAAGAGCGTTTTAGCAGCTTCGAAGAAGAAATTAGCGAACGATTTAAAGATGGTAAAGAGCTTTTTTCCGAATTAGAGTCAGATGCTGGTGCGCGCTTGAAACGCGGTGCCAAACAAGCTGATGAAGTGGTGCATGAAAAACCATATTATGCAATGGGTTTTGCCGCATTGGCCGGTTTGGTTGTCGGTGTGTTGTTGAACCGCCGTTAATGCGAATATGTTAAGGCCGTCTGAACAGGTGTGTACATGAGATCATGGATTTCATTGCGCCGTGCAGACGGCCTCTGCCTTATGTTTTCCTGAAAAAAAAAGGATAGTTAAGATGGGAATTCGCCAGCGTTTTGAACATGGCAAGGCTTTGTTGAATCAGGGCGCGGATTTGCTGTTGCTGCGTTTGCATGTATTGAGCTTGGATTTGACGCGTCAGGCGGAGAATGTGTTCCGGTTGGCGATCTGGCTGGTGTTGTCCGGCGCGCTGTTGATGGTGGGCTTGGTCGGTTTGCTGTTCGGCTTGAACCGCGTGCTGTCGGATGTGGCCGCTTTGTGGGTATTTTTCGGCATTTTCTTTGTAAGTCTGCTGATTATTGCTGTATTGTTCCGCAAAGTATCGGCGGACTATCGGGAGCAGGGCAGTCGCGTGGCTGAGACCTTGCAGGATATTCGATCGGATATTGCGTATTTGCGCGGTGAGATAGACAAGGATACGGACGATGAAGCGACAGGAGTATGAAGAAGAGCGCGAGCTGCTGCTTTTAGAGGCTAAGCTGGTGCGGCTGCGGATTGAAGCGGAAAATTTGAAACTGCGTAAAGCGGAAGAAAGCAAAACACGACAGGGCAATCAGTTGATTAAGCTCGCAGATGTGGCGTATCAGTTGAGCCAAACGCGTTTGCTGTCTCAACGCTCTTTGTTTTCTACATCGCGCCGTCGGCATTGGATTTGGCTAGTGTTGGCGGTCATACTGGGCTTGTCGAGATAATCGAGGGCGGAGGTTTGGTCGAAATGATATTTGCAGCGTATTGTTGGCTCGTGTTAGCCGCTGGTTGAGGACGCTGCGTCATTGTGTTGCCGAAACTGAAACTTTATCTATGTTGAGTATTTTTTACAAAAGACACTGGCCGTCTGAACATTTCAGACGGCCTCAATGTTTGGAGTTTCAGATATAATGGCGGCAATTTTGAAATTATTAAATGAAGGATAAGTGATGAACCGTTTGTATCCCCACCCGATTATCGCCCGAGAGGGCTGGCCGATTATCGGCGGTGGTTTGGCTTTGAGCCTGCTGGTGTCGATGTGTTGCGGCTGGTGGTCTTTGCCGTTTTGGGTGTTTACCGTATTTGCTTTGCAGTTTTTCCGCGACCCTGCGCGTGAGATTCCGCAAAATCCTGAAGCGGTGTTGAGCCCTGTTGACGGCCGTATCGTGGTGGTCGAGCGCGCACGCGATCCGTATCGTGATGTTGATGCTTTGAAAATCAGTATTTTTATGAACGTGTTCAACGTGCATTCGCAAAAATCGCCTGCCGATTGTACGGTAACGAAAGTGGTCTATAACAAAGGCAAATTCGTGAATGCGGATTTGGACAAAGCCAGCACGGAAAACGAACGTAATGCGGTGTTGGCGACTACGGCTTCAGGTCGTGAAATTACTTTTGTTCAAGTGGCCGGTTTGGTGGCGCGCCGTATTTTGTGCTACACCCAAGCAGGTGCGAAACTGTCTCGCGGCGAACGCTATGGCTTTATCCGTTTTGGCTCGCGCGTGGATATGTATCTGCCTGTCGATGCGCAGGCGCAAGTGGCGATTGGCGATAAAGTCACCGGCGTCAGCACTGTATTGGCGCGTTTGCCGCTGACTGCGCCGCAAACTGAATCTGAGCCTAAAGCCGCCGCTGCTCCACAAGCTGCGCCTGCTTCTCAAGCTACTCCGGCTTCTCAAGCTGCTCCGGTTGAAACAGTGGCAAGCCAATCTACCGAACAGCAGCAAATTGAAGCGGCGGCGGCTAAGATTCAAGCGGCTGTGCAAGATGTATTGAGAGATTAATAGTCAGTTTTAAATGATTGGTTAAAACAAGAAAAAGGTTTTCAGACGGCCGTCTGAAAACCTTTTTTATTTGCCTGTCCGATTTTAAAACTTCACGTTAACGCCGCCGGTAAAGCTGCGGCCCATTTGCGGCGTATCGGAGAGGAAGCTGCTGTGGGCGTAAACGGATTGGTTGAGCAGGTTGTCGGCTTTGACGTACCAATTCCACTCGCCATAGCGCGTATTGCGGCGGTAGTTTGCGCCGAGGTTGAACATATGGTGTCCGGGCGTGCGCGTTTCGTAGCGGGCGAGTTTGTTTTGGGCGAACACGCGGTAGTAGTCCAAATTGGCATCGATACGGTCGGTCAGCGAGGCTTTCAGGTGGAAGCCGAGGCGCGCAGCCGGAACGCGGGGTGCGTTTTGGTCGTCCTGTGCAATAAAAGGACGGTTGCCGTAGGCATCTTCCCTACCGGGTAGGGACGGCAGGTTTTTCAGACGGCCTCGTACATAGTCGCCGGAAACGCCGATGCGGTAGCGCGGTGTCGGTTTGAAGTAGATTTCGCCTTCTGCACCGTAGAAGTCGGCGCCGGATTGGTTGTAGCGCACGAGCTTCATTTCGCTGTCGTCTTCGATGGATTTGGGGCCGCGTCCGTCGTTTAAGGTTTGGGCGTAAATGTAGTTGCCGAAGCGGTTGCGATAGAGTGCCAGATTGTATTGCCAGCGGTCGCCTTCATAGCCCAGCGCGAGTTCGATATTGTTGGAACGCTCTTTGTTGAGGTGTTTGTTGCCGACTTCAAAAGTGTTGGTGGCGACGTGTTTGCCGTGTGCGTACAGCTCTTGCGTTGACGGCAGGCGTTCCTGATGGGAGGCGGTCAGGCTGAGTTTGTGTTGTGGCGTGAAATACCAGTTGCCCGAAAGTGCGAACGAGCGGGCGGTTTGGCGGTGCGCGCCGAGGTCGGGCAGGGGTTGGTTGTAGTAGTTTTCTCGATCAATCAATGCTTTGTCGTACTGGATGGAGGCTTTTTGTTTTTCCACGCGTACGCCGCCTTCAAGCGTGAAGTTGTCCCAGTTTGCCTGTTCTACACCGAAAAAGCTGTAATGACGCACATTGTTGTCAATCAACATCGGCTGTTGGACAGTCTCGGGGATGGCGGAAAGTGCGCTGGATTTTTGTCCCAAATATTGCACGCCCCAGCTGCCTTTCAGACGGCCTATGGGCTGGTGGCGCAACTCGATACGGGCGTTGTGTGTTTTGTTGTTGAAGAAGTTTTCTACTGCATCGCCTGCTTTTTCGTCGTGGTGGTAGTCGTTGCGGTTCAGGTGTACGCGCAGGGCTTCAAAACCGGGAAGCGGCTGCTTCCATTCGGCTCGGAGTTCGTAGCGTTTGTTGCGCAGGTCTATCCAAGGTTTGCCGTTGTGGGCATGGGCGTGTGCATCGTCGTCGTGAAAGCCGCAGCTCAAGCCCGGATTGTCGTAATCGACGTCTTCTTCGGTCAGAAGGTGCGGATAAAGCTGCAAATAGCGTTTGTTAATCAAGCTCTTTTGCCAGATGATGTCGGCGTGGCAGTCGTCGTAGAGATGGCTGTGGGCAGGCAGGCCGTAGCGGTCGCGACGGTCGCTGTACGCCACGCCGAGGAAACCTTTATCCCCAACCCAAGACAGCCCGATAGTGCCTGTTTTGGAATCGGCATGGCTGTCGGGCAGTCGTTTCAGACGGCCTTCTTCTTTTTGATAGCGCGGTACGGCGTAGTCGCCCGATTTACGGTACAAGCCTTCGGTATGCAGCACGAAGTTGTTGCCCAAACCGATATTGATGCCTGCAGATGTCAGTTTTTCCAAATTGCCGCTGCTCAAACGCAATCCGGCTTCGCCCGATACGCCGTTTTCAGGCATTTTTTCGGGGATTTTGCCATCGGCAACATCGACCAAACCGGCCACATTGCCTGAGCTGTACAAGAGCGTAACCGGGCCGCGCAGGATTTCGACCTGTTGCGACAAGGCGCTGTCCACCATGATTGCATGGTCTGGAGAGAAGTCCGCCATGTCGCCCGTTTCGCCGTGATGGTTCAAAACTTTAATCCGCCTGCCTGTTTGACCGCGAATGACGGGAGCAGACGCGCCGCCACCGTATTGCGAGGCATGAATGCCCGGTACGCCGTCTAAAGCATCGCCCAAGTTGACGGCTTTTTGGCGCAAGGTATCGCCGGAGATGATTTTGTCGGAGGCGGTCGAAGTGTGCAACAGCCCCGATGTGGTGCGCGGACGGCTTTTGCCGACGACGGTAACCTCTTCCAAGTCCACCGACTGATCGGTTTCATGCGCTTGGGAGAGGATGGGGGTGCTGATTAAAAGAATAGATAAAACAATGGGTTTGAGTGTGGTTTGTGTCATTTTAGTTTCTCATCATATTTTGAAAGGCTGTTATTATATAACATTTCATTATTTATATGATAAGATTTTTGAGAAAAAAAAGGCCGTCTGAAAACGAAGCGTGGTTTTCAGACGGCCTTTAGCTTGTAGGTAGGTTTAAATGAAAACGGAACAATCTCTCTGTTGCCTGGTTTGGGTAAGGCAGAAAGTCATGGCAGATTGTTTGCTTTCATTGAAAGTATTACTTGGTTTCGGCGGCTTTAGCGCCAGCGGTCTCTGCAATCAGATCAAGGAAGACCAACGGCTTTTTGCCGATATTTTTGAGCGCATGGGACTGGCCGGGGCGGGCGATGGTAATGTCGCCGGCGCCGACTTCGGTTTGTTTGCCCGTGCTGTCGGTAAACACACCTTTGCCGGATACGATGATGTAAACGTCTTCATTGCCGGTATGTTTGTGTTGGCCGATGGAAGCACCCGGCGGTAATGTGAGCCAGCCGATTTCTTTGAATGCGTCTTGGTCGGCGGTTTGATGGCGTGTGAAGGCAAAGCTGCCGAGCAAGGGGCCTTGGCCTCCGGCTGCGTTTTCTCGGTTCCATTCTGCTAAGTCGGCTTGTTTATACACTTGGATGCTGCGGTCGGTGGGGGTGGTTTGTTCGGCAGCTTGAGCGCTTATGGATGTGCCGAGCAGAAGGGCGGCAGATAATGCGGCAAATAGTGGTTTCATGGTGGTTCTCCGTTTGTCAGGTTGAGTCAGATAATGCGGATTCCGTTTTCAGACGGCCTGCGGGGTTGAAATGTGTAACCCCGCAGGCTTCCCCCAAAGATTTATTTCACATTGCGCAGATAGTTCAACAATAAAGGAACAGGGCGGCCGGTCGCGCCTTTTTCACCGCCGGATTTCCATGCAGTACCTGCGATGTCGAGGTGTGCCCATGGATAGTCTTCGGTAAAGTAAGACAGGAATGTTGCGGCGGTAATCGTGCCTGCCCCCGGTGTGCCGATGTTTGGAATGTCGGCAAAGTTGGATTTGAGTTGGTCTTTGTAGGTTTCAAAGAGCGGCAGTTGCCATGCTTTGTCGTCCACGTTGCGGGAAGCGGCCAGCAGGCTGTCGACCAAATCTTGATTGTTGCCCATCACGCCGCTGACGTCATGACCCAAGGCGATAATGCACGCGCCGGTCAGGGTGGCGACGTCGATGACGGCTTTAGGTTTGAATTGTTCGGCGTAAGTGAGCGCGTCACACAAAATCAGACGGCCTTCGGCATCGGTGTTCAACACTTCGATGGTCAAGCCTTTCATGCTTTTTACGACATCGCCCGGTTTGTTGGCCGCGCCGGAAGGCATATTTTCACAAGTGGCGACGACGGCGATGAGGTTGATCGGCAGTTGCAGTTTGACGGCGGCGCAGAAGGTACTGATGACGGTTGCCGCGCCGCACATGTCAAACTTCATTTCGTCCATGTTCAGGCCGGGTTTGAGGGAAATGCCGCCGGTGTCGAAGGTAATGCCTTTGCCGACCAATACCACAGGCGCGGCTTCTTTGTCGGCCGCACCGAAATAGCTCAGTTCGACCAAATATGGATCTTCGACACTGCCTTTGGCGACAGACCAGAACGAACCCATGTTTTCTTTGATGTAGTCTTTTTCAATGATTTTAGCGTGTGCGCCCAGTTTTTCGGCTTCGGCTTTGGCAGTACGCGCGAGGAATTCAGGCGTACATTCGTTTGGTGCGGCATTGCCCAAGTCGCGGCAGAGGCTTTGTCCGTAAACTTGCGCTTCGGCAACGCGCAGGGCTTCTTTGACGGCGGCTTCGTGTACGCTGTGGAACACGGCTTCTGCAAATTTGGCCGGTTTGGCTTCTTTTTTATAGCGGTCGAAACGGTAGGCGGCATTGCCGAACGCAATCGCAAACGCTTCGGCAACGGCTGCTGCTTGCGCTTCTTCAAAGGCGTGAACGTCCACATTGACCGTTTCTTGATTTTGCGCCCATTTGGCGGCTTCGGCTGCGGCTTTGTTCAATGCGGCGCGGTCGGTTTTGGCGAGGCGGGCGACGGCAATGGCTTGCAAACCGTTGTCCGTCGGGATTTTGGTGTCGGCGAAATTTTGACCTTCTTCAAGGGAAGTGAAGAGGGCGAGGGCAGTCGGGTTGCTCAGTTGTGATGCTTCGGCGCAGACAAATAATTGCGCACCTGCCTGTTGAGCCTGCAAAGTTTCGGCTTTTGTGCTAAATTTCACGTTTATTCTCCTGATTGGAACGGTTGTCGGTTGTTCAGACGGCCTGTGACCAACCGTCCGAACAGATGAAAATCATTGTACTCCATTTGTGTCATGCCGTCTGAAGCCTTATTAATAAATATAGGTTTCCCATAAACCGTATACCACGCTCAATCTTATGATTTACCAAAGAAACTTTATTAAAGAACTTTCCTTTACCGCCGTCGGCATCTTTGTCGTCCTCTTGGCGGTATTGGTGTCGACGCAGGCCATCAACCTGCTTGGCCGTGCAGCCGATGGGCGTGTCGCCATCGATGCCGTGTTGGCCTTAGTCGGCTTTTGGGTAATCGGCATGACCCCGCTTTTGCTGGTGTTGACCGCATTTATCAGTACGTTGACCGTATTGACCCGCTACTGGCGCGACAGCGAGATGTCGGTTTGGCTTTCCTGCGGATTGGCATTGAAACAATGGATACGCCCGGTCATGCAGTTTGCCGTGCCGTTTGCCATTTTGATTGCCGTCATGCAGCTTTGGGTGATGCCGTGGGCAGAGTTGCGCAGCCGCGAATATGCCGAAATTTTGAAGCAGAAGCAGGAATTGTCTTTGGTGGAAGCCGGCGAGTTCAATAGCTTGGGCAAGCGCAACGGCAGGGTTTATTTTGTCGAGACCTTCGATACCGAATCCGGCATCATGAAAAACCTGTTTCTGCGTGAGCAGGATAAAAACGGCAACGACAACATCGTTTTTGCCAAAGAGGGCAATTTTTCGCTGACCGACAACAAACGTACGCTTGAATTGCGCGACGGTTACCGTTACAGCGGTACGCCCGGCAAAGCCGATTACAACCGCGTTTCTTTCCAACACCTCAGCCTGATTATCAGCACCACGCCCAAACTCATCGACCCTGTTTCACACCGCCGTACCATTCCGACTGCCCAACTGATTGGCAGCAGCAATCCCCAACACCAAGCGGAATTGATGTGGCGTATTTCCTTGACCGTCAGCGTTTTGTTGTTGTGCCTGCTTGCCGTGCCGCTTTCCTATTTCAATCCGCGCAGCGGCCACACCTACAATATCCTGATTGCTATCGGTTTATTTTTGGTTTACCAAAACGGGCTGACCTTCCTGCGCAATGCTGTGGAGGACGGCAAAATCCATTTCTGGCTCGGACTGCTGCCTATGCACATCATCATGTTTGTGATTGCCGTCGTCCTGCTGCGTGTGCGCAGTATGCCCAGCCAACCCTTCTGGCAGGCGGTTGCCAAAAGTCTGACATTGAAAGGCGGAAAATGAACTTGATTTCACGTTACATCATCCGTCAAATGGCGGTTATGGCGGTTTACGCCCTCCTTGCCTTCCTTGCTTTGTACAGCTTTTTTGAAATCATTAACGAAGTCGGCGATCTTGGAAAAGGCAGCTATAACGGCGCAAAGTTGGGGCAGTATGTTTTAATGCAGATGCCTGCGCGCGCATATGAACTGATGCCGCTCGCCGTTTTGATCGGCGGCCTGATTTCCCTCAGCCAACTGGCTTCCGGCAGTGAGCTGACCGTTATCAAAGCCAGCGGCATGAGTACCAAAAAGCTGCTGTTGATTCTGTCGCAGTTCGGACTGATTTTCGCCATTGCCACCGTCGCTCTTGGCGAATGGGTCGCCCCCACGCTGAGCCAAAAAGCCGAAAACATCAAAGCCGCCGCCATCAACGGCAAAATCAGTACCGGCAATACCGGCCTTTGGCTGAAAGAAAAAAACAGCATTATCAACGTGCGCGAAATGTTGCCTGACCATACGCTTTTAGGCATCAAAATTTGGCAGCGCAACGATAAAAACGAATTGACCCAAGCGGCAGAAGCAGAATCAGCCGTTTTGAATCCAGACGGCAGCTGGCAGCTGAAAAATATCCGCCGCAGCATATTGGGCGAAGATAAAGTCGAGGTCTCTACTGCGGCTGAAGAAAACTGGCCGATTTCTGTCAAACGCAACCTGCTGGACGTATTGCTCGTCAAGCCCGACCAAATGTCTGTCGGCGAGTTGACCACCTACATCGACCATCTGGAAAAAAACAACCAAAATACCCAAGTCTATGCCATCGCATGGTGGCGCAAGCTGGTGTATCCCGTTGCCGCATGGGTGATGGCGCTTGTTGCCTTCGCCTTTACGCCGCAAACCACGCGCCACGGCAATATGGGCTTGAAACTTTTTGGCGGTATTTGCCTCGGTTTGCTGTTCCACTTTGCCGGACGGCTCTTCGGCTTTACCAGCCAGTTGTACGGCGTGCCGCCGTTTTTGGCCGGTGCCTTGCCGACGGTTTTATTTGCACTGTTGGCGGTGTATCTGATACGTCGTCAGGAAAAAAGATAAGCAAAATAAACTTCAGGCCGTCTGAAAGACAATCTTCAGACGGCCTGAGTATTTTGTGTGCAAAAAACAAAATGCTAAAGTAAAATAATACCTTTCCAAACCAATGCGGCTATTGAAAATGTCCCAAACCATCTGCTTGAATATGATTGTCAAAAACGAAGCGGCAATCATCGAAGAAACACTGGCCAACATCACCGACCACATCAAACTTGACTACTATATCATCAGCGACACCGGCTCGACCGATGATACCGTCGGCGTGATCCGTCGCTTTTTCGATGCAAAGGGCATCGCAGGTGAGATTCATCATGATGGTTGGCAAAATTTTGCATACAACCGCAATCAGGCTTTGAAACACGCAAAAGACAAAACCGATTACGTGTTGATTTTTGATGCGGACGACCGCTTTGAAGGCAAATTAGAATTGCCCGAGCTGACAGCCGACCGCTACCGCCTCCGCATGAGAAATGCCATGGGCAGCGTGGTTTATTATCGTCCGCTGTTGTTGCGTAATGACGGAACATTCTACTGGCGCGGCGTGTTGCACGAATTTATCGAGACCGACAAACAAGATACCAGTGAAGCCACGCTTCATGGCGACTATACGGTTCTCAGCGGCCGTTTCGGCGCACGCAGCAATATGGCGAACAAATACCTGCTTGACGCCGTTTCTTTGGAAAAAGCGTTTTACAGCCCTGAAGATGAAGACCTGAAACCGCGTTACGCCTTTTATGCGGCACGTTCTTATTGGGATTCTGATATGCCCGAGCGTGCGAGCGAATGGTTTAAAAAACGCATCGAGTTGGGCGGTTGGATCGAGGAAGTGTCGGTTTCTTACCAACAGTTGGGCGAGTGCTACAAATTAATGGGCAAACGCGATGAAGCCTTGGCGACTTGGTTGGCAGGCTACGATTACAACCCGCGCCGTGCCGAGTGTCTCTACCTTGCGCAAACCATGCTGCGTCAGGAAGGAAAATACCGCATTTCCCATGCAATCGGCCTGATGGCGAAACGCATCCCGTTCCCGAACGACGATATTCTTTTTGTCCAAAGCAATGTTTATCAGTTGGACATTGATTATGAATTGTCGGTTACCGCATATGCGGCCGGCGATTTGCGCCAAGGCTATGAGTCTTGCCGCCACTTACTCTTGCTTAATGTACGCGAGGCATTGACCACGGTGACCATGCAAAATATGTGGCTCTACCGCGAACACGCGCAAACCGAAACGCGCGAAGTGTTGGAGCAGCTGGTGGCCGTCATGCAGCCTTATGCCGAGCAGGGCGGACGTTTGGCGGAAGTGACCGAATATTTTGCCGATATTTTGAAAAACCGTTAATCAGGACTTTGCCCCGGCAATAATGCCGGCTGAAAGGAAATTTTTTGAGCAAACGCAATCTGTTTTCCGTCGATAAATCTTTGGAACAGCCCGAACGCGTTCTCTTGGTCGGCGTGATGCTGACGGCGGACTATTCCGGCGCAAACGAAACGCGCGAGCGCGGCTTTCAGACGGCTTTGACCGAAGCGGCAGAATTGGTGAGCGCGGCCGGCGGTGATTTGGTTTCTATCGAAACTTCACGCCGCGACAAACCGCATCCGGCTTTGTTTGTCGGTACGGGCAAGGCGGAAGAGTTGGCGGCAGTGGTCAAGCAGCATGATGTCGGGCTGGTCGTGTTCAACCACGAACTCACGCCGACACAAGAGCGTAATCTGGAAAAAGAGCTTCAATGTCGCGTCCTCGACAGAGTGGGTTTGATTTTGGCGATTTTTGCCAAACGCGCCCAGTCGCAGGAAGGTAAGCTGCAGGTGGAGCTGGCTCAGTTGAACCATTTGAGCGGACGGCTGATACGCGGTTATGGACATTTGCAAAGTCAGAAGGGCGGCATTGGCTTGAAAGGGCCGGGTGAAACCCAGCTGGAAACTGACCGCCGCTTAATCGGACAGAAAATTACGGCATTGAAAAAGCAGCTTGCCGATGTCCGCAAACAACGCGCCACACGCCGCAAATCGCGCATGAGCGGCCGTCTGAAAACCTTTGCCATTGTCGGCTATACCAACGCCGGAAAATCCAGCCTGTTCAACCGGTTGACCAAAGCGGACGTATTGGCGAAAGACCAGTTGTTCGCCACTTTGGATACCACCGCGCGTCGGCTTTTCCTGTCGCATGAGGCGAGCGTGATTTTGACCGATACCGTTGGTTTCGTTCGCGATTTGCCGCACAAGCTGGTGTCTGCGTTTTCCGCTACTTTGGAAGAGACGGCAATGGCGGATGTGCTACTGCACGTTGTTGATGCGTCCAATACCGATTTTGAACGGCAGATGGACGATGTCAACGAAGTCTTGGAAGAAATCGGCGCGCATGAAATTCCGCAATTGGTGGTGTACAACAAAATCGATTTGCTGCCGTCGGGTGTGCGTGAAGCAGGCATTTTGCGCGACAATTCCGGGCAGGCCGTCGGCGTGAATGTTTCTGTTGCCGAAAGTTTGGGCTTGGACGGTTTGCGCGAAGCGATGATTGAATTGGCCGTACAGCCAAGTGCTTGATAGTATGGAATGAAACAAGGCCGTCTGAATGTTCAGACGGCCTTACCGTAAAATTCTAAATCTGAGGATTATGCCGATAGAGGGCTTTTCTTTTTGAACACGCTTTCGTAAAGCATCCAAGCGGCGAGGCTCAGGTATACGGTGCTGGACAAAATGCCGATAACGGCGAAGATAGGCATAAGGCGATCAATCATGGTGAGGTTTCCCAATAAGTTAGTTTTATAAGTAAATGTGTGTTTTTTGATTTCCGTCTTCGCGGAATGGCTAAAGTATGCTGCTTAAATGGGCTGAGGTCAACAAAGAATGTATCGGAATTTTTAAAAAAGTTCCATTTTTACATTAAAATAATCGGAAGTTTTTAAAGATAAACGGTATTTATATGTTACCGTTCATCGTTTGATGAACGGTCAATACTTTGTTTTCCATATTTTTTACAAAGTCCAACAGCCTGTTAATTCAAAATTGAATGAAAAGAGGCGGAAAAACGCTTTTTGCTAAAATGTAACACCCTGGGACGGTTGTTTCAGGCCGTCTGAAAAATAAATCGAACACATTATGACATCTTCCACACATCCCCAAAAAAACTGTTTCCATTGCGGACTTGAAGTCCCGGAGCATCTGCATCTGACGGTTCGTTTTGAAGACGAAGAACACGAAACCTGTTGTGCCGGCTGCCAAGCGGTGGCGCAGAGTATTATCGATGCTGGTTTGGGCAATTATTACAAACAGCGTACCGCAGACGCGGAAAAATCCGAATTGCCGCCACCGGAAGTGTTGTCGCAATTAAAGCTGTACGATTTGCCCGAAGTGCAGGCTGATTTTGTCGAGGTTGGCGCAGGGGATGAGCGCGAGGCGGTGTTGATGCTGGGCGGCATTACCTGCGCCGCGTGTGTGTGGCTGATTGAACAGCAGTTGTTGCGCATGAAGGGCGTAGTGCGCGTGGATTTGAATTACAGTACCCATCGCTGCCGCGTGGTGTGGGACAGCGCCCACATCGAATTGTCAGACATTCTGCTGAAAATCCGCCAAACCGGTTATACCGCCGCGCCTTATGATGCGCAAAAAATCGAAGTGCAGGCGCAGAAGGAACGCAAACAGTTTATCGTCAGATTGGCAGTGGCCGGTCTGGGTATGATGCAGACGATGATGTTTGCCCTGCCGACTTATTTTTACGGCGGCGACATCGAGCCGCTTTATTTGGAAATCCTGCATTGGGGCGGCTTTTTGATGGTGTTGCCCGTTGTGTTTTACAGCGCGTTGCCGTTTTACCGCGGCGCCTGGCGCGACTGGAAAAACCGCCGTGTCGGCATGGATACGCCGATTGCCATTGCCATTGTAATGACCTTTATCGCCGGTATTTACAGCTTGGCCACCAACGCAGGGCAGGGTATGTATTTTGAATCCATCGCCATGCTGTTGTTTTTCCTGTTGGGCGGGCGTTTTATGGAACAGATTGCCCGACGCAAAGCAGGCGATGCGGCGGAGCGGTTGGTCAAACTGGTTCCGGCATTCTGCCACCGTTTGCCATCTTATCCGGAAAGTGAAGCCATCGAAGAAGCCGCAGTCGTCCGCCTCAATATCGGCGATACGATTGTTGTGAAACCCGGCGAAGTCATTCCGGTGGATGGTACGGTTTTATCCGGTGAGAGCGAAGTTAACGAAGCCATGTTGACCGGCGAAAGTTTGCCGATTGTCAAAAGGCCGTCTGAAAAAGTAACCGCCGGCACGCTTAACACCAGCAGCCCTTTAATCATCCGCACCGACCATACCGGCGGCAACACGCGCCTGTCCCATATCGTCAAACTGCTCGACCGCGCGCTGGCGCAAAAACCGCGTGCCGCCGAGTTGGCCGAAAAATACGCGTCCAGTTTTGTGTTTGGCGAACTCTTGCTTGCGATTCCTGTTTTTATCGGTTGGGCTTGGTATGCAGACGCACACACCGCCTTGTGGATTACCGTTGCCCTGCTGGTCATTACCTGCCCGTGTGCCTTGTCGCTTGCCACGCCGACCGCGCTGGCTGCTTCGACTGGCGCACTTGCCAAAGACGGCATTCTCATTAGCGGCAAACAAAGCCTGGAAACCCTTGCCCAAATTGATGATGTCGTGTTCGATAAAACCGGTACGCTGACCAAAGGGCAGCTCTCCGTCAGCCGTATGTTGTCCGCTGGCCGTCTGAACGAAGCCCAAGCCCTTGCTATCGCCCAAGCATTGGAACAGCAATCCGAACACCCCATCGCCCGTGCCATTTTGAACCATACGCTTTCAGACGGCCCTGTATCAGCGCTTGATGTGAAAGTGCAGCAACGGGTCAACCGTATTGGGTACGGTGTCAGCGCGCAAATCGAATTTGATGGTGAAACCCAAGTTTGGGCTTTGGGCAAAGCAGCGTTTGTCTCGGAAATTGCCGGTAATCTTCCCGAAGCATTTGCCCATATCGACCACACCGGCGGCATTATTTTTTTGGGCAATCAAAGCGGTTTTCAGACGGCCTTTTTATTGGAAGACCAAATCAAAGACAGCGCCGTTGAAATGTTGCAAAACCTGAAACAACACGGCATCCGTCTGCACCTTTTAAGCGGCGACCGTCAAGCTGCCGTAGCCCAAGTCGCGCAAGAGCTGGGATTGGATGCCTATTGTGCCGAAGCCACGCCGGAAGACAAGCTGGCTTATGTGGAAAATCTGCAAAAACAAGGACGTAAAGTCATGATGATCGGCGACGGGATCAACGATGCCCCCGTCCTTGCCCAAGCAGACGTATCGGCAGCCGTGGCCACGAGTGCCGATGTGGCGCGAGATGGTGCGGATGTGGTTTTGCTCAATGATGATTTGAACGTTTTGCCCGTGATGATGGAACAAGCACGCCGCACCCATCAAATCATCCGCCAAAACCTGACTTGGGCGAGCGCATACAATCTGGTTGCCGTTCCGTTGGCCGTGTTTGGTTATGTTACCCCATGGATCGCCGCGCTCGGCATGAGTTTCAGCTCGCTGCTGGTGTTGGGCAATGCCTTGAGATTGTTGAAAACCAAAAAGGCTGTCTGAAACCGGTCAATCCATTGCCTAAACGAAAGAATACGCCATGCCTAAAGCCACTTTTTATACACACGTCGCACAGCCGGCCGTCTTTGCCTGTCGCCTGATTTCGCGCGCCATACGCGATGGCGGGCAGATTTTGGTGTGGTCGGATTCTGCCGCGGCAGTACAGCAACTCGACATTGATTTGTGGCAGCAGATTCCCGAAAGCTTTATTCCGCATGAAATCTGGCTGTCTACCGACCCCATGCCGTCTGAAACGCCGGTATTGCTTGCGTTTGGAAACGCATTGCCGAATATTTCGCAAGATTGCACGGTTTTGAACCTGTCTGCTGATTTCTGGAGTCAAGCCCCGGCCATTCCAAACCGTATCCTTGAAATTGTGGGAAATAGCTTAGAAGATTTGGCCGAAGCCCGAGACCGTTTCCGAGCTTATCGTCAGAGCGGATTTGAGATTGAGCATTTTTCGAGAGAAGGGAAGGATTGAGTGTTGAAACAGCAAGGTTTTAATAAAAAAGGCCGTCTGAAACAATAAAGTTTCAGACGGCCTTTTGATTGGCTGGAATTAGTTGCCTAAGTCGAATGCTTTATGCAGAACGCGGGTGGCCAGTTCCATGTATTTTTCGTCAATCAGGACGGATACTTTGATTTCGGAAGTTGAAATCATTTGGATGTTGATGCCTTCTTCTGCGAGGGTGCGGAAGATTTTGGCAGCTACGCCGACGTGTGAACGCATGCCCAAGCCGACTGCGGAGACTTTGCATACGGTGTCGTCGCCGTCGATGTAAGCGGCGCCGATGCTGTCTTGGCGTTGTTGCAGCAGTTCGATGGTTTGTTTGTAGTCGCCGCGTGGAACGGTGAAGGAGAAGTCGGTTGTGCCTTCACTGCCGACATTTTGGATGATCATGTCGACTTCGATGTTGGCATCGGCAACTGCGCCGAGGATTTGGTAGGCAACGCCGGGTTTGTCAGGTACGCCGCGTACGTTGATGCGTGCTTGGTTTTTGTCGAATGCGATACCAGTTACGGCTGCTCTTTCCATGTTGTCGTCCTCTTCAAAGGTAATCAGGGTGCCGTTGCCGCCATCTTGCAGGCTGCTGAGTACGCGCAGGCGCACTTTGTATTTTCCGGCGAATTCTACGGAGCGGATTTGTAAGATTTTTGAACCGAGGCTGGCCAGTTCGATCATTTCTTCAAAAGTGATCGTGTCCATGCGGCGCGCTTCGGGTACGACGCGCGGGTCGGTGGTGTAAACGCCGTCCACGTCGGTGTAAATTTGGCATTCGTCGGCTTTGAGGGCTGCGGCGATGGCAACGGCGGAGGTATCCGAACCGCCGCGGCCTAGGGTTGAGATATTGCCTTCGCTGCTGATGCCTTGGAAGCCGGCTACGATAACGACTTTACCGGCGGCCAAATCGGCACGCATTTTTTCGCCGTCGATGTTTTCGATGCGGGCTTTGGTGTGGGAAGTGTCAGTTTGGAGGGCGACTTGCCAGCCGGTGTAGCTCTTGGCGTCAACACCGATGTCTTTCAGGGCCATGGCCAGCAGGCCGATGGTTACTTGTTCGCCGGTAGCGAGAACGACGTCAAGTTCGCGCGGATCGGGATGTTCTTGCATTTCGTGCGCCAGTGCGACCAGTCGGTTGGTTTCGCCGCTCATGGCGGATACGACGACTACGATGTCGTGTCCTTCGGCGCGGGCTTTGGCGACACGTTTGGCTACGTTTTTGATGCGTTCGGGCGAGCCTACTGATGTGCCGCCGTATTTATGTACGATTAACGCCATGTTTCGTGCTTTCTTGTGGGGGTTGTCGGGCAGCTTGGTTTGCTGGAAAAAGGGTTATTATTACTATTTTTTACATGAAATTCAAGGATGGGACGCGCTTTTTTGAGTAAATACGCATAAAGGGGTTTGGTTAAAAAAGGCCGTCTGAAAGTTTTCAGACGGCCTTGCTGATTATCGGGCCAAAAGGGCGGCCTGCTGGTGTTGAACCAATTCGGCAATGCCTTTATGCGCCAAGGCAATCAGCTTGCCCAATTCTTCGATGCTAAACGGTGCGCCTTCGGCTGTGCCTTGGATTTCGATGATTTTGCCGGATGCGGTCATGATGATGTTAACGTCGCTGTCACATCCTGAATCTTCGGGATAGTCCAAGTCTAAAAGCGGTACACCACCCACCACACCGGCAGAAACGGCGGCAACGGCTTCACGGATCGGATTTTCGCTGATAAGGCCGTCTGAAAGGAGTTTGTCCACGGCGATTTGCAGGGCAACGTAGGCACCGGTAATGGAGGCGGTACGCGTGCCGCCGTCGGCTTGGATGACGTCGCAGTCAATCAGGATTTGGCGTTCGCCGAGTTTTTCCATATCGACGACGGCACGCAGCGAGCGGCCGATCAGGCGTTGGATTTCTTGTGTGCGACCGGACTGTTTGCCCGCGGCGGCCTCGCGGCGCATACGGGAGGCGGTGGAAGCAGGCAACATGCCGTATTCGGCCGTCACCCAGCCTTGTTCTTTACCGCGCAGGAACGGTGGGACATTTTCGTCGATGGAGGCGGTGCAAATCACTTTGGTGTTGCCACACTCGATAAGGCAGGAGCCGTCAGCGTGGGGGAGGAAATTGGGGGTAATTTTGATGTCGCGCAGGCTGTCGGCGGTGCGGCCGGTGCGGGTGTAGTCGCTCATGATGATCCTTTGGGGCGGAATGAAAAATAGGTTGCCTTGAATTATAGAGGAATTTGGCATCAAAGGCCGTCTGAAAATCGTCGGTCGGGTGTGTTATAGTGTCCATACTTTCACTCGTATTTGGAAACGGAGTAAAACCATGGCTACAAGACGAACTATTCAAATCCACAGCATGACCGGCTTTGCCAATGCCGCAGGCGAATGCGGAGGCAAACGGATTAATTTGGAAATCCGCGCGGTCAACCATCGTTATTTGGATGTCCAATTCCGTATGCCGGAAGAGTTGCGCTATTTGGAAGGCGCATTGCGCGAACAGATTGCCTCGGCTGTGGCGCGCGGTAAACTGGAATGCCGTGTTCAGCTGCAAGATGTGGCTTTGGGCGGCCAGACTTTGGAAGTCAATCAGGATTTGGTTGCCCAACTGGCGCATTTGAACAAAACTTGGCGCAAGGAACATGATTTTGCCAAATTGAGCGTGGCCGATGTTTTGCGTTTTCCCGGCGTTTTGGCAGGCCAGAGCGAAGACTCCGAGGCCTTGGCGAAAGGTGTCAAAGATTTATTGACCGGCGCGTTGAAAGAGTTTACAGCCGCCCGCAAACGCGAAGGCAAAAAACTGGGCGAACACCTGCTGCAACGTCTGGACGGCATGGAAGAGATTGTGGATGCTTTGAACGAACTGTTCCCAAGCCTGCTGCAGGCGCATATGGACAAAGTCAAAGCCCGTTTGGCAGAAGCCGTCGGCAATATCGACAACGACCGTTTGCAACAGGAATTTGCTTTATTCATCCAAAAATCCGATGTGGATGAGGAATTCAGCCGTTTGCGCACCCATATCGCCGAAGTGCGTCGCATCGTTACCGAAGGCAAGGGCAGCGCAGGCAAACGTTTGGATTTCTTGATGCAAGAGTTGAACCGTGAAGCCAACACTTTGGGCAGTAAGGCCATCGCTGCCGAATGCACGCAAGCTTCGGTTGAACTGAAAGTCTTAATCGAACAAATGCGCGAACAGGTTCAAAATATCGAATAAATCGATAACGAACGGATAAAACAAGGCCGTCTGAAAAGTTTCAGACGGCCTTTGTGTTGATATTGGGTGGAGTCAGTGTGGTTTGTTTTTAAACATTATTGGATGATGGATTTCCTGTTTCGTTACTGTAATTGCGCATAAGGGTTAACATGTGTTAAATTATGGTAATTATTGTCATGATAAAAACATACAAAGGAGTAAAAACATGAACTTTCTGACCGCTATCAGTCGGCAAATGACCCGCTTCACCGCCTTGATTATCGTCCTTGCCTCCATTATCGCCTTTATCGAACCTGCCACTTTTTCGTGGGTAAAAGGCGATACGCAAGTCGTCGTACTCGGCATCATCATGCTCGGCATGGGCATGACTTTGGGTAAAGAAGATTATCAAATTCTGGCACAACGTCCGCTCGATATTTTTATCGGCGCAATCGCCCAATACACGATTATGCCCCTGCTCGCTATCGGTATTGCCAGAGCCTTTGACCTCTCGCCCGGATTGACGCTGGGTTTGGTTTTGGTCGGCACCTGCCCGGGCGGCGTTTCGTCCAATATCATGAGTTTTTTGGCTAAAGGCGATGTCGCCTTTTCGGTCGGCATGACCACGGTTTCCACCGTCCTCGCTCCTGTGATGACGCCGCTGTGGATGACTTATTTGGTCGGTCAAACCGTCGAAATGGACGGCTGGGGCATGTTCAAATTTATGTTGCTCGTTACCCTGTTGCCCGTTGTTATCGGCTCTGCCGCCAATATATTACTGCATAAAAAATATTGGTTTGAAGACGTGCGAGCGATTATGCCTGCCGTTGCCGTTGTCGCGTTTGCTTGCATCGTCGGCGGCGTTGCTGCCGTTCACGGTCACCGTTTCGCCGAATCCGCCTTCGTGATGGTACTTGCCATCGCTGCCCACAACATCGGTGGCTACATCCTCGGCTATTACAGTGGCGCGCTGACCGGCATGAACACCGCTAAAAAACGCACCCTTGCCATCGAAGTCGGCGTACAAAACGCCGGACTTGCGACTGGTTTGAGCGCCAAATTCTTCCCCGGTAATGCCGAGTCTGCCGTTGCCGCCGCCGTTGCCTGCGTTTGGCACTCCGTATCGGGAACGGTTTTGGGTAACTTGTTTGCTTGGTGGGACAAGCGTAAGCAATAAGCTGTAAACATTGCCAAATAATAAAAGGCCGTCTGAAACATTTCAGACGGCCTTTTGATTGCTTTTTATCAATGCGCTTTATGCGTCGTGCTGTACACGATTTTGTCCGTTAAAGCCATGGCAAGCGCGGAAATCAGGAAACAGATGTGGGTAATACATTGCCACATGATTTGTTTTTCCGACAGATTGGCGGCGTTGAGGAAGGTTTGCAGCAGATGGATGGAGGAAATGCTGATGATGGACATCGATAGCTTAACCTTCAAAACCGAAGCATTGACATGGCTGAGCCATTCGGGCTGGTCGGGATGCTCGTCAACTCGGAGGCGGGAAACGAAGGTCTCGTAGCCGCCGACAATGACCATGGTCAGCAGGTTGGCAATCATCACGACATCAATCAGGTTCAATACGGCGATCATGATGGTGTTTTCATCCATGATGCTGAAATTGGATACCAAGTGCCACAAGGATTTGAGGAACTTACAGGCATAAATGACTTGGGCGATAATCAAGCCTATATAAATCGGCAGTTGCAGCCAGCGGCTGGCGAAAATGAAATGCGCGAAGATGTCCATTCGATCGTGGGCTGTGCGTTTGGTTGGAGTGGAATGTTCCATAAAATGTGTTGTGTGTAGGAAAGATAAGGGGCGGCATTTTAATGGAAAAGTTTTTAAGCTGCAATTTGAGTGGCTGAATTTAAAAAGAAAGGCCGTCTGAAAACAGAATATCGTTCCTTGTTTTTCAGACGGCCTTGTAGGTTGTCAGAACAGGTAAACACGCGCAAAATCGCTTTGCTTTTTAGAGATGGACATTATGTTTGCAGATTCGTTTTTTTATTATCTGGTGTTGGTCGGCTTTGCCGCAGGGCTGATGGATGCGGCGGTTGGCGGCGGCGGGCTGTTGCAGATTCCCGGATTGTTCAACCTATTGCCAAATACCATGCCTGTGGCCTCGGTGATGGGTGTCAATAAATTTGCTTCCTGCTGCGGCACGTTGACCGCGACGGGGCAATATCTGCGCCGAATCCCCGTGCCGTGGAAAATGCTGCTGCCTGCCGCGGCGTTGGCATTTGCCGCTTCATATTTGGGCGCGAAAACGGTGGTGTATTTTCCTGTGCAATACATGAAACCGGCAATGTTGGTCACCATGATTGCCATGTGCCTGTACACTTTTTTGAAAAAAGACTTGGGGCAGACGGCGCGCACTGAAAAGCTGACGCGCCGTGAAACCTTATGGGGCTTGTTTTTCGGCGCATTAATCGGGTTTTACGACGGCGTGTTCGGGCCGGGGACGGGCAGCCTGCTGGCTTTTGTGTTCGTCCGCTTTTACGGCTATGATTTTTTAGCGGCCAACGCTTCGGCAAAGGTCATCAATTGGACGATTAAAAATGGAATGTTATTACGGTAAATGATTTGAGACGTTCTAACAACTGGAAAAAACGATTCATGAGTACATTCATTATTACAACCATGAGCGCATTCAGGGGAAACTAAAAGGACTGAGCTCTGTGAATTACAGAACTCAGTCCTTGAACTAAATCAGTCTAACTTTTGGGGTCAGATCATTTTACGGAGCTTTTTTTGTTGTGTGCTTTAAGCCATTTTTGCATTTGTTCAATTTCCGCTTGTTGTGCGTTAATAATATCCTCAGCAAGCTTACGCATCTCAGGATCCTTTCCGTATTTTAATTCAACTTCCGCCATTTTTACTGCGCCAATATGGTGTGGCAACATACCTGCTGCAAAAGCAACATCAGGATCTTTATATTGCGCAGCTGCCATCATGTCTTGATTCATTTGATTCATACCTTGCATTAATTCTTGTTGCATTGCAGAATCTGTCGACATTGGCATATTCATGTGTGCTTGATGCGATTGTTCATTAGCTTGGGCATAATTTGAAATTGCAACAGCGCTAAGTGTGATAAAAGTCATAAGTTTTTTCATGTTTTTCGCCTATGTGATAACTGAAGGAGCACAAATTATAAACTTTGACCTAAGGTTAAAGTAAACATTTATTCCGAAAATGTTTGGTGAGGTACTAAAAGCTAAAATAAGACAATATTTGAGCTGCGTTACGGATTTATGTTGCTGCTGTGCCTGACCATTGGGAAGTTTGCTTGGGATTTATTGGGTTGATATCGAATGAAAAAAAGGCCGTCTGAATGTTTCAGACGGCCTTTGCGTTTTACAGTTTAACCGAATGCTCGCGTGTTTCGTGGAACACGATGTCCGGCCAGCGTTCTTGTGTCAGATTCAGGTTGACACGGTTAGGCGCGAGGTAGGCGAGGTTGCCGCCTGCGTCTATCGACAAATTGCCTGCATTGGCTTTTTCAAATTCTGCCAGCTTTTTCTTGTCTTCGCACGATACCCAGCGCGCCGACCAGATGGATGCGCTGTCGAACACGGCTTCTACGCCGTATTCATTGGCGAGGCGCGAGGTAACGACTTCAAACTGCAATACGCCGACCGCGCCCAAAATCAAATCCGCGCCGCTCATCGGTTTGAAAACCTGTACCGCGCCTTCTTCGCCAAGCTGTTGCAAACCTTTTTGCAGTTGCTTGATTTTCAGCGGGTTTTTGATACGCACACTGCGGAACAGTTCCGGCGCGAAGAATGGGATGCCGGTGAACGCCAGTTGTTCGCCTTCGGAGAAGCTGTCACCGATTTGGATGTTGCCGTGGTTCGGGATACCGATGATGTCGCCGGCGTAGGCTTCTTCCACCAGCTCACGGTCGTGCGACATGAAGGTTACCACGCTGGAGGCGGCGATTTCGCGGTTGATGCGCAGGTGTTTCATTTTCATGCCGCGCTCGAATTTGCCGGAGCAGACGCGCAAGAAGGCGATGCGGTCGCGGTGTTTCGGGTCCATATTGGCTTGGATTTTGAAGATAAATCCGGAGAACTTCGGCTCGTCCGGTTCGACCATGCGTACGGTCGCGTCGCGCGGTTTCGGCGCAGGCGCCCATTCAATCAATGAATTGAGGATTTCCTGAATACCGAAGTTGTTAATCGCCGAGCCGAAGAACACGGGCGTGAGTTCGCCGGCGAGGAATTCGTCGAGATTAAACTCGTTGGAAGCCGCCTGTACCAATTCGATTTCGTCGCGCAACTGCTGGATTTCCAATGGAAAGCGTTGTTCCAATTCGGGATTGTCGATGCCTTTGATGATGTCGAACTCGTGTGGCAGACGTTCGCCGCCGGCGTCGAAGAGATAGATTTCATCGTTCAGGATGTGGTACACGCCTTTGAAGTTCTTGCCCATGCCGATCGGCCAAGTAACGGGCGCGCAGCGGATTTGCAGGATGTTTTCTACTTCGTCCAAGAGTTCCAGCGAATCGCGCACTTCGCGGTCGTATTTGTTCATGAACGTTACAATCGGCGTATTACGTAGGCGGCAGACGTTCAAGAGTTTGATGGTTTGCGCTTCCACGCCTTTTGCCGCGTCGATGACCATCAAGGCGCTGTCGACGGCGGTCAATACGCGGTAGGTATCTTCGGAGAAGTCTTGGTGTCCCGGCGTGTCCAAGAGGTTGACAGTATGGTCTTTGTAGTCGAACTGCATTACAGACGAGGCCACGGAAATGCCGCGCTGCTTCTCGATGTCCATCCAGTCTGAGGTGGCGAATTTGCCGGTTTTCTTGCCTTTTACCGTACCCGCGCTCTGAATCGCACCTGAAAACAGCAAGAGTTTTTCAGTCAGCGTGGTTTTACCCGCGTCGGGGTGGGAGATGATGGCAAACGTGCGGCGGCGGCGCACTTGGTCGAGGATTTCTTGGGACATGGTTTTCTTTGCAAAAAGTTTCAGGCCGCTTTTTCAGACGGCCTGAAGGATATGGGTGTTGGAAAACAGGCTAAAATAAGGGCGTGTGCAACACGCCCTGCAATAGATTGAAAGATGCGGAATTGTACAAAAAAATGCTTGATAATTCAATGTTTGTACCCAAACAAAGGCCGTCTGAAAAGTTTCAGACGGCCTTTGTTTATGAATCGATGATTAAATATCCATCGGTTTCCATTCTGCGCCTTTTACCGGCGGCAGCCATGATTGCGTACCGCTGGAGGCAAATCCCCACAAGGTGTCTGGGAGGCCGTAATGGTCGGCGCGCGTCGGATCGAGTTGCGTTTCGATTTCATCTTCGCGGCCTTCACGGATTTGCGTGGCGATGTGCGGATTAATCATTACGGTTTTGCCCAATGCGATAAATTCTGCCCAGCCGGTTTCATAGGCGGCCAAAATTTGGTCGGCGGTAAACAGGTTGCCCACGCCGATAAGCGGCAGTTTGCCGTTGATGCGTTCGTGGATAAACTGCATACGGGTTTGGGCGGCATCGCCGCCGCGACGGATTTTTTTATCAAATTCCCACAAGGAAACGTGCAGATATTGCAGCGGTTTTTGTACCAATGCGTCAATCAGTGCGCCGGTTTCGGTCATGGTTAAGCCGTCGTCGCCCGGCTCTTCGGGGGAGAAGCGGTAGCCGATGATGAAGTCGTTGCGCTGGTGTTTTTCACGGACGGCAACCACGGCATCGATCACGGCCAGAGGGAAGCGCATTCTGTTTTCCAAGCTGCCGCCCCATTGGTCGTTGCGGCGGTTGCTTTGGGCAGAGTAAAACTGTTGGATCAGATAGCCGTTCGCACCGTGGATTTCCACGCCGTCAAAACCGGCACGAAGTGCCAAATCGGCGGCTTGCGCATAAGAGGCGATGAGTGCTTCAACTTCTTCTGCGGTCGCTTCGCGTGCGTGTTCAGCTTCGCTGGCGGAAGCGCTGATTTTGTCGAGACCGTCCAAAAGGTCATCAATGGCTTTGGCACCGCCGTGATGGATTTGCAAAATCGCTTTTGCGCCTTGTTGTTGCAGGATTTGTGCAGTTTCTTTCAGGCTGTCGAGGCAGTGTTCGCCTGTGGCTTCAGGTTGGCCGTGAAAGGCTTTGCCGTCTTTTTGAACCAAAGTGGCGGCAGTGATAAACAAGCCCATATCGCCTGCGCGGTTGCTGAGGAAGGTACGCTCTTGGTCGCTGATCAAACCGTCGGCTTGTGAGCCGAAATGGGTCATGGGGGCGACGACAAGGCGGTTTTTGATAGTTACGCCGTTATTGAGGGTGTATGTTTGGAAGAGTGGGGCGTATTTTGGGTTCATGAGATTTTGCTCTTGATAAGTGAATGGTTGGCAGAGGATTGGGCCATTCGGGAATTTATCAAGTACACAGGCCGTCTGAAAAGTTTCAGACGGCCTGTTTATTCTTTAAACCTTAGGATTAAAGATTAGGATTGACAATGATTTTTACCGCGGATTCGTTGTTGTGGATCAAGCGCTCGAAGCCTTCGGAAATCAATTCGTCCAGTTTGATGCGTTGGGTGATGAAAGGCTCAAGGTTGATTTTGCCTTCTTCAACCAATTTGATGGTTTCGGCGTGGTCGTTGCAGTAGGCGATGGTGCCGCGCACGTCCAGCTCTTTCATCACAACGCTGTGGACGTTGATGGTAGCGGGGTGGCTCCAAATGGATACGATGACGACTTTCGCAGTCGGACGGCATGCTTCGACCATGGTGTCCAGCACTTTGTTGACGCTGGTGCATTCGAATGCAACGTCTACGCCTTCGCCGTTGGTCAGTTTTTTCACTTCTTCAACGACATCGACTTCAGATGGGTCGAGGATGTAGTCGGCAACGCCGGCTTCGCGTGCTTTGTCTTTACGTGCTTTGCTCAATTCGGTGATGATGACTTTGATACCTTTGGCTTTCAATACGGCAGCCAACAGCAAACCGATTGGGCCTGCGCCGCCAACCAATGCCACATCGCCTTCTTTCGCGCCACTGCGTACATAAGCATGGTGGCCGACAGACAGAGGCTCAATCAAAGCAGCTTGGTCCAATGGGATTTTGTCGGAAATAGGGTGTACCCAACGGCGTTTAACGGCAATTTTTTCAGACAAGCCGCCACCGCAGCCGCCCAAGCCGATGAAGTTCATGTCTTTGGAGAGGTGGTAGTTGCTGCCTTCGCCGGTCGGTACGTCGTCGCGGATGATGTAGGGTTCGACAACAACGTGTTGGCCGACTTTGATGTCGTCCACGCCTTCGCCTACGGCATAAACCACGCCGGAGAACTCGTGACCCATGGTAACTGGCGCAGACTCGCCAGAGATTGGGTGTGGGTGGCCGCAAGGCGGAATGAAAATCGGGCCTTCCATGAATTCATGCAGGTCTGTACCGCAGATACCGCACCAAGCAACATTGATGCCGACAGTACCCGGAGCTACGGTTGGCTCGGGAATGTCTTCGATGCGGATGTCGCCTTTGTTATAAAAACGTGCTGCTTTCATTGTAACGCTCCTTTTTTTAAGTGGAGGCCGTCTGAAAAAGACGGTCAATTAGGGAAAGGGAAGCAGTGTGGCGTGTGAAATGTTTTTATTGATATGTTTTATGTTTGTTATTTTACTACTGATAATATGGAAATGGTTTGTCTTTGCTCAAATTAAAGTTTGTAAATGAAAAAAAAGGCCGTCTGAAATGGATAATCTGTTTTCAAACGGCCTGGGGCAATAGTTTGAATGCGTTATAGTGTAGGATTATTACTTTTGCCGCGCTTTAGATGCTTTTGGTAGGCGATGACGTAGTCGGCCTTGCTTAAGCCCGCCAATACGCGGATGTGGGCGGCGGCGGATTTAGACATGGATTCCAAGGTATATCCGCCCTCCAGTACGGAAACGACACGTCCTTGACAGCTTGCCGTTGCTTGGACGATTTTGTGCGTCAACCAGGCAAAATCGGCTTCATGCAGGTTCAGACGGCCTGTTTCGTCTTGTTTGTGCCCGTCAAAACCGGCTGAAAGCAACACCAACTCGGGGCGGAAGGCCGTGAGCTTGGGCAGCCATTGTTCGCGGATGGTCGTGCGGAAGATACGGCTGCCTGTGCCCGGTTTGAGGGGCGTATGCAGCATATTCTTATTGCCGGCGTATTGTTCCGCCTGAGGGAAGGGGAAGATGTCGGTTTCAAACAGGTTGAAAAACATCACGCGCGGATCGTCTTGGAGAATCTCCGCCGTTCCATCGCCGAAGTGGACGTCGAAATCGATGACGGCGATGCGTTGCAAGCGGTATTGGGCAATGGCGTGCATCACGCCGGCGGCAACGTTGTTGATCAGGCAAAATCCGCCGGCGCTGTTGCTGTGGGCATGGTGGCCGGGTGGGCGGATGGCGCAAAAAGCATGCCAGGCCTTTTTGTTCATCACCATATCGACTGCCTTGACAACGGCTCCGGCCGCAAAACGGGCGGCTTGGAGGGAGTCGTGGCAGATGACGGTATCGTCGTCGATACGGTGGATTTTACCGGGGAGCGGCTGGGCGGCTTCCAACTCGTGCAGATAGTTGCGCGAGTGGACCAATGCCAGCTGCGCATCTTTGATTTCCGGTGCTTCGGTGGTTTGCAGGCGACGCCAAATGCCTTCTTGTTTTAAGGCGGTTTGAATGGCGCTGATGCGTTCGGGCCTGTCGGGATGGTTGGGTCCCGGCTGGTGCTGCAGAAATATCGGATGGGAAATCCATACGGTGCGGGCATTTTTGCCGAGTAGTCGACGCAGCAGGGTACGCACGCGCCAAATGATTTTTTTAAGCATGGAAAGTGTGTATCGAACGAGTCGCACGGACTGCTAAATATGGTTAATAAATACGGAAATGCTTGGAAATTTTTCAGACGGCCTTTAGAATAGCTCAATTTTACAGTCCGACCAACTGCGTTTTGGACTGTATGCAGTTTTTTACTTTATCTTAAAACTCAAAAGAACGGATATATTATGAATCAAGCTGTGGCTCAATTTGCCCCTTTACTGTTGATTATGGTGGTGTTTTACTTCCTGATTATGCGTCCTCAACAAAAGAAATTCAAAGCACATCAAGCTATGCTGGCTGCTTTGAAAGTAGGCGATAAAGTCGTTTTGGCTGCAGGTTTCAAAGGCCGCGTGACCAAAGTCGGCGAGCAATTCTACACTGTCGACATCGGCCAAGGTGCGAGAATCGAAGTAGAAGTGGAACGCAACGCGATTGCCGCGAAAGCCGAATAATCCGTTTTTTTGCGAAAAGCCGCCTCATTTTCCGAGTGCGGCTGTTTGCCTTTATAAATAAAGCAAAGGTTTACCATGAACCGTTATCCTTTATGGAAATACCTGCTGATTGCGTTCACGATTGTGGTTGCGGCTGTTTATTCGCTGCCCAACCTTTTCGGTGAAACGCCTGCGGTACAGGTATCGACCAACCGACAAGCCATCGTTATCAATGAGCAAACCCAGTCTAAAGTGTCTTCTGCGTTGCAAAGCGCAGGTATTCAGACTGACGGTATGTTCATTGTCGATAACTCGCTGAAAGTGCGTTTTAAAGATACTGAAACGCAACTGAAAGCGCGTGATGTCATTGAAAACACTTTGGGCGAAGGCTATATTACCGCGCTCAACCTTTTGGCGGACAGTCCTGAGTGGATGGCGAAAATTAAAGCCAATCCGATGTTCTTGGGTTTGGACTTGCGTGGCGGCGTGCATTTCACCATGCAGGTGGACATGAAAGCCGCGATGCAGAAAACGTTTGAACGTTACGCCGGCGACATCCGCCGCGAATTGCGCCGCGAAAAAATCCGTACCGGTACGGTGCATCAGGCTGAAAATGGTCTGACTGTGCCTCTGCAAGATGCCGCCGATGTACAAAAGGCCTTGCCTCAGTTGCAAAAGATGTTTCCTGAAGCCACTTTGCTTGCGGACGGCAACAATATCGTGCTGACTCTGTCTGAAGAGGCGATCAATAAAGTACGCTCTGATGCAGTGAAACAAAACATCAACACTTTGCACAACCGTGTGAACGAATTGGGTGTGGCAGAACCGGTTATCCAACAATCCGGTCTTGACCGCATTGTTGTACAGCTGCCGGGCGTGCAAGATACTGCCAAAGCCAAAGACATTATCGGTCGTACCGCGACTTTGGAAGTACGCATGGTGGAAGACGATCCGATTAAACTTCAAGAAGCCTTAAACGGTAATGTACCGACTGGTTATGAGTTACTGTCAAGCGGTGGCGATCATCCGGAAACTATTTTGGTCAACAAACAAGTTGAACTGACCGGCGACAACATCAACGACGCGCAACCTAGCTTTGACCAAATGGGCGCGCCTGCTGTGAGCCTGAGCTTGGACAGCGCAGGTGGCAGCATTTTTGGCGAATTGACTTCGGCCAATGTGGGTAAACGTATGGCTATGGTGTTGATTGACCAAGGTAAATCCGAAGTCGTGACCGCGCCTGTCATCCGCTCCGCCATTACCGGTGGTCGTGTAGAAATTTCCGGCAGCATGACAACTGCCGAAGCCAACGATACTTCATTGTTGCTGCGTGCCGGCTCGCTGGCTGCGCCTATGCAAATTGTTGAAGAACGTACCATCGGTCCGTCTTTGGGTAAAGAAAACATTGAAAAAGGTTTCAATTCCACTTTGTGGGGCTTTGCCGCTGTTGCTGCGTTTATGGTGGTTTACTACCGCCTGATGGGTTTCTTCTCTACCATCGCTTTGAGTACCAATATCTTGTTCTTGGTAGGTATTTTGTCTGCCATGCAGGCAACGCTGACCCTGCCGGGTATTGCCGCGTTGGCATTGACATTGGGTATGGCGATTGACTCTAACGTATTGATTAACGAGCGTATCCGTGAAGAATTACGCGGAGGCATACCACCTCAACAGGCCATCAACCTCGGTTTCCAACATGCTTGGGCAACCATTGTCGACTCTAACTTGACCTCTCTGATTGCTGGTATTGCTTTGTTGGTATTCGGTTCCGGTCCTGTACGCGGTTTCGCCGTTGTACACTGTATCGGTATTCTGACCTCGATGTACTCGTCTGTGGTCGTGTTCCGTGCTTTGGTCAACCTGTGGTACGGTCGCCGTCGCAAATTGCGGAATATTTCCATTGGTGCGGTATGGAAGCCGAAAGCTGAAATGGCAGAAGGCAAGGAGTAAAACATGGAATTATTTAAAATCAAACGCGATATTCCGTTTATGAGCTACGGCAAACTGACGACCTTTATTTCGTTGGTTACGTTTATCGCCGCCGTGTTCTTTTTGGTAACCAAAGGCCTGAATTTCTCCGTCGAATTTACCGGCGGTACGGTAATGGAAGTCCAATATCAGCAGGGCGTGGATGTGAATAAAACGCGCGAACGCCTCGATACGCTGAAAATGGGTGATGTACAGGTTCAGGCATTGGGTACGAACAAGCACATCATGATTCGCCTGCCGAACAAAGAAGGCGTAACGTCTGCCCAGCTGTCCAACCAAGTAATGGATTTGCTGAAAAAAGACAATCCTGACGTTACCTTGCGCCAAGTTGAATTCATCGGCCCTCAGGTTGGTGAAGAATTGGTTACCAATGGGTTGATGGCATTAGGCTTCGTAGTGGCAGGTATCATTATTTACTTGTCCATGCGTTTTGAGTGGCGTTTTGCAGTGTCCGCGATTATTGCGAATATGCACGATATCGTGATTATTCTCGGCTGTTTTGCCTTCTTCCAATGGGAATTCTCTCTGACTGTCTTGGCAGGTATTTTGGCAGTTTTGGGTTATTCCGTGAACGAATCTGTGGTTGTGTTTGACCGTATTCGTGAAAACTTCCGTAAGCCGCATATGCGCGGCCACACTGTGCCAGAAGTTATCGACAACGCGATTACTGCAACCATGAGCCGTACCATCATTACCCACGGTTCGACCGAGGCAATGGTTGTTTCTATGCTGGTGTTCGGCGGTGCAGCCTTGCACGGTTTCTCTATGGCGCTGACCATCGGTATTGTGTTCGGTATTTACTCTTCCGTATTGGTTGCCAGTCCGCTCTTGCTGATGTTTGGCTTGAGTCGTGAGAACATTGCCAAAGAAGTGAAGAAAAAAGAAGAAGTGGTAGTTTAATCGCTGTAATACTTCAATAAAGGCCGTCTGAAAATTGATTGAATCAGTTTTCAGACGGCCTTTTGTATTTAAATTTCAGAATGTTTTGTTTTAATGAAATAGGAGGGGACAAATGTGAAAGAAAAAGAAAAAATAGGAACAATATAATTTTGTGATGAATCAAGTTTATTGTCTGATATCCCCTTAATTGCTTGTCAGTCCCAATATTTTAAAACATAATACTTTTGCCCCCGATGCTGGAGTTTTACTACAAGTACATGATTTGCAAAAAATCTGTCGGGAGTGCAGACCCTGCCAATCAACCTCAAATAAGGAAGGTTAAGAATGAAAGTAACCAGTTTCGGCGAAGTGCTGTGGGACGATTTTCCAAACGGAAAAGTATTGGGTGGCGCCCCCTTGAATGTTGCTGTCCGTTTGCAGTCTTTGGGTATCGATGCTGCCATCATCAGCCGTCGCGGCGATGATGCCGATGGTGAGGAATTACTACGTCAAATTCAAAGTAAAAACGTCAATACTGATTATTTGCAGGTTTGTCACGAATGTGCGACCAGTTTGGTGAAAGTACACTTGGACAAGTCTGGCAGCGCGTCTTATGAGATTGTTTACCCTTGCGCGTGGGACAGGATTGCGGTTGATGATGCGGCAATTAAACGTGTGGCAGAATCCGATGCTTTCGTTTTTGGCAGCTTGGCAACCCGCGATGAAGTTTCGCGTAAAAGTTTGGCTGTTTTGCTGAAAGAAGCCAAATTCAAAATTTTTGACGTTAATCTGCGTAAGCCTCATTACGATATTGACCGCTTGTTGGAGACTATGAAACAGTCCGATATGGTCAAACTCAACGATGATGAGTTGTATGAATTGGCTGCGGCTTACGGCTCTCCTTATCACAGTATCGAGCAAAATATCAGCTACCTCGTTGAGCTGACCGGCGTCAAAATTCTTTGTGTGACTTTGGGTAGCCATGGCGCAGTTTTGTATAAGGACGGCGAGTTATACCGCCATTGCGGTTTCCGCGTCAAAGTGGTGGATACTGTTGGCTCCGGCGACAGCTTCCTTGGCGGTTTGACTTACAAGCTGCTCAATAATGCGCCTCCTCAAGAAGCCATTGCTTTTGCTTGTGCGCTGGGTGCATTGGTGGCTTCACGTCATGGCGCGACGGCGGATATTTCTTTGGAAGAAGTTGAAGCGTTTATGAATCCTGCTTGATATTTTGACAAGAGACATAAAAAGGCCGTCTGAAAACCATTAAATCAGGTTTTTCAGACGGCCTTAGTATTTTCAGGCTTTACCAATAAGTTGTAAAACATTCTAAGTTGGTATTTTTCGGGCCGCTTCCTTCTTCGGTCGGCGAACCAATCATCATCAGGCCAATGATTTTGTCTTTGTCGGCACACTCAAATGCTTCGCGCAACAATGGGCTGTTGACCCACATGCCCGTAATCCAAACATTGTCGAAGCCTTGAGCAGAAGCAGCCAGTTGTAAAGCATAGGCGGCGCAGCCGGCAGTCAACATTTGTTCCCATTCAGGTTTGGGTTTTGCTACTTCACGGTTTGGTACGAATGTAACGGCGATAATCATAGGCGCCATGTTGCCGACGCGTTCGGCCTTTTTCATGGCATCGTCGCCGAAGTTGAGTTCGGTAACGGTCTTGCTCAACAGCTCGCGGAAACGTTGCAAGCCGGCCTCGCTTTGAATCACAGTAAAGCGGAAAGGGCGCATATTGCCGTGATCAGGAACTTGTGTTGCCGCTTGCAGCATTTGTTCCAGTTGCTCGGCATTGGGCGCCGGAGCAGTCAGTTTTTTGGAAGAGCGACGTGTGGTTAGGAGATTTAAGGCATCCATTTTTATTCTTTCTTGTGAATTCGAATGAGAATAATTATATAGCAGAACGATAAATAAATCAGCAAAGGACTAAGGCCGTCTGAATTAAGGTTTCAGACGGCCTTTGAGTTTTACAGGATACCGTTGTTTTGTGTATTTTCAGTCATCAGTGCTTTGCTGATTTCGTCGGCGGTGTAGCTCTTACCGTTTCCGAATACAAAGCTGTCGACATTATTGTTGGCAATGTCATGGATGGTCAGGGTGTCGCCTGTATCTTTGATGGTTAAGACCCAATCATCGCCGGTTTTCAACTGTAAATCTTTCAGCGTAATCCCTTCTTTGAAAAGGACTTGGGTATCGCTGCCACCATACGGATTGAAGGTGTCGTTGCCGCTGTTTCTGCCAAACATGATAACGGTGTTGTCGGCACCCAGGTCGGTAATGGTATCGTTGCCGTCGGCTGTATCGACGATGTTGATGCCTCTGCCCAAAGTAATGGTTTCATCGCTGCGGTTGCCCCTGTATTCGACAACAGAAGCGTAACGCGACAAATCTAAATCGCTGTTGTCGCTATCGGCATGGATGGTGTGGTTGAAGTTGTTGTACACATCACGGTTGAGTTCATCAACGGGTTGGCCGGTGTATTGGACGATGTTTGTGTTGCCGATCATGTGCGGGATAGACAGTTTGAAGTGGTTGATCAGCTCGCCCGTGCTGTATGAGGTATTGCCGTCAAACTGAAACTCGGAAATTGCACCATAAATACCGCTTTGGTTTTTGATGGTTAAAACATCGTCTGTGCCTTTAATGCGGATATGCCATGTGTCGCCATCCAACAGGGGATTGGATACAAATTGAGTGCTGTCGGGTATGTCGGCAATCCCGGTTTTGTCGTAACCTTTTTCAACGGTAATTTCGAGGTCGTCAAGGGTAATGCCGCCGGTAAATTTAACGACATTAGCGTTGAGTCTGTGTAGGCTTGCTTCGCTATCAAAACCGAAGTTGTAGTCGAAAATGGTGTCGTGACCGTAACCTTTTCCGAAAACATAGGTATCGTTGTGTTCGCCGCCTTCCAGATAATCATTGCCTGCGCCGCCGTCGAGTAAGTCTGCGCCTACATGGGCATAGAGTTTGTCGTTACCGTTGCCGCCGTAGAGTTTATCGTCGGAAGCAGGTTCGTTGCCGTAATAGGTTGCACTGTGTTCGCGCAAGATGTCATCGCCGTCGTGGCCATAGAGGGTGTCATTGCCGCCGTCGATTTCATTGTTGCCTGCATTGCCATGCAAGGTATCGTCGACGTTTGTGCCGACAAATTTAATGGTTTCGGCTTTCACTGGTTGGAAGGCTTGTTGGAACTGTGCGGCAGTGTAGGTTTGGTCGTTAAACTGGAAGCGGTCGATGGAAATGCTGCCATCCGCACCGATTTGGTTTTGAATCAGGGCAGAACCTTGTTCGGAAGTAATTTCCCAGCTTTGGCTGCCATCATCGTTATGAATGGTCTTCAGGTGGAGCTTGGCATTGCTCAGGCCGTCTGAAAACTTGAGGGTATTGATTCCTTGGTTGTCGATAATGGTATCGTTGTTGCCGTAGATATAGGTATCGTTTCCGGCTCCGCCTTTCAGAACGTCTTTACCGTTGCCGCCCACCAAAATGTCGTCGCCTGTATCACCGTTGATGACATCGTTGCCGTTGCCGCCATCCAGATAATCATTGCCCTCGCCGCCATTGAGGTTGTCGTTGCCACCCATGCCGTAAACAGTATCATCACCGCGTCCGCTGTTGAGGCGGTTGCGGCCTTCGTTACCGGTCAGGATGTTATTGCTGTTGTTGCCGGCGGCAAAAATATTGGCCGAGCCGGTCAAGGTAACATTTTCGACGTGGGTAGCGGCAGTATGGGAAATGCTGCTGAATACGGTGTCTTCGCCGCCGCCAGCCTGTTCAATCACCACGTCTTTTACATCATCAACGTAGTAAGTGTCATTGCCGTCACCACCTTCCATAATGTCGGCATCGGCTTTGCCGTCGATAATATCATCGCCGGATGTGCCGATCAGGTAGTCATTGCCGTCGTTGCCATCGATGGTCTGACCGCTTTCGGTATGCTCAGTCAGGGAAATATCGAAATATTTGGCAAAGTTGTTTACATCCAGTTTTTGTGTGCCAATGATGAAGTGGGAGACTGCCGGTGTTGTACCGTTTTGAGTGTATTGGTTTTTGATGGTTAAAACGGCATTGCTGTTTTTTACGGCAATCACCCAGTCTTTACCACCGGTTTCGTTGTTTTGGACTTCAACGGTTAAATCGTTAAGGCTCAGATCAGTATGAAAGCGGATGCTGTTGTGGCCTTGATTGTCGATGATGGTGTCTTGCTCGCTTTTGGCAGAGAAAAGGTAGGTATCATCGCCTTCGCCACCTTCAAGCACATCGTTGCCTGCTTCGCCGTTGAGGATGTCATTGCCTGTTTCGCCGAAAAGAAGGTCGTTGCCTTCGCCACCATTGATGACATCGTTGCCACCGCCGCCGTAAACGATGTCGTCACCGCGCCCGCTGTTGAGGCGGTTGCGGCCTTCATTGCCGATGAGGATGTTGTTGCTGTTGTTGCCAGCACCGAAAATGTTGGCTGTACCAGTCAAAACAAGGTTTTTAACGTGGTTTGGAAGGGTATAGCTGACGTTGCTGCAAACCGTATCATCGCCGCCATTTGGGTTTTCAATGATTGTATCGTCACTGAGGGTTACATAATAAACGTCATCTTCCGACGTTCCTATCGTTACTTGTTCAAGGACGGAAGGTTGTAATTGCTCTAAATGTCGTAATTCAAATTGCGCATTGGGGGGGCGCATTGCTTTTTCGATTGTCATGATATTTTCTTTAGATATTGATGAGAGTAACAAGGAAGTAAACGTATCTGGCATATGGCCGGTATTGCTTAATTTGTATTGTGTTTAGGCTGTATATACTAGTGCTGAAATTTGATAAAAACAACAGAAACGTTAAGATATGACAATATATAGAGAGCGTTATCAGGCTTAGTTTGTCGTCTATTCCTTTGCTAAATGGCTTTGCCTTGTATGTCTGTTTTGTTTCTTATATACCACACATCAATTTTCATAGTTTCAAACTATGAATGGTTGTAAAAAGGCCGTCTGAAAAAAAGAAGCAGGTTTCGCATTGCAAAACCTGCTTCTGATTTTTCAGACGGCCTGTCTGATTACAGAGTACGGGCAACTTCGACGATGTCGAAACATTCGAGTTGGTCGCCTTCCATAATTTCGTTGTAGCCTTTGAGCATCAGACCACACTCGAAGCCCATGCGGACTTCTTTGACGTCGTCTTTGTAGCGTTTCAAAGAAGACAGCTCGCCGGTATGGATAACCACGTTGTTGCGGATGAGGCGGACATGGGAATCGCGTTTGACCACACCGTCGGTAACCATACAGCCTGCAATATTGCCGACTTTGGAAACGGAGATAACCTGACGGATTTCGACCGTGCCGGTTACTTGCTCTTTCTCTTCCGGAGAGAGCATACCGCTCATGGCGGCTTTCACATCGTCGATGGCATCGTAAATGATGTTGTAGTAACGGATTTCCACGTTTTCATTCTCAGCCAGTTTGCGTGCGGAAGCATCTGCACGGACGTTAAAGCCGATGATGAATGCGCCGGAAGCAATGGCCAAGTTGACATCAGATTCGGTAATGCCGCCAACGCCGCTGTGCAACACGTTCACTTTCACTTCGTCGGTGGACAGTTTTTTCAGGCTGCCCGCCAAAGCTTCGTAAGAACCTTGTACGTCTGCCTTGATGATGACAGACAAGGATTGGGCTTGGTTTTCGCCCATGTTGTTGAACATGTTTTCCAGTTTCGCGGCCTGTTGTTTGGCCAAGCGTACATCACGGTATTTGCCTTGACGGAAGAGGGCGATTTCGCGCGCTTTTTTCTCGTCGGCCAATACCATTGCATCTTCGCCTGCGTTCGGTACGTCGGACAAGCCGAGGATTTCGACAGGGATAGACGGGCCGGCTTCATTAATGGCTTTGCCGTTTTCGTCAACCATCGCACGGATTTTACCGAATGCAGTACCAGCCAGCAGCATATCGCCTTTTTTCAGCGTACCGCTTTGTACCAAGAGGGTGGCAACCGCGCCACGACCTTTGTCCAAACGTGCCTCAACGATGATACCTTTGGCAGGTGCATCGACTTGGGCAGTCAGTTCCAAAACTTCAGCTTCGAGCAAGACGGCTTCGAGCAATGCATCGATGTTCAGACCTTTTTTAGCAGAAACGTCGATGAACTGTACATCGCCGCCCCATTCGTCAGGCACGACTTCGTGTGCGGTCAGCTCTTGGCGGATACGCTCAGGGTTGGCGGCTTCTTTATCGATTTTGTTGACGGCAACCACCATCGGTACGCCCGCGGCTTTGGCGTGAGCAATCGCCTCGATGGTTTGCGGCATCACGCCGTCGTCGGCTGCAACCACAAGAATCACGATATCGGTTGCTTTCGCACCGCGCGCACGCATGGCGGTAAACGCTTCGTGACCCGGAGTATCCAAGAAAGTAATCACGCCGCGAGGGGTTTCAACGTGGTATGCACCGATGTGTTGGGTAATGCCACCCGCTTCGCCTTGTACCACTTTGGCGCGGCGGATGTAGTCCAGCAGGGAAGTTTTACCGTGGTCAACGTGACCCATCACGGTAACAACCGGAGGACGCGGCAATGCTTCGGCTTCAACAGCTTCAACGCCTTCATCCAGGAATGCTTCAGGGTCGTCGGCTGCAGCAGGTTTGCCGATGTGGCCGAGTTCTTCCACCACAATCAGGGCAGTGTCTTGGTCGATGGATTGGTTGATGGTTACCATCATGCCCATTTTCATCAGGGCTTTAACCACTTCAACGCCTTTAACGGCCATTTTGTGTGCCAAGTCGGCAACGGTAATGGTTTCAGGCACCAAAACTTCGTGTACGACAGGTTCGGTCGGCGCTTGGAAGGCGTGTTGGTTTGGCTCAAGTTTGAGTTTTTTGCCTTTTTTGCCGCCGCGTACGCGTTCGTCGTCGCCGTTGCGTGCATTGCGGTCACGTCCGCCTTTGCCGCCTTTGCCTTTAGCATTGCGGCCTTGAGTATCTTCATCACGCTCACGACGGTCTTCTTTTTTACCGCGCGCGTTGTGTTCGGATTTGCCTTCGCCGGATGCTGCTTTGGCTTTCTCGGCAGGTTTGTTGCGCTCGCCTGATTTGGCTTCTTTAGTAGGTTTTGAGTCTTTCTCGGCCTGTTGTTTTATGGCTTCACGGCGTGCTTGACGCTCTTGTTTTTCTTTCAACAAGGCTTCTTGATGCGCACGCAGGGCGGCGGCACGACGGGCTTCTTCATCGCGTTGAGCCTGTTCTTCCACGCTGACGACAGGTTGCGGTACGGCAGGAGCGGCAGGTTTGGCTGCCTTTTTCGCTTCTTTGCCTTTGCCGCCTTTGTCTTGTTTGGCTTTGGCAGGTTTTTTGGCTTCTGCTGGTTTCTCAGCTTCAACGGATTTTTCAGACGGCTTGTTGTCTGCTTTAGCTTCAACTTTTGCTTCGGTCTTAGCTTCTACGGCTTCAACCGGTTTGGCTTCTTCTTTTTTGGCTTCGGCAGGTTTGCCTTCCGCTTTTGTTGCGGCTTTGGCTGCTTTCAGTCTGGCTGCTTCGGCCTCTGCTTTGGCACGAGCTTCGGCTTTTGCAGCAGCTTCTGCTTCAGCTTTGGCTTTTTCTTCAGCAGCTTGAGCGGCTGCTTTTTCTGCTTCGGCTTTTTGGTTTTCTGCTGCTACTTTGGCTTTGGCTTCCGCTGCCAATTCTTCGGAAGAAGGAATGGTAACGGCACGGCTGCGGCGGCGTGTTTCCACTTTTACGCCGTCAACGGTGCTGACTTCGGTTTTTTTGCGGCGGATGCTGATGGTGCCGCTGTTGCTGCCGTTTTTCTTTTGCAGGTAAGCAGTCAACAGTTGTTTGTCGTCAGTGGTTATGCTGTCATTGCCGCTGTTTTTGTTGACCCCGGCTTCTTTCAATTGTTTAAGCAAATCATCGACGGGGCGGTTTAGTTCGGCGGCAAATTGCGCTACGGTTGTATTACTCATTCAGTACCCCCTTAGTTATTTTCTTCAGTAAACCAGTGTTCGCGTGCAGCCAAAATCACTTTTTTGGCTTCTTCTTCGTCAACACCGGTAATTTCGACCAATTCGTCAACAGACAATTCGGCCAGATCATCGCGTTGGGTAACGCCGGCTTCGGCCAGTTTGCGCAACATATCGGAATCTACGCCGTCCAAATTGCGCATATCTTCAGACACTTCACCCAGTTTTTCTTCTGCGGCGATGGTAATGGTCAGGATCGCATCGCGTGCGCGGTTGCGCAGGGTTTCAACGATTTCTTCGTCAAAACCGTCAATCGAGAGCAATTCTGCCGCTGGAACGTAAGCAACTTCTTCCAAAGTGGCAAAACCTTCTTCCACCAAGATATCGGCGGTTTCGTCGTCGATGTTCAAGTGGGTGGTGAAGAGGTTGCGGATAACCGCGTCTTCGGCGGCATTGCGCTCGTCAGCTTCTTCAACGGTCATGATGTTCAGCTGCCAGCCTGTCAGGATGGAAGCCAGACGGACGTTTTGACCGCCGCGGCCGATGGCCAGCGCCAGTTGGTTTTCGTCAACGATTACATCAACCGCGTGTTTGTCTTCGTCAATTACGATGCGGCTCACTTCGGCAGGAGACAGCGCATTCATCACGAATTGGGCTGGCTCAGGAGACCACAATACGATGTCGATGCGTTCGCCGGACAATTCATTGCTCACGGCGTTAACACGGGAACCGCGCACGCCGATACAAGTACCTTGCGGGTCGATGCGTTGGTCGTTGGCTTTAACGGCAACTTTGGCGCGTTGGCCGGGGTCGCGTGCTACTTCGCGGATTTCCAACAGGCCGTCTGCAATTTCAGGCACTTCGTTGGCGTAGAGTTTGGCCAAGAAGTCGCCGCTGGTACGGCTCAAAATGACTTGTTTGCGGCCGGTATTGCCGATTTCGTCCACACGCAGGAAGAGGGCGCGGATGCGGTCGCCGCTGCGGAAGTTTTCGCGCGGAATCATTTCCTCGCGCGGAATCAGGGCGTCAAGTTTGCCCGCGACGACTTCAACGATGATGCCGTGGCGCTCGACACGTTTTACCGTACCGGAAACGATGTCTTCTTTAGAAGCGAGGAACTCGTTCAGGTTTTGCTCGCGCTCCGCATCACGGATGCGTTGCAGGATGATTTGTTTGGCAGTTTGTGCGGCTTGGCGGCCGAAACCTTCGTTTGGCAGCTGCTCTTCGTAGTATTCGCCGATTTGGATGGTAGTGCCGGGAATTTCTTCTTGGATTTCCTCGATGGTTTTTTCTACGTCGGGGTAGGTGTAGTCTTCATCGGCAACAATCAGCCAGCGGCGGAAGGTTTGGTATTCGCCGGTGTCGCGGTCGATTTCGACGCGCACGTCCATGTGCTCGCGGTCAGCTTTTTTCTTGGCGGCAGTAGAGAGGGCGAATTCAAGGGCTTTGAATACGACTTCCGTTTCAACATTTTTTTCACTTGCCAGCGCTTCGGCTAGCTGTAACATTTCGCGACTCATTTTCTAGAATCTCCAAGTAATCGGTTTTTAAAATTTAAATTCGGGGCGCAAACGGGCTTTGTCGATGTTGCTCAATTCGATTTGGGCAGTTTTGCCGTCGAAAGAGACGGTAACGATGTCGTTTTCGCAAGATTCGATGCGGCCGATGAAGTTTTTCTGACCATCAATCGGCAGGCGTGTTTTGATTTTGGCGTTCTGGCCGGCAAAGCGCACGAAGTCGGCGGCTTTTTTCAGCGGACGGTCAAGGCCAGGGCTGGAGATTTCCAAACGTTTGTAGTCGATGTCTTCAACCATAAACACGCGGCTCAGATGGTTGCTGACAGTGGCGCAGTCTTCGACGGTGATGCCGCCTTCTTTATCGATGAAAACGCGTAAATCGCCTTGTGCGGTCAGTTCGAAATCGACCAGCTCGTAGCCCAAGCCGGGCAGGGTTTTATCAAGAATGCTTTGAATATCCATGCTTCTCCAGAAGTACATAAACAAAAAAATGGCCGCGCGGCCATTTTTCGTGTGATTTGAAAAATTGGCCTATTATAACTGTTTTCAAGATAAAAGAAAAGTGTTGATTTGGCGTGGATTTTTTGAAGTGATTGCGTAAATGGAAGGATAGGGGTGAGACCGTCTGAAAAGGAAATTGTTGACAAGTTTTGATATAGTACTTATGAAATTGTTTTGAAAAACAAATAATTGGTATTGCTTTATTTTCAGACGGCCTTGTATTTCCAGATTTTTCGTGCTTGCACAATGTGCAAGGCGGTTCTACAATTTCTTCATACCCACCGAATAAGAAAGAAGGCCGCCATGTCCGCACACCCGATTTACAATTTTTCCGCAGGTCCTGCCGTATTGCCGGAAGCCGTATTGCGTACCGCGCAACAGGAAATGCTCGACTACAACGGTACGGGTTTTCCCGTGATGGCGATGAGCCACCGTTCGGATATGTTTTTGAGTATTCTGCATCATGCCGAACAAGACTTGCGCCAACTTTTGAATATTCCGTCCAACTATAAAATCCTGTTTTTACAGGGCGGTGCGACCACGCAATTTAATATGGTAGCCATGAATTTGGCGCACGGTTTTGCGACTGCCGACTCGGTGGTAACGGGCAACTGGAGCCGTATTGCCTATGAACAGATGAGCCGTTTGAGCAATGCCGAAATCCGTTTGGCCGCGCATGGCGGCGAGCAATATGCCTATAAAAACCTGCCTGCGGTAGAGGATTGGGATGTCAATCCGAATTCTGCGTTTGTTCATTTTGCGATTAATGAAACCGTAAACGGCTTGCAGTATCAAAACGTCCCCAAACTTTCAGACGGCCTGCCGCCGCTGGTGTGCGATATGTCGAGCGAGATTTTGTCGCGTGAGTTTAATGTATCCGATTACGGCTTGATTTATGCAGGCGCACAAAAAAATATCGGCCCTGCCGGTGCGACCGTGGTCATTATCCGCGAGGATTTGCTGGAGCGTTGTCCAAACGATATTCCCGATGTGTTCAACTACCGCTCTCACATCAACCGCGACGGTATGTACAACACGCCGTCCACCTATGCGATTTATATGTCGGGTTTGGTGTTCCGCTGGCTGCAAACGCAGGGTGGTGTGAAAAAAATTGAAGCGGTCAATCGAATAAAGGCGCAAACCTTGTATGAGACGATAGACGGCAGCGGCGGTTTTTACATCAACGATATTCATCCTGATGCGCGCTCCAAAATGAATGTGGTCTTCAAAACCGCAAGCGAAGACTTGGATCGTCGCTTTGTGTTGGAAGCCGAGTTGCAGGGCTTGTGCCTGCTCAAAGGCTATAAAACCGTCGGCGGTATGCGTGCCAGCATTTACAATGCGATGCCGCTTGAAGGTGTAAACGCGTTGGCCGACTTTATGAAAGATTTTCAACGGCGTTACGGTTAAGATGAAGATATAAAAAGGCCGTCTGAAACTGGGTTTCAGACGGCCTTTTGATTTGAACAAGCCTTATTCGGTGACTTCTTCAGTAATGCTGTCGCGGTAGATAGTACTGTCGTAAGTCGGAACAGGAGGCGGCAGCAGGTTGTCGAGTGTCAGCGCGGAAGGGTTCAGTGTAGGATAGCCGCTGAAGGTGACGGAATAACCGCCGTTGCCGGTACTGCGGACTTTAGCATGCGCGCCCAACGGGAAAGTGGTTTTGTTGGTGATGTGGCCGAATGGGAAGCCGGTCAACACAGGAATCTTGGCGGTGCGCGAAATGTGATTGACTACGGCGGAGAAATCGTAGCTGGAGTCGTACACGTCGCGGATGGTGCCCATGCGGAAATCGCCGAAGATGATGGCGCGTTGTTTTTGCAAAACACCTGACAGATAAAGCGTATTGAGCATACGCTCGATGCGGTAGGGTTGCTCGCTGACGTCTTCGATAAAGAGGATGCCGCCTTGAATATCGGGCATGTAGGGCGTGCCGGCGAGGGAGGCGAGAACGCTGAGGTTGCCGCCCCACAATGTGCCTTCGACGTTGACATCGGCGCGTTGGATGGTTGGGACATCAACGATGTTGACGTTGTTGGTCGTGCCGCGGATAAAGGAATCCATGGTAAAGACGCTGGGGTCAGCTTTGCCGAATTCGCTATACACCATCGGGCCTGCAAAGCTCATCATATTGCCTTTGGCCAACAGGGCGAGTTGGACGGCGCACACGTCGCTGAAACCGAAGAACAATGTGCCGCGTTCGCGCATTCTGGCGCCGAGTGAGGCAAAGTCAATTTGCGGCAGGATGCGTGCCGCGCCGTAGCCACCGCGCAGGCCCATCAAGACTTTAGGCGTTTCGACGCGGCCGCTGGCAACGTCTTGGAAGTCGGCAGAGCGTTGGGCGTCGCTGCCGGCAAAGCGTTGGTAACGGCGGCTGCCTGCCTGTTGGTTGGTCACAGTAAAGCCTGCGTTGTAGAGGCGGGTCAGGCCGGTGGTCACGCGGTTGGGGTCTTCGGCGAAGCCTGACGGCGCAACAACGCGCAGGAGGTTGTCGCCGGAACGTGGCGGATGGGATTGCTTAGGTTGCACGGTTTTGGCTTTCGCGGTGGTGGAAGTGGTTTTGGTTTGCGGCGTGGTGGTCGTGCCTGTGCCGCAGGCCTGCAACAACCCTGCGCCTGCCGCGGCAGAGCAGGTACGCAGGAAATGGCGGCGCGTGGTGGAGTTCATTGAGGTTTTCCTTTCGTTATATGTTCAGACGGCCTGAACTTGGCGTGTCGGACCTTACAGGCCGTCTGAAAGTTTAAGCGATTAAGTTTTTGATTTGTTGCGGCCAATTTTCGGGCAAGGACATACCGTGTTCGCGTACGGGCGCGGCCCAAATCGGCGCGGGGAAGTTGGCGTCGTTTTCAAAGCGGGCGATGACGTGCCAATGCAGGTGGGGCACAACATTGCCGAGGCTGGCCAAATTGATTTTGGCCGGGTGGAAGACTTGGCGCATTGCGGCTTCAACCTGATACACCATTTCCATGATTTCGTTGCGTTCGGCAGAGGAAAGGTCGGTCATCTCGGAAACATGGTCATTCCAAATAACGCGGCAGAATGCGGGTGCGCCGGCTTCGTTGTGGACGGCGATGACGCGCAGGTTTGGCGTTTGCAGCAAAATGTCTTCGTTGTCGGCAGTGCAGATGGGGCAGGTCATGGGTTTTTCTTTCTCAGTCTGAATAGGAATCGGATGATTGCCATCAGGATTTTTAGAATGAGGTAAATAGCAGTCAGAGATATGAATGCGAAAAGCCACGGTTCAGGTATAAACCACCAAAATAAATAGGAGGGCGTGATTCAGTCGGCACATTCTTCGGCACTTTTAACGTGATCACACAAGCCAAAGCGAAAAAAATCATTGACATCATGAAACGGCGAATAGGCGAACATTAAGTGCCATTGGCGTCACACAAACCAATGCAATGACGGCAATCCAAAACAACGGCTTGAGATGTTTGAGTGCAGTCATGGATGAAGTGTTATAAAAATTTTGCCGCCCCTTGATTGGCAAGCTCGTCGGCTTTTTCGTTTTCAGGGTGTCCGGCGTGGCCTTTTACCCACGTCCAGCGGACATCGTGCTGTTGAACCAAACTATCCAGCTCTTTCCATAAATCGTCGTTTTTGACCGGTTTTTTGGCGGTGGTTTTCCAGCCGTTTTTTTTCCAGCCGTGTATCCAGCTTTCCATGCCGTTTTTGACGTATTGCGAGTCGGTGCAGATGACGACTTGGCAGCGGCGTTTTAAGGATTTCAGTCCTTCGATGACGGCGGTCAGCTCCATGCGGTTGTTGGTGGTTTCGGCTTCGCCGCCGAACAATTCTTTTTCGTGTGTGCCGTAGCGCATAAATACCCCCCAGCCGCCTGCGCCGGGGTTGCCTTTGCATGCGCCGTCTGTGTAGAGGTAAACGGGTTTATCCATGGGCATGTCTTTGTCGAATAAGGCGGTATCATAACATAAGGCCGTCTGAAATATCGGCAAATGCCGTCTGAAATATCGGCAAATACGGTTTGCGCGTGTAAAATACCCTGCACTTATCACTCGTATAGAAAGCAGGCAGATATGGGATTGTTCAGCGGCCTTTTGGGCAATGCTTCGCAAAAAGACGCCGATGCGGTGGAACGCGATTTGGCGAATATCCTGATTGATGGCGAACAGGTAAAAATGGCATTCAGCCTGGTGCGCGATTTGATTGTGTTTACCGAATATCGGCTGGTGTTGGTGGACAAGCAGGGTTTGACCGGCAAGAAAGTGTCTTACCGTTCGATTCCGTACCGTTCAGTATCGCGCTTTTCGGTAGAAACCTCGGGTCATTTCGATTTGGATGCCGAGCTGAAGATTTGGGTTTCTTCCGGCGAAGCGCCGACTGAAACCTTGCAGTTTAAAAGCGACAAGAGCGTGATTGCCATTCAAAAAGCCTTGGCAGAAGCCGTGTTGAAACCGTCAAAATAGAAAGGAAACATGATGAGCGAACAGCAAGAATTGTTTTGTTACAAACAGATGCCGGTGTGGACGGCGGACGAGATTCCCGAAGCCTTGTTGTCCAAACACAATACTGCCGCCGGTACTTGGGGCTGCCTCAATGTCCTCCAAGGCCGTCTGAACTTCAACGAAGTGGACGAAGCGGGCAATATTACGGCTACTCACGAGTTGACGCCTGAAAGCGGCGATTGGATTATCCATCCGCAAGCATGGCACTTTATCGCGCCGCAAACGCAAGATACGGAAATTCAACTGTCGTTTTACTGCGAGGCGGCGGATTATTTCAATAAGAAATACGGCATGAGCGCTACACATTCGGCCGTCTGCGCCACCGAAGGCATTGTGCCTGTCGGCAAAGTTTTGGATATGGGCTGCGGTCAGGGCCGCAATGCGCTGTATTTGGGTTTGAAAGGTTTTGACGTTACCGCTGTCGATAATAATCCGAACGCGGTTCAAAACGTGGAAGAGCTAGCTCGTATTGAAGAACTGAATGTCCGCGCGTTTGAATACGACCTCAACGCCGCCAATATTCAGGAAAACTTCGATTATATGGTGGCGACCGTGGTGTTTATGTTCTTGATGCCGCGTTACGTTCCTGACGTGATTGCCAATATGAAGGAACACACTAACCCCGGTGGCTACAACCTGATCGTGTCTGCGATGGATACGGAAGATTTCCCTTGCCCGATGCCGTTCCCGTTCAAGTTTGGCGAGGGAGAACTGCGCGAATACTATAAAGATTGGGAATTGGTGGAATACAAGGAAGAGCTGGGCTCGATGCACGCGAAAGACGAATTCGGCAATCCGATTCAGTTTAAATTCGTCACCATGCTGGCGAAGAAACCGGAATAAAGGTTTTACCGTAAAAAGGCTGTCTGAATTCAGTTTTCAGACGGCCTTTGTCGTAATCAATCCACAATCTTTTTACCCAAAATCACCACGTCTGCCAACATGGTTTCCAAATCGCAGACTTGCGGCAGCCGCCCCCACTCTTCAAATCCGAAACGGTGAAACAGGTTTAGGCTCGGATAGTTGTGGCCGAACACAAGCGCGATGACGTTGCGGATGTCTAAGGACGATGCGCGTTCGAGCATGTGCCGCAACAGGATTTTGCCCACGCCTGCGCCGCGCATATCGTGGCGGACATAAATGCTGACTTCCGCGCTGATGTGGTAGGCGTAGCGCGGATGGTAGTCACTGAAACTGCCCCATGCCAATACGGTGCCGTCGGCATCGTAAAGGGCGTAGATCGGGCGTTTGTCCGTGTGCGCGGCAAACCATATTTCACGCTCGGCAACCGTGGTCGGCGACAAATCGGCGGTGGATTGGCGCGTGGCCACGGTGCTGTTGTAAATATCGACGATGGCGGGCAAGTCTTGGCGCAGGGCAGGGCGGATGGTGTATTGCATTTCAGACGGCCTGTTATTGAATCAGTTTGGAGATAGTCTTAAAGGCCGGATGTTTGGCATCGCCGAGCAGTTGGAACAAAATACTTTCGACATTGGAAACGATAATGCCTTGACGGCTCATTTGCGCCAAACTATTGTCGCGGTTGGCCGTTGTGCGCGAGGCGGTGCATTCGAAAGGCAGGGATACGGCGTAACCTTGCGCTTTCAAATCCAAGGCCGTCTGAAGCATACAGATATGCGCTTCTGCTCCAACTAAAATAACGTTTTTGATGTCGTTTTTGCGTAATATTTCTTGAATTTCGGGTAAAAACGCTGAAAATCGGGTTTTCTCGACAACCGGCGTGCCTTCGGGCAACAGCAGCGATACGGCGGATACGGTGTTGCCCAAACCTTTCGGATATTGTTCGGTTACGGCAAAGGGTACGTCCAAAGCCGTCAAACCTTGAATCAGCAGGCGGCAGCGTTCCAACATTTCGTCCGTGCCGGAAAGGGCGGGCAGCAGGCGTTCTTGAATATCGACAATCAGACAAAGCGTATTTTTCGGGTTCATGGCTTTTCCTTTCAGACGGCCTTTACAGCAAAATCGTTGAATCAGAATGCAATCATATAACAAGCCGCTGGAAAAGTATTGCAGCTTGCCCTGTTTTAAAGCCCGAAATTCTTTTAAAATACCGCCTGATTTGAATTGATAGAGACCGACAACATGAATTTATACCAAACCGTCGAACGCGAAGCCGCCGCCGCCTTTGCCGCTGCAGGCATTGCCGACAGCCCCGTTGTTTTGCAGCCGACCAAGAATGCCGAACACGGCGATTTCCAAATCAACGGCGTAATGGGTGCGGCGAAAAAAACCAAACAAAATCCGCGCGAGTTGGCGCAAAAAGTGGCCGAAGCATTGGCAGATAATGCCGTGATTGAAAGCGCGGAAGTAGCCGGCCCGGGCTTTATCAACCTGCGCCTACGTCCTGAATTTCTCGCTCAAAACATTCAGACGGCCTTGAACGACGCGCGTTTCGGCGTAGCAAAAACCGATAAACCGCAAACCGTCGTTATCGACTATTCTTCGCCTAATCTGGCCAAAGAAATGCACGTCGGCCATCTACGTTCCAGCATTATCGGCGACAGCATTTCGCGCGTGTTGGAATTTATGGGCAACACCGTTATCCGCCAAAACCACGTCGGCGACTGGGGTACGCAGTTTGGCATGTTGGTTGCTTATTTGGTTGAGCAGCAAAAAGACAATGCTGCATTTGAACTGGCGGATTTGGAGCAGTTTTACCGCGCCGCCAAAGTGCGCTTTGACGAAGATCCTGCCTTTGCTGACACCGCGCGCGAATACGTTGTGAAACTGCAAGGCGGCGATGAAACCGTATTGACGTTGTGGAAACAGTTTGTCGATATTTCGCTCTCGCACGCCCAAGCCGTTTATGACACGCTGGGCTTGAAACTGCGCCCTGAAGACGTGGCGGGCGAATCTAAATACAACGACGATTTGCAGCCTGTGGTCGATGATTTGGTCGAAAAAGGTTTGGCAGTCGAAGACGACGGCGCGAAAGTCGTGTTCTTGGACGAGTTCAAAAACAAAGAGGGCGAACCTGCCGCATTTATCGTGCAAAAACAAGGCGGCGGCTTCCTTTATGCTTCCACCGACTTGGCGTGTTTGCGTTACCGTGTCGGCACGCTTCATGCAGACCGCCTGCTGTACGTCGTCGACCACCGCCAAGCCCTGCACTTTGAGCAACTCTTTACCACTTCCCGCAAAGCAGGCTATCTGCCGGAAGATGTAAAAGCCGAGTTTATCGGCTTCGGTACCATGATGGGCAAAGACGGCAAACCGTTCAAAACACGCAGCGGCGACACCGTAAAACTGGTTGACCTGCTGACCGAAGCTGTCGAGCGCGCCACTGCTTTGGTAAAAGAGAAAAATCCTGAATTGGGCACAGACGAAGCAGGAAAAATCGGTAAAACCGTCGGCATCGGCGCGGTCAAATACGCCGATTTGAGCAAAAACCGCACCAGCGATTATGTGTTCGACTGGGACGCCATGCTTTCGTTTGAGGGCAACACCGCCCCCTATCTGCAATACGCCTACACACGCGTACAAAGCGTATTCCGCAAAGCAGGCGAATGGGACGCAACTGCGCCAACCGTTTTGACCGAACCTTTGGAAAAACAACTGGCCGCCGAGCTGCTGAAATTTGAAGACGTACTGCAAAGTGTGGCAGATACTGCGTATCCGCACTACCTCGCCGCCTACCTCTATCAAATCGCCACTCTGTTCAGCCGCTTCTACGAAGCCTGCCCAATCCTGAAATCAGAAGGCGCAACCCGAAACAGCCGCCTGCAACTGGCGAAGCTGACCGGCGACACGCTGAAACAAGGCTTGGAGTTGTTGGGCATTGATGTATTGGATGTGATGTAAGTTTTTGAATAAAAACGATGAAAGGCCGTCTGAAACGTTGCAGGTTGCAAGGTTTCAGACGGCCTTTTTTATGCTTTGACAGATGTCGTCATGCCGTTGTTTGAGTCTAAGCGGTTTTGAATTTGCTCAGATAATACGTTCAGACGGCCTTATCTTTATTTCAAATTGCTTGCCAACAACCAAGCCTGTGCTTCGGCAGCGTCGCTGAAATATTTGGGATGTTGGTTGGTCAGGAGGCTGGAAAGGCGCGCGCCGAGTTTAATCCAAATGTCGTCGGTAATGACGGCAACGCGGCCGAAGTCGGTTTCGTGTTGGTTGAGAAATTTGATTTGCTCGACCGCCATATCGATGGTGAAGTCTTTCAGCATGGACAAGTCCAACAGGATGTCGGGCAGATGGATTTTTTGTTTCGCGGCTAACAAGGCTTCTTCCAATTGGCGGAAATCGTCCAAAGTGAACTCGTTGTACAGCGCTACGTTTAAGCCGTAAGATTGTTCGCGGATGGAAATCATGGTGTTCTCCTTGTTAAATTATTGCTTCATCAGAAATTTTTTGATTGAGGCCGGAGTAAAGCTGCTGAACACGCCGCCTGCAACAATGATAACCATGCCGGCGGCTTCCTGCCAAGTGATTTTATCGCCGAAAAGCAGTACGCCGGATAGGGCGGAGAAAACGACGGTCAGGTAGGAAAGCGAGGCAACGGTAAATTTCTTGCCGACCTTATAGGCGCGGGTCATGGCCAGTTGGGCAATCATGGCGGAGATGCCGATGCCGGCCAGATAGGGCAGGGAAGAGATAGTTAGTGGATGCCAGCCTGTGATGGTACTCCAGACTGCGCCCATAATCAGGCCGGTAAGCGACAGATAAAACACCACGCGCCAGCCCGGCTCGCCTAAAAGCGAGAGTTCGCGCACTTGCAAATACGCCCAGCCCGACATGGCGCCACCTGCCAAACTGACCAGCGCGGCAAATTCCTGCCCGCCTTGAAAAGATGGGTTGAGCAAGAGGATAACGCCGATAAAGCCCATAACCAAGATGGCTTGGGTATAAAGCGTAATTCGTTCTTTTAAAATGAAAAATGAAAAAATGGCCAGCCAGATGGAGGAGGTGTAGTTGAGTGTGACGCCTGTTGCCAGCGGCAGATGCATGACGGAATAAAACGTGCACATCATGGCAAGCGTGCCGATGACGCTGCGGTTGAGATGGGTTTTCCAATGCGGCGTGGAAAATGTGTTGCCTTGCGCTTTGGCTATGATGCCTAAGAACAGGGTGGAGACCAGCATGCGCCAGAAGACCAGCTCGCCGCTGGAAAAGCCGAAATGTGTAGAGGTGGCTTTGACGGAGAGGTTCATGACGGTAAAGCCGAGCGCGGCAATAACCATCCATGCCGAGCCGAGCGGATCTTTTCTGACGGTTTCCATTTGATGGGTGTGTAAAGCGGTTTTATTAATAAGAAAATATTATACAGGTCAATCAGGCCGTCTGAAAAATATCGTTGGGTTTCAGACGGCCTTTTTATTAGAAAATAAGAATTATTATTGAGTAATGAGGTGGGTTTTTATAGAATGGAAGCCCTATTTTAAGAAAGGCTTGCCATGAAAGTATCTAATATTTCTGCTGTATTGCTGTCTGCTTTGTTTTCCGTTGCCGTTTCTGCCGCGCCTTTGGGAGAGGTTTCTTCCGAAAACGGTAAGATTTTCAGCGGCGAAAATTACATGGTCGTTAAGAAAGATATGAAAAAAGGGGAACAGATTAAGCCGCACGATCATCCGGGTTTTAAAACACTGATTTTTGCCGTTGGAAAAGGAAGCTTTGACGTAACCTTGAATCAGAAGGAAAAACATACGGTCGGCGCAGGCTCGGTGTTGCGTTTTGGCGGCGATGCAGTGATTGAGGCAGTTGCAACCGAAGATGCTGATGTGGCAATTACTTTGATTAAGTAAACCGATAGATAATAAAAGGCCGTCTGAAAAATGATGTTTCAGACGGCCTTGTTTATTCAGTCAACCATTGCCATTAAGCGCAAATCAAATAGATGAAGCCGGAGCCGAAGATATCTGCTAAGGCGTGAATCAGGAAAAACGGCAGCAGGTTTTTGACTTTGTATTTGTAGAAAAAGTAGTACATCAAGCCGAAAACAACGCCAATAACGGTTGCCCAAAGCATACCTTGATAAGTATGGAAGGAGATACGCACCAAGGTCGAGTAGGCCAATGCCTGCCATTTGTATTTGTCTTCCACGCAGGTCAAAAGGCCGAGGAAGCAGAATTCCTCATAAAAGCCGTTTAAAAGGCCGTAGAGGATGGCCATCGGCGCAAGGGCAGCGAATTTATCGAAGATGGATAATGGTTTGATGTATTGGAAGATTTCAGTGGTAAAGTAATTGTAGCCGCCGCTTAACGAAGTTACCGCATCGGCGGTCAGACCCATCAGGATAAAAATCACAGGCGTCCAAAACAATACGCCTAAATTAAAGCGAATCGGCAACTGTTTGAAGTCGAAACGGCGGATAACGAGGTAAATCAGAGCAATAGCAAGTAGCGTCAACTGCAGGCTCATGTTTTCAGAATAAGCCACGCCGGTGACGGCAGTATCTCGCACTTCCTCAGTCGCAGCGGCCGTTTCTACTTGCGGCATCAGGCTGGCGATATAAAGTTGGGTAGAACGGTAGGCAAATTGACCGAACAGGATGGCGGTTACAATCAGCATGTCAAACCAGCGCAGATGGCGCAAAGGCTCTTTAGGGCGGATAGCGGCGAGCATGCTCATAATTCTCCTCTTTACTCTAATTAAATGGCAGTGCGCAATAGTTACATAAACATACAAAAATCGTCAACAATTATCGTAATAAAACATGAATTAAAAATTAGTCTGTTTCAGACGGCCTGAAGCGCTTCTAAAATGCTGTATTTCCGAAGGGTTGATCTTCAAAAATATGGCATAATCACTTTATTGCAAACTAAGGAATCTTATCGTGAGTATTTCTCTGTCCCAATATCTGCTTTACCTGCAATATATGTTGGTAGGTGTTGCCATGACTGTCGTTTTCGGTGCCATATATTTGCGGATTACCCCTGCCGAAGAGTTGCGGTTGATTAAAAACGGCAACCTTGCCTGCGCCTTGTCGTTTGGCGGCGCATTGGTCGGTTTCTGTCTGACGCTTGCCTCAAGCATTGCCCACAGCGTCAGCTTCATCGATTTTATCCTGTGGGGACTTGCCGCAGCAGTGATTCAGATTTTTGTCTATTTCGCTGCAACAATGATGATTAAAGACGCTACCCCAGAACTTATCGGCAACAATGTCGCCGTCGGCGCGCTGTTTGGTGCAGTGTCCATCTCGATCGGCATTTTGAATGCGGCTTGCTTGACTTGATTTTGATGGTCGGTTGGATAGCAAAGATGTGTTGATCCTAACTCCTACCTGGAGAAATTATCGGTAGATTTTTTGACTGATAATGTCTTATGTCTGATGGTATTGGCGTTATAGTGAAATTCTGAAAGCATCAAAAAATTCAGACGGCCTGTTATATACAAGGCCGTCTGAAACATTTTAACTACTTAAGTTCATCAAATTAGAAAGAGTATTGCAATCTTACGCCCGCTTCGTGGGTGTGGTTTTTAGGTTCTATAGATCCCAATCCATATGAGTCATACTCTTCCGTAACGGTAAGGTTCGATTCTTTAACTTTCCAGCCGCGATAGAATGGAGCGAGGCTGATTTTGGAGCCGTTAGCGAATTTTTTAGATATAGGCACTTCAACCTCAATACCTTGTCCGCCGCCTTGTTTCATTCGGGTTTCTACCTGGTCGGGTTCGTAAGAATATTGGCGGCCTTTCACGGCACGATTGTAGGCAATGCGGGGAGATATCTCAAAGTTTGCAGGAAGGGCGATATTTACTCCGGTATTGATTTGCGCATATGTGGTTCGGTTTTTGCGGTCATAATCATTAGGATCAATGCGGCTACTTAAGTCTCTCAGAACACGGTGTCCCAAGCCGGCTCCGGCAGTAATGCTAAAGCGATCGTTAATCGGGAGTGTATATTCGTATAAGGCACGGATATCGTATGCGTGGCGTGGTGCATTTTTGAGTGTGGCTGAGCCATAACTTGCTGAATCATCGATATAATCCTCAGTTATATATTGTACGCTTCCCGTGTAATCTGTTTTACCGCGCGAATAACGGCCTTCTAATTTTGCCGCATGGCGATCGTTGAAACGGTATTTTACGCCGGCATTAATAGACCATAAGTTGCCTTTTTGCTGCATTAAGCGACTACCATCTTTTTCGTATTCGCGATAGGTCTCGTTGTAATATTCGCTACCAACGGTAAATTCAACAGGGCGGGCAGCCTGTGTACTTACGGCAGCAGAGAGTGCTAACACTGCAAAACAGAAATGAGCAGAATTTTTCATATAAATTCCTTTTACTTTATGAAAGCCAATGTGATAATTTGACAATACAGCATGATGAATTTCTAGGATTTGGTAAATATTAACAGGTGTAGTGAACGCTTGGTATGGTGTTTAATGATTTTCTACCTGTATTTGTCTTTTTTATGATATAGCGCAGGTAAAAGCAGAAAAATAGTGTAAAACAGAGTCTGTATGAATTTTAATGATATGTTAATGTTTCTGGGTCAGCTAGTGGGTTTAACACTAAAAATAGATACAGTAACCCACTCTATTCCCATGCATAAAGACATTTTGAATGTTAATATCGTATGACATTATAGTTATATAAAATAAGCGATATGACCGACTAGGCAAATTGATCTGACTGCCCATAAGTTATCCCTTCTTCTTCAAATAAGGAACTGCGATGTTCAACTTTATCAAGAAACAGTTTATCGACGTCATTCAATGGCCGAATCCCGATGACAGCCTGCTGATGTGGCGTTTTCCGATTGCCGATGAGGAGATCCAAAACGGTGCGAGCCTGACTGTGCGTGAGGCGCAGATGGCGATGTTTGTCGATGAAGGCGTAACCGCCGACGTGTTTGGGCCGGGGCGTTACACGCTCAATACGCAAACGCTGCCAGTGCTGACCAACTTGAAAAACTGGGACAAGCTTTTTGAGTCTCCGTTTAAATCGGATGTTTACTTTTTCAATACCAAACAACAGCTTGCACGAAAATGGGGCACATCCCAACCTGTTACCGTGCGCGATGCCGAGTTTGGCGCGGTGCAACTGCGTTCGTTCGGTATGTATTCTTACCGTATCAGCGATCCGGCAAAATTCTTCAAAGAAGTTAGCGGCGTGGCGGCGCAATACAGCGGCGTAGATTTGGAAAATCAACTGCGCAATATTGCAGTCACCCAGTTGGCGGCTGCGTTTGGCAGCTCCGGTATCCCATTCTTGGATATGGCGGCGAACCAAGTTTTGTTGTCGCAAAAAATCGGCGAATTGCTTGGCGCGGAATTTGCCAAGCTGGGTTTGGCGCTGGAAAACTTCACTGTTGAAAGTATTACCTTGCCCGCGTCTATTCAGGCTGCGTTGGATAAGAAAATTTCGATGGGCGTTATCGGCGATTTGGGACGCTACACCCAATATCAAACCGCCGAATCTATCCCACTTGCGGCACAAAATGAAGGCGGACTTGCCGGAATTGGTGCAGGTTTGGGCGTAGGTGCCGGTATTGGTCAGGCAATGGCGGGTGCCATGTCAGGCATGATGCAGCCGAATGTGCAACAGGCTCAGCAGAATGCTCAGCCGGCTGCCGAAGATCCGCAGGCAAAATTGGTGAAACTCAAATCTTTGCTGGATGGCGGTTTGATTTCGCAAGAAGATTTTGATAAGGCCAAGGCTGAAGTGTTGAAGCAGTTGATTGGTTAATCAATTGAAGGCCGTCTGAAAAATATCATTCAAAGAAGCGTTGAGCTGCTTCTGTGAAAAGGTTTCAGACGGCCTTTTGAATCATTTGATTGAGTCTGTTCGGCGATTTGGTGTGTTTCTAATCTGAAATCATTGATAAAACCAGTTGATATAAACACTAAGGCCGTCTGAAACACTCCAACCCATTCTGAAAAGCAAATCCATGTCTCAAACTCCTTTCTTCAAAACCGACTGCCCAAGCTGCGGCGCACCTGTCGAAGCGCATTCTGCTTCTGCCGTGACGCTGGTGTGCGGCTATTGCAACAGCATGCTGGTGCGTAAAGATAACGGCGTTGTCGACTCCGGCCGCGACTCCGCATTGCTGGAAGATTTTAGTCCGCTGCAAATCGGAACTAGCGGCACATTTGTCGCACAACGCTTTACCTTGGTCGGACGGCTTCAGGTGCAATACGACGATGGTGCGTGGAATGAATGGTATGCGCTGTTTGACGACGGCAGGGCAGGTTGGCTTTCTGAGGCGGGCGATTTGTATGTGATGACCATGCCGGTCGAAATCGATAATCCGCCGAAATTTGAAGACACGCAAGCCGGATTTAGTGAGCTGACTTTTCAAGATAAGCACTATATTGCCTCCGATGTCCGCAAAATCAGCTTGAAACGCGCCGCCGCGCAGGGCGAATTGCCGTTTGTTTTGAAAGAGGATACAGAAAATCGGGTTTCCGACTGGCGTTGCGAAAACCTTTTCATCACGCTCGATTACAGCAACAAAACACCCGAAGCCTTCTTCGGTCGGATGGTAAACCTAGATGATTTGAAGCTGGAAAACACGCGCCACGAAGATGAAATTAAAGAAAGCGCAGGCCGTCTGAAAGGCAGTATTACTTCAGAAAACTGTCCTAACTGCGGCTCATCCATTCATTGGGTAAACGGGCTGACTTCTCATCTGAACTGTCAAAGCTGCGGCAGCGAATTGGCAGTCGGCAAAGATAAAGCGGAGCTTATTACCGCCAACAATCTGCGTTTGTCCCAAAATACGATGTTTACTTTGCCTGTCGGCTCGACAGGCCGTCTGAAAAATAAAGAGTTTCATGTTATCGGCGCAATTAGATATTTAGAAACAGATGCGCAGGAAACATTTGATAACTTGTTCAAAGGTGCCAATCATACATTGGCACCAGAAGGGCAGTGGACAGAGTATCTGCTTTACAACCCTATACAGGGTTTCTTATGGCTGGTTGAAGCTGATGAAGGTTGGAATATTTCCGAAACCTTGAACGATTGGCCACGCCTCGACCGCAACCACCAACCGCAAGGCTATGGCAAACTTTATGACTATGGCGGACGGGTCAGGATTGCCAGCGGAGCGTTTTATTGGCGTGTCCGAAACGGTGATTTGAACTATTACAGCGATTACCGAGACGGACAAAGCCGTAAGCTTGGTTCCGAACTAAACAGTCACGAAATGGCATGGAGTAGAAGTACACCCATTGCTTATCGGGAAATTGCAGATGCGTTTAATTTAACCAATAAAATATCATCTTATACCGTGAAAATGAGTGCAGATGATATCGATGAAAAATTACGACTTCTGATGATTGCTATTTTGGTTATCGTCAATATTCCGTCATTGTTTATGGATGGCTTCGATGCACTGTTCGATATATTTCTTATCGGTTGGGGTGTCTATGCTCTTTTTATAGTTGGACGGAAGAGAGATGAAAATGGCGAACAGAGTATTTCCCGAGTGGGATATGTTATTTGTGCAATGGCTTTGATTGTTTTTGTTACGATGATGAATTATGCAGATTTGTCCGATTTGGATGATGACAGTAGCCGAGTTCATTCAGGAGGAAGCTACGGCGGTTATTCAAGCGGCTATTCCGGAGGCCATAAATGACCCATGCCCCCGGTAACCATGGCCTATTGGACTTATATGGCTGCGATGAAGCCATCTTAAAAGATGAAGGCCGTCTGAAAACCGCTTTGGTAGCAGCTGCACAGGCAACAGAAGCGACTATATTAACCGAACATTTCCACACCTTCAGCGGCGCAGGCGGCGTAACCGGCGTTTTGCTGCTTGCCGAGTCCCATATCAGTATCCATACTTGGCCGGAACACCGTTTTGCTGCTATAGACGCATTTATTTGCGGCGGTATGAAATTGGAAAAAGTGAAGGAAATCTTGTGCAGTGAGTTGGCGGCGGAACGGGTGGATTGGACGGTTGTAAATAGAGGCAGTGATTTGACTTTATTTTAGTTTTATCAATATTGGCAAGAGGGGCAAAAGTTCAACGCCAAGCATACGCCATTTGATATTTTAGGAGATGTTAATGTATTGCTGGTTAAGTGTTATCGGTTCTATAACATGAAGGCATTTGGAAATAATGGGTATCTTACAGAGAAAAGGGTGTATGACTTGCTTTCCTAAAAAATACTGAAAAGCAATAATTTATTATGCTAACCCGCCGTCAATTTCTCAGCTATACCGCCGCGCTTGGCGCTGCTTCTGCTTTTTCTTGGCAGACTTACAAATACCTCAACCATAAACCGCCGGTTTCTATTAACCGTGTCGGCTTACCGTTGGGGCATTTGTTGCGTGACGGGGAATTGCTCAATCAGCCGACCCGTCGTTATGAATGCAATACGTTGATACTTGGCGGCGGTGTGGCGGGTTTGGGGGCGTTGTGGTATTTGGCGAAGCATAATCACTGCGATGTATTGTTGGCAGAAGGGTTTGAACGCAATGGCAACAATGCTGCCTATACGTCTTCAGACGGCCTGAAAGCGCCGAGTGGCGCGCATTATTTGGCTTTGCCGTCGAAAGAAAGCGTGTATGTGCGCGAGATGTTGGCGGATTTCGGTATCTTGCAGTCGGACGGCAGCTTTAGGGAAACCGATTTGGTTTATGCGCCCGAATCGCGCCTTTTGTATCAGGATAAATGGGTGGAACATTTATTGCCGAGAGAAGATGCGGATTCCAAACGGTTTTTTGATTTGATAGGCCGTCTGAAACAGGCTTACGGCGATGACGGTAAGAAAATTTTTGCTATTCCGATTGCGCTGTCATCGGCAGATGAGACATGGCGCAAACTCGATAATCTGACGTTCAAACAATGGCTTGAGCAAGAAGGTTATAACTCGCCCGAGCTTTTGTGGTATCTCGATTATTGTTGCCGCGACGATTATGGACAAGGTATCGGGCAAGTGTCTGCCTTTGCCGGACTGCATTATTTTGCCGCCCGCAACAATGCAGAAACCGTCCTCACTTGGCCCGAAGGTTTGGCGCATCTTTCTGAAAACCTACGCCGTCATGCCGGTTTGCAGGAAGGCTGGCAATGGCCGTCTGAAAACAGTATCCGTTTGGAGAAACCTGCTTCGGTTAATGCTTCCTCCGTCAAAATCAAACCGCTTTCAGACGGCCGGATTGAAGTGTGGTTGCGTGATAATGTAAAAGGGGAAACCGTTGCCGTTACCGCGCAACACGTAATCTCTGCCATGCCGCTGATGGTTGCCGCACGCATTATTGAACATCCAGAACAATTTGGTCTGGATATTCCCGAATACGCGCCATGGCTGGTTTCCAATTTCGAACTGCACAGTTTCCCAAAAGAAAAAAACAACAGCGAACTTGCGTGGGACAATGTGGTTTACGGCAGCCAAGGGCTGGGCTACGTTGTTGCGACCAACCAGCTTATTCGGGTTGCCCGTCCTGAACGCACGATTTTTACCGCCTACGCCGCGCTCAATCACGATACGCCACAAGCCGTCCGCCGCCAGCTACTTGAAGCAAGCGACGAAGAGCTGCTCCAGCTTGCCGCCCAAGATCTGCTTACCGCTTACGGCGAAGGCTTTTGGCGGCACGTTTCCCATGTTGACATTACTGTTCGCGGGCATGGCATGAGCGTGCCGAAGCCCGGCTATTTAAGCGATGAGGCTTTATTAAAAATCAGAAACCGAAATGGCGGATTGTTGTTCGCACACAGTGACTTAAGCAGCTATTCGGTATTTGAAGAGGCTTTGTATTGGGGTGTGGAAGCGGCACGGAAAGTGTTGGCTTAATTGATATAAAAAAGGCCGTCTGAAATTATATTCAGATGGCCTTTGCTCTTTTATCCTGATTAGGCTTTGGGTTTCAAAGCGGCAGCTTCGCGAGCCAGACGGGTGATGGTATCCCAGTCTTTGTTTTTGATGGCTTCTTTTGGAGTCAGCCATGAGCCGCCGACGCACAAGACATTAGGCAGTGCCAAGTACTCGGGTGCAGTTGCCAGGCTGATGCCGCCGGTCGGGCAGAAGCGCACGTCGGCGTAAGGGCCGTAGAGGGCTTTGAGCATGGCTTTGCCGCCAACGACTTCTGCAGGGAAGAGTTTAAGGGTGTCGATGCCGTGTTCCAAAGCCAGTTGGACTTCGCCAGGAGTGGCAACGCCGGGAATCAGGGGGATGCCGCTGTTGTGGCTGGCTTTGGCGAGGGATTCGTGCAAACCCGGGCTGATGGCGAAAACCGCGCCTGCGTCTTCGACGGCTTTGAGCTGTTCAGGGTTGGTAACCGTACCCGCGCCGACGATGGCGTTGGGCACTTCTTTGGCAATCAGGCGGATGGCGTCGAGGCCGACGGGGGTGCGCAGGGTGATTTCGAGGGTAGGGATGCCGCCTTCGACAAGGGCGTGGGACAAATCGACGGCAGTACTCAAGTCGTCAATCGCCATTACCGGCACAACTGCGCCGGCAGTCAGAATTTCACGAGGGGTCAGTTTAGACATTTTAGGTCTCCGTTGGGGACTGTATCGTAATAGGGTCGTTAACATGGTTTCAGACGACCTGATTGTTTTAAGAGGCCGTCTGAAAAGGGTTTAGGCAAATTCGCCGCCGAAGCTCATGGCACCGGTTTCTGCGCTGCTGGTCATGCTGCGGAAGTTGGCGAAGAGTTCGCGGCCGCAACCTTGTTGGTTCGCGCTCAAGTCGATACGTTCGACTTCGCGGGCGTTCCATTCGGCTTCGTTAATCAGGACGTTGAGTTCGCCGGTAACGGAGTCGAAGCGGATCAGGTCGCCGGTACGGATTTTGGCGATGTTGCCGCCCATCAGGGCTTCGGGCGTCATGTGGATGGAGGCCGGAACTTTGCCGGATGCGCCGGACATACGACCGTCAGTCAGCAACGCCACTTTGAAGCCGCGGTCTTGCAGGATGCCCAAAGGCGGGGTCAGTTTGTGCAATTCGGGCATACCGTTGGCGCGCGGGCCTTGGTAGCGGACGACGCAGACGAAATCGCGTTCCAACTCGCCGCGTTCAAATGCGGCCAACACTTCGCGTTGGTCGTTGAATACGATGGCAGGTGCTTCGATAATGCGGCAGCCTTCGCGCACGGCGGATACTTTAATCACGCCGCGACCGATGTTGCCTTTCATCAGGCGCAAACCGCCGTCCGGGGAGAACGGATTGTCGGCTTTGCGCAGGATGTCGTCGTTGCCGCTGGTTTCAGGGGCTTCGCGCCATTCGAGTTTGCCGTCGATGAGGAAAGGCTCTTTAGTGTAGTGGCGCATACCGTGTCCGACGACGGTATCGACATTGTCGTGCAATAAGCCTGCATCCAGCAATTCGCGGATAACGAAAGGCAGGCCGCCGGCAGCGGTAAAGTGGTTTACATCGGCTTTGCCGTTTGGATACACACGGATCAGCAATGGGATGATGGAAGAAATTTCGTCGAAGTCGTCCCAGTTCAAAATCACACCTGCGGCACGCGCCATAGCAACGAGGTGCATGGTGTGGTTGGTCGAGCCGCCGGTTGCCATCAAACCGATCAGGGCGTTGATGAAGGATTTTTCGGTCAACATTTCGCCCAATGGTTTGATGGTGCCGTTTTTAATGCCGCGTGCGAGGTGTCCGGCAGCGTAGCGGGTCAGGGCTTCGCGCAGGTCGGTATATGGGTGGACAAAGGCGGCGGCAGGCAGGTGCACGCCCATCATTTCCATCATCATCTGGTTGGAGTTGGCGGTACCGTAGAAGGTACAAGTACCCGGGCTGTGGTAAGAGCCCATTTCGCTTTCAAGCAAGGCGTCGCGGCCGACTTTACCTTCGGCGAAAAGCTGGCGGGTACGGGCTTTTTCTTTATTGCCGATACCGCTGGACATCGGGCCTGCCGGAACGAAGATGCCCGGAATATGGCCGAAAGACAAAGCGCCGATCATCAAACCCGGTACGATTTTGTCGCATACGCCCATAAACAGGCCGCCGTCAAACATTTGATGCGACAGACCGATGGCGGTACTCATGGCAATCACGTCGCGGGAGAACAGCGACAATTCCATACCGGCATAACCTTGCGTGATGCCGTCGCACATGGCGGGTGTGCCGCCGGCGACTTGGGCGGTCGCGCCGTTTTTCTGTGCTTCGTCTTTTATTTGGTCAGGGAAGTCTTTAAACGGCTGGTGTGCGGAAACCATGTCATTGTAGGCAGTGATGATGCCTAAGTTGGGGACGGTTTCCTGAAGCATTTCGATTTTGATGCTCTTAGGCATGGAGGCATAGCCGTGTGCCAAGTTGCTGCAGCCGAGCTGGTTGCGCTCTAAGCGTCCCATCTGTTTGGCGCTGCGGATTTTCGCCAGATACTTTTCACGCGTCGGGCGGCTGCGCTCGATGATGCGCTCGGTAATTTCGGCGAGTTTCGGGTGAATAGGAGTGGGGTTCATGTGCGGTCTCCTGGCTAAACGATATGATAGGGATTTTGTTTGCGCGTTTCTGATTTTTGTATTGGGTGTTTTCTTCAGACGGCCTTGAGCTGTGGGAATAAATAATGAGTGCCGTCTGAAATGTTGAAGATTTCTCTTCGAAGCGTCTGCGTATTATAGTACAAAATATGTAATTTTGTTACAAAATAATTTACTAAGTGGAAGAAATTTGATTTAAATCGAGGTATGGTCAATTCGTAAAACGATGGGCTGCAAAAGTCATCAAACTTTTATGTTAAATCAAACAATTTGTAAAAATGAGAATAGACAAAATGTGTAGCCATGTGTAGTATTACTACTCATTAGCCCGCTTGTTTGAAATTTTGGTGCAGGCGATTGGTTTTTTACTGCTTATTGCTTAAAGGCTTTTGATTTTAATCGATTTTTATAGATGACGACAGTCCAAAAGTTTTGAAGCAAGCTTCCTCAACGAGAGATGAAACAATGAGTACACAGACAAATTTTGATTTGGTGTTGTTTGGCGCGACCGGCGATTTGGCAATGCGTAAACTTTTGCCTTGCCTGTATCAGGCGCATGTAGCCGGTTTGCTTCATCCCGAAGGTCGTATTTTGGGCGTAAGCCGCAGCGAATTGGATACCGCCGGCTTTTTGGCCAAAGTGGAAACGAATTCTAAAATCCATGTCAAACAAAACTTCTCAGAAGAAGCGTGGGCATCGTTTATCCAACGTCTCGAGTATTTGAAAGTCGATGTGACAAAGAAAGAGGACTTCATTGCTTTGGGCGACTTGGTAAAAGCGCGCAAGAATACTGAAAATGTCGTGATCTACCTCTCAACTGCACCGAAATTTTTTGCGCAAGCCTGTGAAAACCTTGCTGAAATCGGTTTGAATGCCGATAACGTGCGCGTGGTTTTGGAAAAACCGTTGGGTACGGACTTGGCCTCTTCCCAACAAATCAATACCGATGTGGCCCGTTATTTCAAAGAAGAGCAAATCTACCGTATTGACCATTATTTAGGTAAAGAAAGCCTGCAAAACCTGCTGGCCTTGCGTTTTGCCAATGTGATGTTCGAGCCTTTGTGGAACAACAAATATATTGAAAGTGTACAGCTGACCATCGCCGAGCAGTTGGGCGTGGAAGAACGCGGCGAGTTTTACGACATTACCGGCGCGTTGCGCGATATGGTGCAAAACCACTTGATGCAAATGCTTTGTATGACTGCGATGGAAGCACCGGCGAGCTTGGATGCGGATGCCGTACGCGACGAGAAAGTGAAAGTCATCAAATCGCTGAAACCGCTGACCATCGAATCCGTCAACGAAAATGTTATTCGCGGCCAATATGTTGCAGCAAACGGCATGAACGGCTATTTGGAAGAAGTCGATGTACCGAAAGACAGTTTCACTGAAACCTATGTCGCCATCAAGGCCAAAATCGAAAACGAACGTTGGAAAGGCGTACCTTTCTACCTGCGTACCGGCAAACGCATGGCAGGCAAAGTAGCGGAAATCGTGTTGAATTTCCGTCCGCTGCAAAACCATATTTTTGACAACAGCCAACCTGCGCCGAATCGTTTGGTTATTGAACTACAACCGACCGAATCCGTCCGCCTTTACACTCAAGTAAAAACCCCGGGTGCAGGCAACAAAGTCGAAGTTACACCGATTGGCGTAGACTTGGGCACAGCCGTAGAGGGCCGCCGCGCCGAGGCTTATGAGCGCCTGCTGCTGGATGTGATTAACGGCAAACTCGCTTTGTTCAACCGTCGTGACGAACTCGAAGCTGCTTGGGAATATGTGATGCCGATTTTGGAAAACTGGGCGAACAATACAACGCCTCCACATGCTTACGAAGCCCATTCTTGGGGCCCTGAAGCTGCGCGCGCGCTGTTGGCCCGTGACGGCAACAAGTGGCACGAAGAGCAATAATATTTCTTTCAGACGGCCTTGTTTTCCAACAAAAGGCCGTCTGAAACCATGAAAGGACGAAACATGTTTGTTTGGCACGAACAAGAAAACGCTGCAACTGCCGCGCAAGCTTTGGCTGATGCCGTTGCCGCGGCATTGCAAGCCGCATTGAATGAGAAAGGCCATGCGGTTTTGGCCGTTTCCGGCGGCCGTTCGCCGATTGCGTTTTTCGAGGCTTTGTCGCAAAAAGATTTAAATTGGCAAAACGTCGGCATTACTTTGGTGGACGAACGTATTGTCCCGACCACGCATACCGACAGCAATACAGGCTTGGTACGCGAATATCTGCTCAAAAATAACGCGGCCGTTGCCACATGGATTCCTGTTATTGAAGACGGAAAGTCTGAAACTGAATTACAACCTGAAGTTGTCGTTGCTTATGCATTGAAACATTACAAGCAACCTGACGTGCTGGTGTTGGGCATGGGTTCAGACGGACATACGGCGTCGTTGTTCCCTCAAGCGCCTCAATTACAGGCAGCAATCAATGAAGCCAATGACCCGACATTGATTCATACTACGCCGGTTACCGCGCCGCATGAGCGTGTGAGTATGACTTTGGGTGCGATTGCCAAAACGCCGAATGTGTTTTTGGCTATTCAAGGCGCAGAGAAAAAAGCAGTATTTGATAAAGCTGCCGCAAGGGCCGACACCGAATATCCGACCAGTCTGATTCTCAATCACCAAGGAATTAACTGCCATGTCTACTATGCACACTGAAGCTTATCCTCGTTTGGTCGCCGATATCGGCGGTACGAATGCCCGTTTTGCGCTTGAAACTGCACCACAAGTGATTGAGAAGGCTGAAGTTTTACCTTGTAAAGATTACGATACCGTCGTTGATGCCGCCAAAACTTATTTGGAACGCGCAGGCAGCCCGAAAGTTTTGCACGCCGCCTTTGCGATTGCCAATCCGATTTTGGGCGATTGGGTGCAGATGACCAACCACCACTGGGCATTTTCCATCGAGACCACCCGTCAGGCTTTGGGTTTTGAAACGTTGATTCTGTTGAACGACTTTACCGCCCAGGCTTTGGCAGTGACCAAAACCGATAAGAAAGACTTGATACAAATCGGAGGTCAAAAACCAATCGAATTTGCGCCTAAAGCCGTTATCGGCCCGGGTACAGGTTTGGGTGTCAGCGGTTTGGTGCACAGCGCTGCCGGCTGGGTGGCGTTGGCAGGCGAGGGCGGCCATACCAGCTTTCCGCCGTTTGACGATATGGAAGTGTTGATTTGGCAATACGCTAAAAACAAATACGGCCATGTTTCTGCCGAGCGTTTCTTGAGCGGCGCAGGTTTGAGCCTGATTTACGAGGCATTGGCCAAACGCGACAACATCAAACAATGCCGTCTGAAACCCTCTGAAATCACCGATAAGGCATTGAGCGGAACATCGCCGATTTGCCGTCAGACTTTGGATATTTTCTGCGCCATGCTGGGTACGGTTGCTTCCAATTTGGCTTTGTCATTGGGTGCGCGCGGCGGCGTGTATTTGTGCGGTGGGATTATCCCGCGCGTGTTGGATTACTTTAAAACGTCTCCATTCCGCAGTCGCTTTGAAAATAAAGGCCGCTTTGAAGCTTATCTTGCCGCCATTCCCGTGTATGTCGTATTAAGCGAATTTCCGGGCATCGTCGGCGCGGCGGCCGCATTAGACAATCATTTAAATAACGTTTAAACACACAAACGGCGGTGCAGGGCAGGGGGTGGAAAAAAACCTTGTCCTGAACGTCAAAGAAACAAAGGGTAGAGTATATGTTAAGCAAAATTAGCGAATCATTGTCCAATCTCTCCGGCGCAGAACGCAAAGTTGCCGAATCTGCGCTGGCCGAGCCGAAATGGTTCGTTCATGCCGCTGTGGCGGAAATCGCCGAGCGTGCGTCCGTCAGTCAGCCGACTGTAATCCGTTTCTGCCGCAGCTTGGGTTACAAAGGCTTGCCTGAGTTCAAACTCGCTTTGTCTGCCAGCATCGGCCACGAAGGCATGCCTTACGTTCATGAAGAATTAAACGCCGATGACAACATGGGCAGCGTGGTCGAAAAAGTATTGGGCAATGCCGCAGCCTCCCTCTTGGGCGAGCGCCGTTTCCTGAAAGAATCCGAACTGGAAAACGCGATTGCCATTCTGATGCACGCGCGACGCGTTGAGTTTTATGGTGTCGGCAACTCCGGCATCGTAGCCCAAGACGCGCAACACAAATTTTTCCGCTTCGGCATGTCCACTGTTGCTTATGTTGATACGCATACCCAGCTGATGGCGGCTTCCGTATTGACTGAGCAGGATGTGCTGGTGGCGATTTCCAATACCGGCTCGTCTATCGAATTGCTGGACGCGGCCAGTATCGCCAAAGAAAATGGCGCATCCGTTATCGCGCTGACCCGCAATGATTCGCCGTTGGCCCAAATGGCCGACTGCGTATTGAGCATCGCCACTCAAGAAAATGCCGAGCTTTATACGCCTATGGTGTCCCGTCTTCTGCAATTGGCCGTTATCGACATTCTTGCCATCGGCTTGGCCTTACGCTTGGGCGACACTGCCAGCACGCAACTGCAAAAAAGTAAAAAAAGCATACATAACAAACACATCGAATACGATAAAGATTGATTCTTCACTGATATCTTCAGACGGCCCCAACCCACATCAAGGCCGTCTGAAACCTCAAAAAACGGAAACCACCCCGTTCCCGTTTCAGACGACCTCACGGCCGTTTTCTCAACAAAACTGTCCACTATCCAGGAGAGCATCCGATGAAACACCTTCACGATTTACCAGCTTGGTCAAAATTATGGATACATTTTGACGAAACCAAAGAACAACATATGCGCGAAATGTTCGAGCAAGATCCCGAACGTGCCGAGCGCTACTGGCTGCAGGTTGGCGGCCTGACTTTGGATTATTCTAAAAACCGTATCAACGACGAAACCATGTCGCTTTTGTTCGAGTTGGCGCGTGAAGCAGGCGTGCCTGAGCGGATGCAGCAAATGTTCCACGGCGAAAAAATCAATACGACAGAAAACCGCGCCGTACTCCACGTTGCCCTGCGCAACCGCACCAACGCCCCCATCGTCGTGGATGGCGAGGATGTCATGCCTAAGGTCAACCATGTCCTGCAACGCATGGGCGAGTTCGCGCATGAAGTCCGCAGCGGCAGCTGGTTGGGCTATACCAATCAAGTCATTACCGACGTCGTCAACATAGGTATCGGCGGCTCCGACCTCGGCCCCCTGATGATGTGTACCGCGCTCAAGCCTTTCGGTCATCCGCGCCTGAAGATGCACTTCGTCTCCAACGTGGACGGCTCCCAACTGCGCGACGTATTGTCCAAAGTCCACCCTGAAACTACGCTGTTCATTATTGCGTCCAAAACCTTTACCACCCAAGAAACCCTGACCAACGCCCTGACCGCGCGTAAATGGTTCTTGGATCATGCAGGCGATGAAAGCGCCGTGGCCAAACACTTCGTTGCCGTATCGACCAACCAAAAAGCCGTTGCCGAATTCGGTATCGATACCGCCAATATGTTTGAATTCTGGGATTGGGTCGGCGGACGGTACAGCCTGTGGTCGGCCATCGGCCTGCCGATTATGCTGTATCTCGGCGAAGAAAACTTCATCGAAATGCTCAACGGCGCGCACTTGATGGACCAACACTTCATCAACACGCCGCTGGAGCGCAACCTGCCGGTTATCCTTGCCCTTATCGGCATTTGGTACATCAACTACTACGGTGGCGGCAGCCACGTTATCGCGCCTTACGACCAACATCTCCACCGTCTGCCCAAATTCATCCAGCAGCTCGATATGGAGAGCAACGGCAAACAAGTGACCCTTGACGGTAAACCGGTCGGTTACGAAACTTCCCCGATTATTTGGGGTGAAACCGGTATCAACGGCCAGCACGCCTTCTTCCAACTGCTGCACCAAGGTACGCACATCACACCGATTGACCTCATCGCCTCTCTTGAAAAACGCAGCAATTTGCAAGGCCACCACGAAATCCTGTTGGCGAACGTCTTTGCCCAAGCCGAAGCCTTTATGCGCGGCAAAACGCCGGACGAAGTACGTGCCGAGCTTCAAGCACAAGGCATGGACGAAGCGCGTATCGAAGAGCTTGTTCCGCACAAAACCTTCTCCGGCAACCGCCCGACCAACCTTATCCTCATGGATAAAATCAACCCGCGCAATATGGGCAGCCTGATTGCCATGTACGAACACAAAACTTTCGTTCAAGGCATTATTTGGGGCATCAACAGCTTTGACCAATGGGGCGTAGAACTCGGCAAACAACTGGCCAAAACCATTCTTGCCGAATTGACCGGCGAGACCGAAGTGCAAAAACACGACAGCTCCACTACACGTCTGATTAATCTTTATTTAAACGCCAACAAATAAAGCATTTATTTAAAGCTAAGGCCGTCTGAAAGTTTCAGACGGCCTTTTGTTTTATTCCGGATCATCCGTAAACGCATTATCCTGAAATATCGGTACAAACGTGAAAAGATACAGTACGAACACGGCGATGGTCAGAATCGCAGGAACGGTGATGAAAAATATCAGGTTCACGTTCATCAAGAAAGCGCGTGAGATGGCGGCCATAAAGAGCAGGGGGACGGCAATGCGGCAGAGTTTTGGGTAGTCGAGTTTGGTAAAGCCGCTATGCCACAGTCCGGCGGTCAGCCACACCATTATCACGCCACCTATCATGCCGCCGAGGGTAATCAGGTGTAATGGGGCGGAGGAGGGCAGATTTTGCAGTTTTGCCGCGCCTGTCCACAGATAGCCTGCGGCGGCAAAGAGCTGGAGCAGGTAATAAGTGCAGACGTAGTGTTTGCGCAGGAGTTCGTGATGGTGGAGCTCACGCAGCTTGGCGAGCAGGATGAATCCGACGGCAAGCGCGGTAAAACCGGCGGTTTGCGCGGGCAGCCAAAGTTCGGCGGCGGCGTGCAAGAGCAGGAAAGTAATGGCGATGTTTTTATAAACGATATTTGGAATAAAAACAGGGTCTTTCAGACGGCATTCTTTAAGGGCTTCCGCGCCCAAAAGAATGCTGACGCGGACGGATACAAACATGACAGCTGCCATGTTCAGATGTACTTGCGCGCGAAGTAAGTTCAAATCGCCATTCGTGGCATAGGCCGTCTGAAAAGCAGTAAATGCGGCGAGCAGCATTAGCAGGGCAAAGTTGTCAGTGTTTCGGTCGAGCCAAATCAGCCAAGAGCAGAACAGCAACAATACCAGCCAATAGGCGGCGACAAAAAACGAGGCAGTTTGCGGCGAAAAGGGCAGTATGGCAGATGCAGCGAGCAGCAATGCCGCCATCAAAGTAGCGACAGGTTTCAGACGGCCTTTATAACCCGTCCATTCGAGCATGGCTGCAGTCAGGAAGCCGCCGTATGCCGCAGGCAGCATGAGTTCTAAGAAGATTTGGCGGTGCAAAATGACGGCACCGGGGCTGATGAAAAACACCAACGCGCCGAGTATGGCAAGCACCGCCGCACCGACGAAAAACGGCCGCATGGGGTGGGTGAAAAACTTATTCATGGTTTGGCTTGATTCTGCATGAAGATGCTTTCGGATATAGATTTATTGGGAGGACAGGGTTGTATCTTGTATTGAAGAAGCAAACCTTCGGCTTTTTTGCCCTCTCCATAGCCCTCTCCCACAGGGAGAGGGAATTAGGCTGTCGAGCCTGAACATTTTCAGGTTTACCTGCCATCTAATTCCCAATCCTGCATTCTTTGATTTTCAGCAACTTGATTCCCTCTCCCCGTGAGAGAGGGTTAGGGAGAGGGCAACGAACCACAAGGTTTGTCAGATACTCAAATGCCCGTATCATTCATATTATTGATATTATTGTTTGAATTGTATTATTTTCAATAATAATAAATAATCCTAAACCAATATAAATAACAGCCATTATCCAACGACTAAACTTCTCTACAATTTCACCAACACCTGAAATATTAGCCAATCTTTGTGCTGTATATACTAAAACAAAAATCAATATTAAAAATACAAGAAGAGTAACTAATAAGTCGACAAGATCTAAAGTCACAAAGTAAGGAACAAAAAGTCCAATATTATCTGCACCACAACTAGCAACTGTAACCAAAGCAACAATACCGACTAATTTTGACAACCCTTTTTCATCCAATTCTTTTTTAGCTCTTTTTTCGCCCTCACAATCGTCGTAAATAGCAACTTTAATACCTAAGTAAATCGGTATTAAACCTAATAAACCCAACACCCATTTTTCCGGAACATAATGCAAAACAAAAGCTAGAAATAAACTAACTAATATTAAAATTACAGAACCTAAATATTGTCCGATATAAATATCTCGATATTCTTTTCTAGTATTTGCTCTAGCAAAAAATATTAATAGTATTACCAACAAATCTACTGCTGTAGCAATATATAAAACAGCAGCAGTAATCACAGTCGAAAACATAAAGCACCTCATAATGAATCCCCTGCCCCCTTGGCACCACGGCTTTTTCAAAAACCGAATCGCGTTCGGATAACAGATTCGTATCTTTCGCTAAAGAGGCAAGCCTGCGGCTTGCTTACCCTCTCCCTAGCCATCTCCCACGGGGAGAGGGAATTGGGCTGTCGAGCCTGAACATTTTCAGGTTTACCTGACATCTGATTCCCAATTCTACGGCTCTCTGATTTTGAGAAACCTGATCCCCTTTCCCCGTGGGAGAGGGTTAGGGAGAGGGCAACGAACCGCAAGGTTTGTCAGAAATTTAAATTCCTATCACTCATAATAATGAATCCCCTGAAACTCTCTTGCCACCACGGCTTCTTCAAAAGCCGAATCGCGTTCGGACAGCGGCGTAGGCAGGGTAATCACGTTTTGCACGTTCATGCCCTTAGTGGAAAGCAGCATGATTTCATGGCTCAGGCGTGCGGCTTCGAAGCGGTCGTGCGTTACCAGCATACACGCCATGCCCTGCCGCTCGATTTTTTCCACCAGCATGGCGACCAAAATATCGCGCAAATCGCGGTCCAAACCGACGAACGGCTCGTCCAGCAAGGCAAGGTCGCAGCCGCACAGCAGCAGGCGCAAAAATGCTACCCGTTTCGCCATGCCGCCGGACAATTCGGTCGGATATTTGTTCAAATCGCCCGCAGTCAGCCCGACTTTCGCCGCCAGCGCGATGATTTCGCCTTCATCGGGTTTGTCCATAAAAATAGCGATATTCTGCATCGCGGTCAAGTTTCCCGGCAGGCGGTTTTCCTGAAACAGAAAACCCGTTTTGCGGAAAGTATTGCGTATTGTGCCCGATTTCGGCGTTTCCAAGCCCGCAATCAGCCGCAAAACCGTCGTCTTACCGCAGCCGCTCGGCCCGAACAAGGCTTTCACTTCGCCGTGTTGCAGGTTCAAACTGAAATCGCGCACGATGGGGTCGCGGAGAATTTCAAAACGCACGTTTTCAAGACAGAGCATCATCTCCTCCACGGCATAAACAAAATTTCCAAAGGCTTGGTAATCAGGTATTCAAACAGCGACACAAACACGATAACCAACACCACATAAGCCATCACCGTCGAAGTCTCCAGCATCGCCCTCGCGTCCGCAATCCGCGCGCCCACGCCTTCGCTCGCGCCCAAAAGTTCCGCCATAATCACCACCTTCACTCCCATTGCCACCGCAACACCAATACTGGAAATCACATAGCCCGTCAGATGCGGGATATACAGATAACGGATTTTTTTCAGACGGCCTAATTTATAAGCGTCAAACAACTCCTCATGCTGCTTGTTCACGCTCGCCATCCCGACCGCCGCACTCGCAAACGTCAGCGGCGCAACCAACACAATGATGGTAAACAACACGCTCGGATTGCCAAATCCGAACCAAAACAGAGCCATCACCACCCAAATAATCGGCGGCATTGCCAACAAAATCGTAATCACAGGCTTAAGCAACGCCATCGCCGTCTTAAAACTGCCTGCCACCAGCCCCGCCGCCAATCCCGCCGCCAGCGCAACAGAAATCCCCACCACCGACCGCCACAGCGAAATCCCGATTTCGTTTTCCTGAAAATGTTTCAATAAATCCAAAGACTTTTGAAACACCTCCACCGGCGCAGGCAGCATAAACTCGCCGAACACGGCACTTCCCCACGCCCACAACGCCACCACCACCATCGCCACACTCAGACCGGCAAAGCCGCTCCAAAGGTAGTCGATGATGTAAAACACCGCAGGCTGCGGTTTGCGGATTTTGTCGGTTTTAATCATGGTTTAGGTGTTGGTTCATAGTGATGGTTTGGAGATAATAGGCCGTCTGAAAAATGGTTGATTGGGTTAGATAGAATGCCTTAACCCAACGAAACGGTTTGGTGTTCTCAAATATTGTTTTTCAGACGACCTTGGTTTGGGATTCATGGTTGGGTTACGACTGTGGCTAACACGACCTACGTTCGTTCTTAATTTAAAGAAAACTGTAAAGGCTGCGGAGCAATTACATTTTTTATGCTTTCTACTTGATTGGAATTTGTACTAATTGATACTTGGTGAGAGTCAGTAATCAAGAGCCCCGGTTGAGCAATAGGAGCAAGAGAATCAATGGCTTCTAAAACGGTTAATTCTCGTCTTTCTTCCAAGCGCTGTGCAACTATTCTGTGAGAACCAACGGAAAGATATTCTGGTTTGGGCATTTTTGCATCCCAATAAATAAAGGATTGAATAATCTGCCATGCAGAGTAAAAAATCTCCATAAAAGAACCGTCATATGGCAAAGGGCACACTACAAGGTTACGGTTTGAATCAAAGACTATTTGATCACCCTTTCCAAATGTTGAAGGAACTATACCTATTCTTAACCCTTGAGCTCCTTCTAACTGAGATTTGTTTATTTTAACGGTCGTTCCCACCCATCTATCAGTATCCCTATTTCCTAGAAATAAATCAGCCTTCCAAAGTCCAGAAATACTGCTAGGCAGTTGATCTCTATAATTCTGCCTACGAAATGCCTGCATTAAGTCTTGAATATATTGTTTTAATTTTGGTGGTTGTGCCTGCGCTCCTGTTAAAATCCTAGAATTATCAGTGAGTAAATCATCTGCATTACCAATAAGCTGCAAAGCTCCGGTTTTTTCTACCCCAAATAAAATAGATGCAGTATCGTTACCTGGTACACGACAAAAACGGGTCAAACTATCATGCACCCGTTCAATGATCATAGGGTCTTTTCGTTGAATTGCATCATGGACAGCATATTCGAAGCAAATGCCGCAATCACCAGACCCAGGCCTATAAACACGAGGTAGCATAAACAGTTTTAAATTATGTATACCGCCTGTTTCATTTACAACATCATTTTTTATTGCAAATAATAATCCGTGAAGAATTGGACGAATAACCGCAATCAATGCACTTACTTCATCTGCAACACGTCCTTGTTGTTGTTCTACTTGAATATTAATTGAGTTCATATTTTACTCCAGTAAATGGTAATGTTTGTCTTAATCGAGCGATGGGTTAAGCCGCTGCTTAAAAGTTCGCGGATGGCAACAATGGAGGTGAACGTTTTGGCTCACAAGCCGTTTGAAAATACAATGGGAATGCGACAACTGTTTTCTACAACCACGACGCGTCCTTGCGGATAGTTTATCCGTTATTTTTTCAAACAAAGCTCTTGGTGCAAATAGAAACCCACCCGCCGTCATTCCCGCGTAGGCGGGAATCCAGAGGTTTGACGTCGCTGCAATTTTAAAACATTACTGCAATATCTAAGACTGGATTCCCACCTGCGTGGGAATGACGGCTTTTTGTGTACTGTTCTAACTATTATCTGATAGGTCGTCTGAAAAGGGTATATTGGATTCCCTAATACTACTTCTCCCTTTTCAGACGACCTCTTTCCCTTTAAGCCAATAAGAACCCGTTATCCGGCAGCTTGCCGCCCAAAAGTTTCGGGTTGAACTGCATCAGGATTTCGTAAAACTTCAAAATCTCGTTCTTCACTTCGCTGCCTTTGGTTACCGTCAGCCGCGCGCCGTCCAAGCCCATGACTAGGGCGGGTTCGGGGGCGGGGAGGTAGTTTTTGCCGATTTTCGCGGCACTCTGACGGTTGGCGAGTATCCAGTTAAGCGCGTTTTTCAAATCCTGATGGAAGATGTCGAACTGCGCCTTGTGCGCGTGGAAATATTCTTCGTTGGCGATGATACCCGCCATCGGAATCAGCGGTTTGGTGTCAAACGCCTGCCCCCATGCTTTCACCAAATCAAAGCCGCGCACGACGTTTACGCCCATGGTTTTGCCTTTAAGTAGGCTGGCTGTTGCCATTGGTTCGGGCAGGATGGCGGCGTGGTAGTCCTTGCTCAAAAACAGTCCGACTGCTTCGGGCGGCGTGGCGGTGTAGGTGATGCCGACTTTGTGCGCGTCGATTTTCAGTTTTTTCAACAAGGCTTGCAGCACGATGTCGGGCATGTCGTTTTTAAACGGCACAAGGATTTTTTTGCCGACCAAATCCTGCGGCGAGGCAATCGCGCTGCCTTTGCACATCAGCTGTGTGATGCCGTTGGTCAAAATATTGACCATGCCGACTTTCTGCCCTTGGTTGCGCAGGTTCACGCCGACATTGCTCGGGCTCATCATGACTTTAAATTGTCCGCTTGCTACGCCTGCGCGCAGTTGGTCGGGCGAACGCCAAATTTTCAGCGATACATCCGCCTGCTTCGCCAGCTTGCCTTGCAACGCCGCTACTGCAATGGTAACGCTGGGCATTGCCGGTGCGCCGTATACGGTAAATTGTTCTTTACCAGCTGCCAACAATGAAGGCGAAACGCCTGCGGCTGCCAGCGCGGCGGTCATTTTTAAGAAATCGCGTCTTTTCATGTCCATTTTTTATCTCCTAATTCTTAATAAGCCAGTGTAGGCATTCTTTCAGACGGCCTGATTTTAAAAAGCCGCATGCAAACTCAACCAATATGTCCTGCCCGGTGCATACACCACACTGGGCGACAGGGCGAGGACGTGGTCACCGCTGATGTGTTCGGCGTATTTTTTGTTGAACACGTTGTTCACGCCCAAGCGTAAGCCGTATTTGTCTTTGATGTTTACGCCTGCATACACGTCGGCAACGGTAAAGCCTTTGGCGGCTTCGCGTTTGTCTATGCCCAGACCGCTTGCCGTGTCAAAATCGCCGCGCGTTTGTTTGGCGACAAAGCGTGTTGCGGCGCCGATGTTGTAGCTGCCGTGGGCAAAGTAGTTTTTGTAGTCGGCTTGGACGGCGGCTTCAAACGGACGGATTTGATAGAGCGGCCTGCTGTCGGTTTCGTTGTGTCCGTAGTTGTAGGTGGCTTTGATGCCTGCCGCCCAATGCGGATTGAAGTTGTAACGTGCGTAGGCCTGCGCGGTAAACAATCGCGCGTCCACGTTGCGTGTGATGATGCCGCCGCCTTTGGATGAGATACCGCTTTGTCCTCGTGCGCGGTCAAAAATAATCAGGTCTTTGACTTTGTCTGCTACAAGTGTGCCGCCTACGTTCCAGCCTGAGCCTGCCAACGAGTTCATGTAGCCGTTGTAGTAGTCGTTGCGGCTGTCGGCGGTGAGCTTGATTCGGTTGTGTTTTTCGGTTTTCAGCAGGGGATTGCCTGCGATGGCAGCGGCTGGGTTTTGGTTCATCAACGCGCCGTTCATGCGGTTTTGCACGATGGCGGCAAGCGAGTTGAAGCGTTCGGTGTTGTCGCCGATGCGTTCCAAATGTGCGAGGGAAACGCTGTATTTTTGCGTTTCAGACGGCGTGAAATCGTATTTGAGTTCGCCTGAGAAGGCATGACGGCGCACTTTGCCGTTGAAGTCGTAGCCGTAATGGGTTTTCCAGATTTGTTGTGATGAGGCGAAGGCAAGGTTGCGGTTCATCGGATGGGCGGGTTGCGCCGTATTTTTGCGAACGTCCGCTTCGTTGATTTCGTAGCTTAAGCCCAAGCCCAGTTTGTGTTGGTCGTCAAACTTGTAAGACAGGGTATCGGCAATGCGCCAGCGGTCGATGTGCACATCGGCGAAACGGTAGCCGTTGAGGAAGTCGCGCATGGCGGTGTGGGCGTTGCGCTCGCCGTTTTGGCTGTCGTTGCGGTAGCTGACGGCGGCGGTGTTGTGGAATTTGCCGAAATCTGCGTCGTGTTTGAGCGAGAAGTCGTACACTTTGCGGTCAAGCTCTACGAACACTTGCTGCGGAGTGTTGTTTGGGCGCAGGGAGTAATTGTCGGCATGGCGTTTGAGTTTGATGACACCTGCTTCCGCGCTGACCGTATTGCTCAAATCGGCATTGCCCCAACGCGCGTTGAGTTTGGCGATGTGGCGTTCGGTATCCAATGCGTCGTTGACGAACTGCGGCTGGCGGTCGTTGTTGATGTCGTCGTGTAGGTAGGTGAGGCGGTATTCCTGGTTTTCAGACGGCACGAAACCGAGTATCAAAGCTTGATTGAAACGGCTGTATTTCCAATCGGTCTGATTGCCGTCGCCGTCTTTGTAGCCGTTGGCCTTGGTGTGATTGAGGTTGGCCACGCCGTACACTTTTGCCCCACGCGCTTGCGCGGTAACGGAGTTGTAAAAGCTTTTGCCGTAAAAGCCGCTGTTTGCTTTCAACGGACGGAAGGCTTGGTCTATGTTTTCGGTAACAAAGTAATGATCGCTGCGGTCGGTGCGATCGAATTGGTTTTCGGGGAAATAGCCTTGTGCTGAGGTCGGTGCAATCGGTTTGGGAGGGGAGAAGGTTTTGACAGGCTGGATTTCATCAGGGTCTGCCAAGGTCTCGGCAAAGCTGTTTGCGGCGGCAAAACTGCTCATTAACAAGCAAATCAAATGGTTTTGTTTCATGATTCATATCCTGATAATCATTTTTATTTATTATGCTCTTAGAGAGAAACAAAGTAAAGAAACGATAAAGTGTCTGAAGCCGATAAAACTTTATTGTCGGTAAGGAAAGCTTTAGTCTTGAACACAAGCCGATACGGGCTAAAAACTTTTAGAAGAGGGGAGTGTTAGCGAGGTTTATATTTAAGTTTCATCTTGTGTTTGTGTTTTCCGTTTATAAAGCAGATAGGCCGTCTGAAAAAATATCTCTCTTTTCAGACGGCCTATTGCTGGTTATAATAATTTTACGAATCATTATTATTTCTATTTTAATATAGGAGAAACGCATGAGTACCCGTACCGAACACGACACCATGGGCAATGTCGAAGTCCCATCCGAAGCCTATTGGGGCGCGCAGACCCAGCGCAGCCGCAACAATTTCAAAATCGGCGGCGAAACCCTGCCACAGCCGTTGATTTACGCTTTGGCGCTGGTGAAAAAAGCCGCAGTCGCCACCAATGTTTCCCTCGGCAGGATTAAGCCCGAACAGGCGGATTTGATTACGCAGGCGGCGGATGATGTGTTGAACGGCAAGCTTGACGGGCAGTTCCCATTGGTAGTGTGGCAGACCGGCTCCGGCACGCAATCCAATATGAACATGAACGAAGTGCTGGCAAACCGTGCCAACGAAATCGCCGGTACAGGCTTGGCGGCGTATCAGCCCGTCCATCCTAACGACCATGTAAACCATGCGCAATCGACCAACGACGCGTTCCCGACCGCCATCCACGTCGCCGCCGCGATTGAAATCAACCGCCATCTCATCCCTGCCGTCCAAGCCTTGCGCGATACATTGGATAAAAAAGCCCAAGCTTTCGCCCCTATCGTCAAAATCGGCCGCACCCATTTGCAAGACGCGACGCCGCTGACTTTGGGACAAGAGTTTTCCGGCTACGTTTCCCAGCTCGATCACGGTTTAGGCCGTCTGAACGATGTGCTTAAAGACTTGTATGAACTCGCTTTGGGCGGCACGGCGGTCGGTACGGGCTTGAACAGTCATCCCGAATACGCCGAAAAAGCCGCTGCCAAACTCGCCGAATTGTCCGGCCTGCCGTTTGTCAGCGCGCCGAACAAATTTGAAGCCCTGGGCGGACGCGATGCCGCCGTTGCCGCTTCGGGCGCATTGAAAACGCTGGCGGCAAGCCTGAACAAAATTGCCAACGACATCCGCTGGCTGGCAAGTGGCCCGCGCTGCGGTTTGGGTGAAATCAAAATCCCTGAAAACGAGCCGGGTTCGTCCATCATGCCGGGCAAAGTCAACCCGACCCAATGCGAAGCGATGACCATGGTGTGCTGCCAAGTGTTCGGCAACGACGTTACCATCAGCATGGCGGGCGCGTCGGGCAATTTCGAGCTGAACGTCTATATGCCCGTTATCGCCTACAACCTCTTGCAATCCATCCGCCTCTTGGGCGACGCGTGCAACAGCTTCAACGAAAACTGCGCCGTCGGCATCGAGCCCGTGCCGGAAAAAATCGACTATTTCCTGCACCATTCCCTGATGCTCGTTACTGCGTTAAACCGTAAAATCGGCTACGAAAATGCCGCCAAAGTCGCCAAAACCGCCTATAAAAACGACAAATCGTTGCGCGAAACCGCCATCGAATTGGGCTTGTTGACAGGCGAAGAGTTTGATGAATTGGTCGTTCCTGTAGATATGGTTCATCCGCGTTAAGCTTTAATAATGAAACATGCCGTCTGAAAATGTGTTCAGACGGCATGTTTTTATGCTGCGCTTGTCTTTTCTTCGAATAGGGCAAAAATCATTGGCGTCAGATTGACGACCATTAGAAACATTATTGAGCTCAAAAATGTACGCCAGGCGTAATGCCACGCTTCCGTTCTATCTGCTTGGGGGAGGAGCGATGCAGAATAGCGGTTGTGTAGGGTTTTTGCGGTGTCATTGTTTTCCAAATAGTCCAACGAAAGTACCAATAATTTGCCCGTGTCCTTGTGTTGTAAGAATTTGGCATGTTCAACCCAGATGCCTGGCTTGGCGTGTTCGCATAAAGATTCAATGCCGACGCAAGAGGCTAAGCTGTTTTGGTTGTTTTGCAAAATCGACAGCTCGTTTTTTTCAGCCTGCATGGCTGCGGAGGAGGTTTGATGAAGGTATACGCTCATGCCGTTGCTCTCTATTGCTTGAAAATCATGGAGCTGGCTGAATCCGCCATTTTCCCAGGCGACGAATACGGCATAGCATCCGCAGCATAGGCAGATCATGATCAATTTTAAGACAATGTTTTTCATCCTTGCTCCTTTAGTATGAAGATGGCGGCAAAGTCAGGAGGCGTGTTTTCTCGTTTGAAGGTAAGTTTAGGTTTATCTGTTTTTATTGTGCGGTTGAGTGTAACACAGGTAATCAAAAGGCCGTCTGAAAATTTTCAGACGGCCTTTTATTATGTGTTTAGATGGGTTTAAGCCAATAATTCATGCCAGCGTTTGACTTGGAAACGGACTTGTTCAGGCGCGGTGCCGCCCAAGTGGTTGCGCGCGTTTAAGCTGCCTTCGGGTGTCAGCACAGTGTACACATCGTCGGTAATCAAACCGCTGAAACCTTGCAAGACTTCAAGCGGCAATTCGCTCAAATCAACGCCTGCTTCATCGGCATGGCGCACGGCTTGGGCGACGACTTCGTGGCTGTCGCGGAAAGGCATGCCTTTTTTCACCAAGTAATCCGCCAAGTCGGTAGCCGTTGCAAAACCCTGCATTACGGCGGCGCGCATATTGTCGGGTTTGACGGTCACGCCGCGCATCATGTCGGCGTAAATGCGCAGGGTGTCGATAAGTGTGTCGGCAGTATCAAACAAAGGCTCTTTGTCTTCCTGATTGTCTTTGTTGTATGCCAAAGGTTGCGATTTCATCAGGGTAACCAGGCCGATCAGATGGCCAATCACGCGACCGGATTTGCCGCGCACGAGTTCGGGTACGTCGGGGTTTTTCTTTTGCGGCATGATGGACGAGCCGGTGCAGAAACGGTCGGCAATATCGATGAAGCCGAAACTCGGGCTCATCCACAAAATCAATTCTTCGGAAAGGCGGCTCAGATGAACCATAATCAGAGAAGCGGCAGCCGTGAACTCAATGGCAAAATCGCGGTCAGATACGGCATCGAGCGAGTTTTGGCAGATTTGCTCAAAGCCCAACAGCTCGGCGGTAATTTCGCGTTGAATCGGGTAGGTGGTACCGGCAAGGGCTGCGGCGCCGAGCGGCATACGGTTGACGCGTTTGCGGCAGTCGGCCATGCGCTCGAAATCGCGGCCGAGCATTTCAACGTAGGCGAGCATGTGATGCCCGAAGCTGACCGGCTGGGCAACTTGCAGATGGGTAAAACCGGGCATAACGGTTTCTGCGTTTTGTTCCGCCAAATCAACCAAGGCCGTCTGAAGATTTTGAATCAGGCTTTGAATAACGGTAATTTGATCGCGCAGCCACAGGCGGATGTCGGTAGCGACTTGGTCGTTGCGGCTGCGGCCAGTGTGCAGGCGTTTGCCGGCGTCGCCGATTTTGTCGGTAAGGCGGCGTTCGATGTTCATGTGGACATCTTCCAAATCCAGCGACCAGGAAATCGTTCCTTCTTTGATTTCTGCTATAATCTCGGCCATGCCCTGACGGATGGCGGAGAGGTCGTCTTCGCTCAAAACGCCCGACTGTGTCAGCATTTGCGCGTGTGCTAGCGAGCCTTGGATGTCCCATTCTGCCAGTCGTTTGTCAAAATCAATCGAGCCGGTATATTTTTTGACCAGCTCGGAAACAGGTTCGTTAAAACGGCCTGACCAGGTTTTGTCCTTGCTCATATCAGCATCCTTAAAATATAAATAAAAAACAGGGTCTACGTCTTCAATATAGCAGACCCGTCTATACATTATGAAAGAAAACGGTTGAAATCATGTCTATTATACGTCAAATAAACCAGAATTTCGCAGTGCCGGATTTGCGCAATTCCGCAACTCTGGTGCGCCTGCTCATTGTTTTGTTAATCAGTTTGTTTATCTTTCCGTTGATGACGGTATCGGGTGTGCCTTATCCGGAACAGATTTTCCAACATTTTTCATGGGCTTGCCCCGTCATCCTCTTAATTTTACTCAAGGTCTATTTCTTACAGGCATTTGCGCCGTCCCTGCTTCGCTCACAGTATAGCGTTGTGGTTTCCTACGTTTCCAACCTGCTGATTTTCTTGTTTGTCGATTTAGTGATTTTGAAGACAGAAATTTGGCCGCTGATTCAACACTTCTTCTTGCTGACCTTTTTTTGTTTCAGTTTCATGTACATCGAAGCGGCCCGCCGCAACAGCCTCGCGCCTTCCATTTCCGAAGCCAGACTGAGCGCGTTGACAGCGCGTATCCGTCCGCATTTCTTGTTTAACAGCTTGAATGCCGCCATCAGCTTAATCCGTCTGCGTCCGTATGATGCGGAAACTTTGCTGGAAAATCTGGCCAACTTGTTCCGTGCGCAACTGCGCGACGGTAGTCAAAACAGCACCTTAGGGCAGGAAATCGAGTGGGCGCAGGAATATATTGCCATCGAGCAAATCCGTATGGGACATATGCGCGTACAGGTTATGTGGCAACACCATGCGCCCGATGATGCCGAAACGCCACATCTGTTGTTGCAACCGCTTTTAGAAAATGCCGTATTTCATGGTGTCGAATCTATCCACCGTCCAGGGATAATTACGGTATTAACAAAATTGGAAAAATCATCTATTTTCATCAGTATCGAAAATCCGTGCGGAACGGAACCTAACGAAAATACCAAGCCGCATAAAGGAAATTCTATGGCTTTGCGCAATTTGAAAGAGCGCTTGACTTTGATGTATGACACCGACGCGAAAATCAGAAACATCCAATCAGACGGCCTGTTCCGCGTTGAAATCATCTTGCCGTACCGTAAAAAATCAGCCGAAGTTTCCCGCCTGTTTGGCTAAAACGCTTAGAAGAGGGCGGCTTTGGATAGATTGGACTATTAATACATTAAACAAAATAGTTTAAATTTATTACACTCAGTAACATAACTGTTCCCATTTTTTGAAAACTGGTCTATGATACTTAAAAGGATTGTTTACAATCCTTAATTGCAAATCATTTGCAATTGTCCAGAAGAAAAAACAGAAAAAGGAACAAAGAGATGTTAGAAGCCTATCGTAAAGCCGCCGCCGAGCGCGCTGCCCTTGGTATTCCCGCCCTTCCTCTGACTGCTCAGCAGACTGCTGATTTGGTTGAGCTGCTGAAAAATCCACCTGCCGGTGAAGGTGAATTCTTGGTTGAGCTGTTGGCTTACCGCGTACCACCCGGTGTGGACGATGCCGCCAAAGTTAAAGCCTCATTTTTGGCAGCCGTTGCCGAAGGAAGCGCATCCAGTCCGCTGATTTCCCCTGAGTATGCTACCGAGCTGTTGGGCACCATGCTTGGCGGTTACAACATTCATGCACTCATCGAACTCTTGGACAACGACAAACTTGCGCCTATCGCTGCAAATGGTCTGAAACACACTCTGTTGATGTTTGACTCTTTCCACGATGTTCAAGAAAAAGCCGAAAAAGGCAATAAATACGCGCAAGAAGTATTGCAATCTTGGGCAGATGCCGAATGGTTCACTTCTCGTGCCAAAGTTCCAGAAAAAATCACTATTACCGTATTCAAAGTTGACGGTGAAACCAATACAGACGACCTCTCTCCTGCACCTGACGCATGGAGCCGTCCTGATATTCCGCTGCACGCGCTGGCGATGTTGAAAAACCCGCGCGACGGCATCACGCCTGACAAACCAGGAGAAGTCGGTCCGATTAAATTGTTGGAAGAACTCAAAGCCAAAGGCCATCCGGTTGCTTACGTTGGCGACGTGGTCGGTACCGGTTCTTCACGCAAATCTGCTACCAACTCTGTCATTTGGCATACAGGCGAAGATATTCCGTTCGTACCGAACAAACGTTTCGGCGGCGTATGCCTGGGTGGCAAAATTGCCCCTATCTTCTTCAATACTCAAGAAGACTCCGGCGCATTGCCGATTGAAGTCGATGTGTCTGCTCTGAAAATGGGTGATGTCGTCGATATCCTGCCTTATGAAGGCAAAATTGTGAAAAACGGCGAAACTGTTGCCGAGTTCAGCCTGAAATCGCAAGTATTGCTGGACGAAGTACAAGCCGGTGGCCGTATCAACCTGATTATCGGTCGTGGCCTGACTGCCAAAGCGCGTGAAGCATTGAAACTGCCTGCTTCTGCCGAATTCCGTCTGCCTCAAGCGCCAGCTGAAAGCAAAGCCGGTTTTACCTTGGCTCAAAAAATGGTTGGCCGCGCCTGCGGTTTGCCGGAAGGCAAAGGCGTGCGTCCGGGTACTTACTGCGAACCACGCATGACTACTGTCGGCTCGCAAGATACTACCGGCCCGATGACTCGCGACGAATTGAAAGACTTGGCTTGCTTGGGCTTCTCAGCAGATATGGTGATGCAGTCTTTCTGTCACACCGCGGCTTATCCAAAACCTGTCGATGTGAGAACCCATAAAGAACTGCCTGCCTTCATCTCGACCCGTGGCGGTGTATCTCTGCGTCCGGGCGACGGCGTGATTCACTCATGGCTCAACCGTCTGCTGCTGCCTGATACAGTCGGTACAGGCGGCGATAGCCACACCCGTTTCCCTATCGGTATTTCTTTCCCTGCAGGTTCGGGCTTGGTTGCTTTCGCAGCAGCTACCGGCGTAATGCCGCTCGATATGCCTGAGTCCGTATTGGTACGCTTCAGCGGCAAACTGCAACCGGGTGTGACCCTGCGTGACTTGGTGAACGCCATTCCGCTGTACGCGATTAAACAAGGCTTGCTTACTGTTGCCAAAGCCGGTAAGAAAAACATCTTCTCCGGCCGCATCCTCGAAATCGAAGGCCTGCCTGATTTGAAAGTGGAACAAGCCTTTGAATTGACTGACGCGTCTGCCGAACGCTCCGCTGCTGGCTGTACTGTGAAGCTCAACAAAGAGCCGATTATCGAGTACATGAAATCCAATATTGTGTTGATGAAAAACATGATTGCTAACGGCTATCAAGATTCGCGCACTTTGGAACGCCGTATCAAAGCCATGGAAGCATGGTTGGCAAATCCTGAATTGCTCGAAGCGGATAAAGATGCCGAATACGCCGCCGTGATTGAAATCAACATGGACGACATTAAAGAGCCGATTATTGCTTGCCCGAACGACCCTGACGACGTGTGCTTCATGTCTGAACGCTCCGGCACCAAAATTGACGAAGTGTTCATCGGTTCTTGTATGACCAATATCGGTCACTTCCGTGCCGCCTCCAAACTCTTGGAAGGCAAGAGCGACATCCCGGTACGTCTGTGGATGGCGCCTCCAACCAAAATGGATGCGAAAGAGTTGTCTGACGAAGGTCACTACGGTGTACTCGGCCGTGCAGGCGCGCGTATGGAAATGCCGGGTTGCTCATTGTGTATGGGTAACCAAGCACAAGTACACGAAGGCGCAACTGTAATGTCCACTTCTACCCGTAACTTCCCGAACCGCTTGGGTAAAAACACCTTTGTTTACCTCGGCTCGGCTGAGTTGGCGGCAATCTGCTCCAAACTGGGTAAAATCCCGACTGTTGAAGAATACCAAGCCAATATCGGTATCATCAACGAGCAGGGCGACCAAATCTACCGCTACATGAACTTCAACGAAATCGACAGCTACAACGAAGTAGCCGAGAAAGTGAATGTTTAATATAGCAAGGTAAACCGATTTTCAGACGGCCTTAAATAATAAAGGCCGTCTGAAACGGAAAAATAAAGGGCGTGTTCATCACGTCCTTTTTATTTTTAGTTTAATAAAAGGCCGTCTGAAAGATAAGTTTCAGACGGCCTTTGCTTAGGATAAATAATCAGAAAACCGATTAATCAGCGTTGTTTACTTTACGCCAAAACCAGGTTGGAGCAGGGCGCAAGGCTGACGCTCGTGACGGCTGCGGCGTGTTCTGCCGGCAATTTTGCCGCAGACAATACTCGGATCGTTTTTCTCTTCTGCTTTTTTCGAATTTTTATCTGATTTATTCGCGTATTCGTTGCGTTTGTTTCTATCTTCGCGGCGAGAGCGGCTGTCGTTGTGCTGAACCGGTTGCGCTTCGGCTTCATCTTTATTGTCGTTGCCCCACCAATGCGGCTCAAAGCCTTCGATGCGTTCCACATTCAAATCGCTACCGGTCAGTTCTTTAATGGCTTCAAACATTTTCTGTTCGGTTTTATCCATCAAGGAAATGGCAACGCCGTCAGCACCGGCCCGTCCGGTGCGTCCGATGCGGTGGACGTAGTCTTCAGGTTGGGTTGGCAGCTCGTAGTTGATGACGAAAGGCAACTCGGCAATATCCAAACCGCGTGCAGCAACGTCAGTGGCAACCAAAACGCGTAATGTACCTTCTTTAAAGGCATTGAGGGTTTCCAGTCGGCTTTGTTGGGATTTGTCGCCGTGGATGGATTGGGCGGCAATGTTACGGCGGACGAGGTCGCGGGTAACTTGATCGACGCTTTGTTTGGTTTTGCAGAATACAATGACTTGATTCATATGCAAATCAACAATCAGACGTTCGAGCAGGTTGCGTTTTTTGAGTGCATCAACGGCAATGATGTGTTGCTCGACATTGGCGTTGGTGGTGTTTTGCGCAGCCACTTCAACCATTTCAGGCGTGTGCATAAAATCTTGCGCAAGTTTGCGGATAGGCGGTGAGAAAGTGGCGGAAAAAAGCAGGGTTTGTCGCTGTTTGGGCAACATCTGCATGATTTTGCGGATATCGTCGATGAAACCCATATCAAGCATACGGTCGGCTTCATCGAGTACAACGATTTCAACTTTGTTTAAATTAATGTTTTTTTGTTTGACGTGGTCAAGCAGTCGGCCAACCGTAGCGACAACAATTTCGCAACCGGCGCGCAAGTCGGCAGTTTGTTTGTCCATATTGACGCCGCCGAAGAGGACGGTATGGCACAAAGGAAGATTTTTAATGTATGCCTGCACGTTTTGATCGATTTGATCGGCCAGTTCGCGGGTTGGGGTCAATACCAACATGCGGACAGGGTGCATGGCAGGGGAGGTGCTGGATGTGGCGTAGCGTTTCAGGCGTTCGAGGCTGGGCAACATAAAGGCGGCGGTTTTACCTGTGCCGGTTTGTGCTGCGGCCAAAAGGTCGTGTCCTGCCAAGGCTTTAGGAATCGCTGCGGCTTGGATAGGTGTCGGGTTTTCATACCCTTGATCGGTGAGGGCAGAGACTAATTCGCTGCCTAAACCGAGTGAAGAGAAAGGATTCATGATGGTGGCTTTCTGTTCAGACGGCCTTTTGAATGATAGGCCGTCTGAAAAATCTGATTCTGAAATGGACAAACCGCAGTATGATGTTGATTCTGCGGTTTGAAAAAATGGGGAGCGGAATAATCCGTCAAGTAGTCCATTATGCCATAAAAAGAGGGACTCCCCAAATGATGGTTGCGATTAGCAACAGCCACGTTTTGATATTTTTACAGTGAAAAAACAGAAAAAATGACTGGTCTGCAAGATTTTGAGTTTATTGAGGATTAAGCATTTGTCTTAACTTCAATAGAATTAATTTATCAAAAACTTACAGGTTGAAATGAAACTAAATTGCACTCATGTACTCAATATTGAGGTACAGAGCTTGTTTTGTAGCCTGTATCTCCCGTTTAACGGTAAACCATAAAATCAAAATTTAGGAATATATAATTATGAAAACTTTATTAATCGCTCTTGCCACCGGTAGCCTGATGTTGGCAGCTTGTTCTTCTTCCAAACCTGAAGAAGCGGCAGCGCCACGCATCACTGTTGAAGAAGCGATGACTCAATGTCAACAAGCATCTGGTGAAAATGCTGATCGTGCTGTATTTGATGCTTGCATGAAAGGCAAAGGCTATCAACGTACAGCTGAATCAGTTGCTTCCGATCCTGCTGCGAGCCTGTAGCTGATTCTGAAACTGCTGTTCCTGCTAAAAAAGCAGCGTTAAGAAAGCAAAAAAATAAGCGTCATAAAATTCAAGGAAGTCACCATCATCAATACTCCGGATGAAGGCAGACTTAGAGCAACTTGAAAACAAAGGCCGAGACCTTTGCAAAATTCCTTTTCCTCCGACAGCCGAAATCCAAACACAGGTTTTCGTCTATTTCCGCTCCTAATTACTCCTGATTTTACCCAAATATCCCCTTAATCCTCCCCGGATACCCGATAATCAGGCATCCGGGCCGCCTTTTAGGCGATAACAGGCGCACTTAGCCTGTTGGCGGCTTTCAAAAGGTTCAAACACATCGCCTTCAGGTGGCTTTGTGCACTCACTTTGCTCAGTCCGAAGTAGGCTGTCCGGGCATAGCGGAACTTACGGTGCAGCGTACCGAAGCTTTGTTCGACCACATAACGGGTCTTCGACAAATATCGGTTGCGTTTGGTTTGCACTTCCGACAGCGGATGTTTGCGGTGGGCTTTGCGCATAATACCGTCCTGCAGCCGATGCTGTTCCAGGTGTTGTCGGTTTTCCGCACTGTCGTAGCCTTTGTCGGCATAGACGGTCGTACCTTCGGCTATCCCTTCCAGCAAAGGCAACAGGTGGTTGCACTCATGGGTATTGGCGGGGGTAATGTGCAGTTTCTCGATATAGCCTTCCGCATCGGTACGGGTATGTTGTTTGTAACCGAGTTTGTAGAGGCCGTTTTTCTTTATCCAACGGGCATCGCTGTCTTTACTCGGTGTGGTTTGGCCGCTGACTTGTCCTTTGTTATCGACTTCTATAGCCTGACGCTGTTTGCTGCCGGCAGTCTGAATAATGGTGGCGTCAACGACGGCAGCAGATGCTTTCTCTACTTTTAGGCCTTTTTCGGTCAGTTGTCGGTTAATCAGTTCCAGCAATTCGGACAGGGTGTCGTCTTGCGCCAGCCAATTGCGGTAGCGGCATAAGGTGCTGTAATCGGGGATGCTCAGTTCGTCAAAACGGCAAAACAGGTTGAAATCGATGCGGGTGATGAGGCTGTGTTCGAGTTCGGGATCGGAGAGGCTGTGCCATTGTCCGAGCAGGACGGCTTTGAACATGGACAACAGGGGATAGGCGGGACGGCCGCGGTGATCTCTAAGGTAACGGGTTTTTTGACGATTCAGGTATTGTTCGATCGGCTGCCAATCAATCACCTGATCCAACTTCAATAGTGGGAAGCGGTCAATGTGTTTGGCAATCATGGCTTGTGCGGTTTGCTGGAAGAAGGTGCTCATGAGAAATCCCCTAAATGTCTTGGTAGGAATTTAGGGGATTTTGGGGAGTTTTGCAAAGGTCTCAGGCCGTCTGAATATGTTTCAGACGGCCTTTATTTTTCATGTATAAGACCATTATTCAAAGATATGCTTTTGGTTTTATTAAGAAAATAAAAAAGACGTGTAACGGGTACACGTCTTTTTTTGGAGAATGAGCCTTATTGCTTATATTCGCTGCCGTCTTCACGGAAAAGTTTTGGCTGATCGCCTTTTTCCACCACTTCTTTATTGATGATGACTTTTGCTACGTCTTTCAAATCTGGCAGGGTGTACATGGTGTCCAAGAGGCAACGTTCAACGATAGAGCGCAGGCCGCGCGCACCGGTTTTGCGTTCCATCGCCAGTTTGGCGATGCTGCGCAAGGCGTCTTCTTCAAACTCAAGGCCGACATTTTCCATTTCAAACAAGGTTTGATATTGTTTGACCAAGGCATTTTTCGGCTCGGTCAAAATGTTGACCAAAGCATCTTCATCCAATTCTGCCAATGTGGCAATCACGGGCAGACGGCCGATAAGCTCGGGAATCAAACCGAATTTAATCAAGTCTTCAGGCTCGACTGTTTCAAACAGGGCTGAAATATCAGCGTTTTCATCTTTACTGTGTACTGCCGCACCAAAGCCGATACCGCCTTTTTCAGTACGTTGACGGATGACTTTTTCCAAGCCGGCAAATGCACCGCCGCAGATAAAGAGGATGTTGGTAGTATCAACGTTGATGAATTCTTGGTTCGGATGTTTGCGGCCGCCTTGAGGGGGAACGCTGGCTACCGTGCCTTCAATCAGTTTCAGCAGGGCTTGTTGCACGCCTTCGCCGGATACGTCGCGCGTGATCGACGGATTGTCGCTTTTGCGTGAAATTTTATCGATTTCATCGATATAAACGATGCCACGCTGGGCTTTTTCAACGTCAAAATCACATTTGCCCAAAAGTTTGGTGATGATTTGTTCGACATCTTCACCGACATAACCGGCTTCGGTCAAAGTTGTGGCATCCGCCATGACAAAAGGTACATCCAGTTTGCGCGCCAAAGATTGCGCCAACAGGGTTTTACCTGAGCCGGTAGGGCCGATGAGCAGGATATTGGATTTGGACAACTCGACTTTGCCCTCCGCTTTCGGGTGGCGCAGGCGTTTGTAGTGGTTGTAAACCGATACTGCCAACGCTTTTTTTGAGTGTTCCTGACCGATAACGTGGTCGTTGAGGTTGGCAACGATTTCGGCCGGGGTAGGCAGTTTTTTCTCGGCGTTTTCTTCTTTCGCTTTGACAAGCTCGTTTTCAATTTCGCCGAACTCGTTGTCTTGCAGCATTATGCCGCAAGTTTCTACACATTCGTTGCAGATGAAGGCGTGTTCGCCTTCGATCAGGTTTTTAACGTCGTTTTCGGACTTCCCGCAGAATGAACAGGTGCGTTTTTCTTCAGACATAATAATTTCTTCGTATGGTTGTATGGAGGCTGTGTTGTAAAGGGGGAACAGATATTTCGGGCGTATTGCCGGATTGGGGGAATGCCTCTGACAAAGGAGCCTAAGTATAATGACTATCTTGTGTTTTTTCAAATCAGAGCAGGCATTGCGCCGTATCGTCTAAGAAACAGATGCGGACGTTGGATTTGAATATCTCGCAAACAAACGCAAAGTTTTCTCAACTCGCTTTACAATTAGCGAAAAATTTAACAGAATGTTGAATTAAATGTATTTTTTTTGAATTGGCAGATATGAAATTCTATAAAACTTTAGGAATGGTATGGACAGGTGTGGCATTGGCCTTTGCTTCTGCGCCTGCCGTTGCCAATGATATGGATGTATTGGGACAATTTTTGGAGCAAAATTTCCCAGTGCAAAATGACCCGCTGGAAGCTTTTGCATTGAGTCATGCCGACCAAGTCGAAGCTCAAGCCGCTTTGGCAGGTCCTCTGCTGTCTTCGCAATCTGCTTTGATTTTCAATAATAAAACCGGTGAAGTGCTGTATCAGAAAAACCCTGATCGTGTCATGCCGATTGCCTCTATTTCCAAATTGATGAGCGCGATGGTGGTTTTGGATGCGCATCTGGATATGAACGAGCCTATTACGATTACCGAGGCTGAAATCGACCGTTTGAAAGGTACGGGCAGCCGTTTGAGCATCGGCACGACGCTGACACGCGGCGAACTGTTGCACCTGAGCCTGATGAGCAGTGAAAACCGTGCTACTCATGCATTGGGCCGTACGTATCCGGGCGGTATGAGCGCATTTGTTGCGGCTATGAATGCCAAAGCGCAAAGCCTGGGTATGACCAGCAGTCGTTTCTATGAGCCTACCGGTTTGAATTTCCAAAACGTTTCCACTGCACGCGATTTGAATCGCATGGTTGCGGCAGCAAGCAAATATCCGCTGATCCGTAAAAATTCTACTTCAAATTACGGCTCGGTTTGGACGGCAAATGGTCGTCAAAACTACAAAAACTCCAATGCCTTGGTGCGTGAAGGCAGCTGGAATATTGAATTGCAGAAAACCGGCTATATCCGCGAGGCAGGACGTTCTATGGTGGTTAAGGCCAATGTACAGAATCAGCCGATTACCATTGTGTTGCTCAACTCTCCGTCTTCCACAACCCGCGTAAATGATGCGCGTAAGATTGAGTCTTGGATGTTGCAGCGTCGCTCTTAAATATTACGCTTAAAGGCCGTCTGAAACCGTTCAGACGGCCTTTTGTGTAAAGAGTATTAAATTTGGGTACAATGTTGTTACATTAATTTTAAAACACAGAGAGAAAACATGTTGAAAAAATGGAATAAAAAATATTGGGCCGGCATGGGCGTGATTTTGGCATTGACCGGCTGTACTTCTGTAGCAGATATGGTTGGCTACGATACTGCGACTTTAAATGAAGACGCGGCTAAAAGTTACACACAAGTCATTCAAAAAGCACGTGGTCAAAAAGCTTTGGATGTTTCATCTCCAACTGCTCAACGCGTTCAACGCGTGTTTGCACGTTTGCGTCCTCATGCTGAGCGCGCCAACAAAACCGGCGTGCCTTTCAACTGGCAGATGAACGTTATCCGCAGTGATGAAATGAACGCATGGGCAATGCCAGGCGGTAAAATGGCCGTGTACACCGGTATAGTAGAGAAATTGAAGCTGACTGATGATGAAATTGCCGCTGTTGTCGGCCATGAAATGACCCATGCTCTGTTGGAACACAGCAAAAAAGCTTTGGGCGGACAAGTATTGACCGGCTTGGGCGGTTCGATTTTGGCCAGCTCAACCGGTGTGGATGGCGATTTGGTCGGCTTGGGTGCAGATTTGTTGGCAACCAAACCGTTCTCACGCCATCAGGAAAGCGAAGCGGATGCAGGCGGTGTACGTTTGATGGCTGAAGCAGGCTACAACCCTGAGGCTGCGGTAAGCGTGTGGGAAAAAATGAACAAAGTACAGGGCGGTAGCTCATTGTCTATTTTGTCGACCCACCCAACCAATCAGGCGCGTATCAATGCAATCCGCAAAATGTTGCCTGAAGTAATGCCGATTTATCAGAAAAACAAACGTTAATTTGATGTACTTATAATTTTGCCGGTTTGAACAGATGATTCAAACCGGCAAAGTTTTATGGTTTCAGTCTGACAGTTTGGCAAATTTATCCCAATTTGCTTGAACGTAGGCTGCTGCGGTTTCCAAGTCTTCGTCGGCAACGTCATAATAATCGCCGTCAAGCTCTTCAAAATCGGGAAAAGCTTTGCGGATTTCGTCGAAATCCCTTTGCTCATCTGCCATTTTTTCAATGGCTTCGCCGTGTTTTTCGTACAAGGTTTTGGCTTTGTCTAAGATTTTCGGTATCGGTTTGATGCGCCAGCGGCGCAGGCTGTCGGTAACCGGATTGCCGAAGATGTATTCTCCGTATCCTGAAGCGATAAGCTGTACGAAGCCGCCTTCTTGAACCTGGCTGTCGAGATAGCAAAGGGCGGTCAATGTATGCTGTTCGTCGTTAAGGCCGGACATTTTCTCATCTCCTGCCTGTTCGGTGTGGTCCAAATAGGCTGCGCTGAGTGTATAAAGAAATGAAGCGGAATCGGAAGTATCGAAATCTTGAAGGCGGAGCAGGGTAGTCATCATCATCAAAGGCCGTCTGAAAAAAGTGATTATATAATGTTTTCAGTCTGAACCTATCGGCCGTTTTGCTTTACAATATTGGAAGATAAGAAAACATAGTGAGGAACCAAACCATGAGTACACAGTCTGAAAAAAACGTTGTAGTCATCAAGCCGCAGGATTTGCCGCTGCATTGCTCCGGCCCTAATCATGAAACATGGAACGGCCATCCGCGTGTATTCCTGCCGATTCAGTCCAACAGCGAGATTGAATGCCCGTATTGCGGCACTTATTACCGGCTTGATGGCGAGATTCCGCATCACCATTATTAATCTATGCCTATGTTGAACAAAATCATCTGCGCTTTGTGCCTGAGTTTGTGCGCTGCGTGCGGCTCGTATAAGGCCGTGCGCCCTGATGCGCCGTTACCGGTTATTGCACAGGCGCAGACGTATTCTGTCCGTTATCAATCTGCACAAGGTCGGACGATTACTGCAATTTATATCAACAGCCACAGCCCGATGATGGTTGAGCTGCGTGAAGGCAATACGGTTGAGAAACTGGCGCAAGTCCGCTTGCAGAGTCAGGGTGTCGAGTACGCCAATCCAAGCTCACGTTGGCAAATTGGCGATGGTTTTGCCGTATTGATTCGCGGTGGGAAAGAAGTTGTATTTAAAGAGATTGTGGAATAGGGCGGTTTAGCCTTTTGCCAAATACTTGATTAAAGGTTTGGGCAAACCATAATCCGCCAAATGTTCCAATGATACCCAAAGGCCGTCTGAAAGATGTTCAGACGGCCTTTGTTGCGTCTGAAAAGGGGTAATCATCAATAAGCGGTGGGTCAGGCGGTGGGTAAACGTGGTTTGTTCTTCAAGGCCGTCTGAAATAATACCGAAGCGTTCGGCGTAAGCATACAAATCGTCTAATTTTTCAAAACAGGGTACGCAATACAGACCGCCCCAAATGCCTTTGGCAGGGCGTTTTTCAAGCAATAATGCGCCGTCAGTGTTATGAATAATCAGCCAATAAAGCGGTAGGGTTTGCACTTCGGGAGCAGTTTTTTTACGGGGCAGTTCGTCAATGCGGTTTTGTTTTCTTGCTTCGCAGATGTCTGCCATCGGGCATTGATGGCACAAAGGTTTTGTCCGTTTGCAGACGGTTGCGCCCAAATCCATCAGCCCTTGTGTATAGGCAGGCATATCGGCGTTTTCAGACGGCAGCAGGCTTTCGGCAAGCGTCCAAAGCACGTTTTCAAATTTTTTGTCTTGCGGATTGCCGTCTTGGGCAAAGACGCGGCAGAGAACGCGTTTGACGTTGCCGTCCAAGATGGTTTCGCGTCGGTTGAAAGCAAAGGCAGAAATGGCGGCGGCGGTACTTCTGCCTACGCCGCAGAGCGTTTCCAAGTCTTTGCGCTCGGAAGGAAAGATACCGCCGAATTGTCCGACGACTTGTTGCGCAGCTTTATGCAGGTTGCGTGCGCGGCTGTAATAGCCCAAGCCTGCCCACAAGGATAAAACCTCGTCTTGCGGCGCGGCGGCAAGCGATTGCACAGTTGGGAATTTGGCTAAGAAACGCGGATAGTAGTCCAATACGGTAGCAACCTGTGTTTGTTGGAGCATGATTTCTGAAAGCCAGACGCAATAAGGGTCTTTGACCTGCCAAGGCAAGTCGTGACGGCCATGCTGCCGTTGCCAATTGATGAGTCGTCGTGCGAAGGATGAGGGTGTGTTCATTAATATTTACTTTTTAATTATTTATTTTTAAAACAGTATGTTACACTATAACATACAAAATAATAATCAGGATTGACTTATCAGGTGGAGGGGTATATAAATATAGTTAATGTGGATTTACGCTGTATTGTTAAAGTTTATTAACCGCTCAAGGAGATTCACATGAAAGCAATGGTTTATCACGGTGCCAACGACATCCGTTTCGAAGAAAAACCCCGTCCTCAAATTATCGATCCGACCGATGCAGTCGTCAAAATCGTTAAAACCACGATTTGCGGTACTGACTTGGGTATTTGGAAGGGTAAAAACCCTGAAGTTGCCGACGGTCGTATTCTCGGTCATGAGGGTATCGGTATTGTAGAAGAAGTCGGCGATGCTGTAAAAAACATCAAAGTCGGTGATAAAGTCATTATTTCATGTGTCAGCAAATGCTGTACTTGCGACAACTGTAAAATCCAACTTTATTCACACTGCCGCAACGGCGGTTGGATCTTGGGCTATATGATCGACGGTACTCAGGCCGAATATGTCCGTACGCCTTATGCCGACAACAGCTTGGTTCCGCTGCCTGACAACGTCAACGAAGAAGTTGCCCTGCTGTTGAGCGATGCCTTGCCGACCGCCCACGAAATCGGCGTGCAATATGGCGATGTGAAACCTGGCGATACCGTATTCATCGCCGGTGCCGGCCCTGTCGGTATGTCTGCATTGCTGACTGCGCAACTGTATAGCCCTGCCACCATCATCGTTTGCGATATGGACGAAAATCGTTTGAAACTGGCGAAAGAATTGGGCGCGACCCATACCATTAACCCTGCTTCCGGCGATGTAAGCAAGCAAGTTGCCGACATCGTCGGCGAAGACGGCGTAGATTGTGCCATCGAAGCGGTCGGTATCCCTGCAACTTGGAATATGTGCCAAGATATCGTGAAACCTGGCGGCCATATTGCTGTGGTTGGTGTGCATGGTCAATCCGTTGATTTCAAACTGGAAAAACTGTGGATTAAAAACCTTGCCATTACTACCGGCCTGGTTAACGCCAATACCACCGAAATGCTGATGAAAGCCATTTCCAGCAGTTCAGTGGATTACACCAAAATGATGACCCACCATTTCAAATTCAGCGAATTGGAAAAAGCTTACGATGTGTTCAAACACGCTGCTGAAAACCAAGCCATGAAAGTGGTTTTGGAAGCGGATTGATTTGAAAATCGCTTAATATGCCGTTAATTAAAGGCCGTCTGAACATTCAGACGGCCTTTTTATATGATTTTATTTTTTCTTCAACCAAACGCCGCTTTCGATATGGTGGGTCAATGGGAATTGATCGAACAGGGCGGCGCGTTCGATAGTATGGGTTTGACAGAGCGTATCGAGGTTGGCGCGCAGGGTCTCAGGATTGCAGGAAATATAGAGGATGTTGTCGAATCGGGCAACCAATTTGAGCGTCTCATCATCAACACCGGCGCGTGGAGGATCAACGAAAATGGTTGAAAAATCATAATTTTTCAAGTCAATGCCTTGTTCTTGCAGGCGGCGGAATTCACGGTTTTGCGTGTAGGCCTCGGTAAATTCTTCCGCAGACAGGCGGGCGATTTTGAGGTTGGTAATTTGGTTAGCTTCAATGTTCCATTGAGCGGCGTTGACGGAAGTTTTGGAGACTTCGGTCGCCAACACTTGATTGAAATGTTGCGAAAGCGGCAGGGTGAAATTGCCGTTGCCGCAGTACAGCTCAAGCATGTCTTTGCCTAAGTTCTGCACAGCATCACACGCCCACGTCAGCATTTTTTGGCACACTTGGGCATTGGGTTGGGTAAAGCTGCCCTCGATTTGACGATAGCGGAAGGTCTTGCCGTTGACTTTCAACGCTTCGGTTACAAAATCTTGGCTCAATACGATTTTTTGTCCGCGGCTGCGGCCGATAATGTGGATGCCCAAATTGTGCGCCAGCTCTTGCGCAGCTTGTTGCCATGCTTCGTTCAGCTTCTTGTGGTAAATCATGGTAACCAGCATTTCGCCGCTTAAAGTGGACAAAAATTCGACGGCGTACCAGCGGTTTTTCAGCTCGGGATGATTGGATGCGGCTTCAATCAATTTCGGCATCAAGGCATTGATGGATTCGGACGCGGCAGGAAATTGGTCGCAACGGATCAGGCTTGCCCCGCTTGCCTTTTGTCCACGCTCAAACATAGCGTAAAACATTTCGCCGCCTTCATGCCAGATGCGGAACTCGGCACGCATCCTGTAATGCTGTTCCGGAGATTCAAAGACTTCGATTTCAGGGAAATCCAGTCCTTGGAAAAGTTGCTGAAGATATTGCTTTTTGTCGGCTAGTTGTTGCTGGTAGGCAGTCATTGGGGCAGTCTTTCGGAAAATAATGGCGAATTATAATATAGTTGGCGCAAAGATACGAAAGGCCGTCTGAAACATCGGTTTCAGACGGCCTTTGATTTTAACGCATCAGCTTGTCAATCAGCCTTGCATTTGTTTGGCTTGAACGGCAGTCAGGGCGATGGTGAAGACGATGTCTTCAATCAATGCGCCGCGGGACAAGTCGTTAACCGGTTTACGCAAACCTTGCAATAACGGGCCTACGCTCAGGACGTTGGCGCTGCGTTGTACGGCTTTGTAAGTACAGTTGCCGGTATTGAGGTCTGGGAAAACTAAAACGGTTGCTTGACCGGCAACAGCGCTGCCCGGAGCTTTGGATTGGCCGATAGATGGAACGGTAGCCGCATCGTATTGCAACGGGCCTTCGATGGCCAAATCAGGGCGTTTTTCATTAGCCAGTTTGGTTGCTTCTATCACTGCATCGACATCAGGGCCGCTGCCTGAGTTGATGGTAGAGTAGGAAATCATGGCCACTTTTGGATCGATACCGAAAGCTTTGGCGCTGTCGGCAGATTGAATGGCGATGTCGGCCAGTTGTTCCGGAGTTGGGTTCGGGTTAACCGCGCAGTCGCCGAATGCCAAAACTTGGTTAGGCAGCAACATGAAGAATACGCTGGATACAAGGCTTGCACCCGGAGCGGTTTTAATCAGTTGCAGGGCAGGGCGGATGGTGTTGGCAGTAGTGTGGACTGCACCAGAAACCAAACCATCCACGTCGTTTTGAGCCATCATCATGGTACCCAGTACGACGGTGTCTTGCAGCTGTTTGCGTGCATCTTCAGGAGTCAGGCCTTTGGATTTGCGCAATTCGCACATTGGTTCAACGTATTGCTCAACCAAAGAAGCAGGATCGATGATTTCCAAAGAATCGGGCAGGGAGATGCCGCGTTCTTTCGCTACGGCTTCAACTTCTTCGCGGGTCGCCAACAGTACGCAACGGGCGATGCCTTTTTCGTGACAGATAGCGGCAGCGGCGACGGTACGCGGTTCTGCGCCTTCAGGCAGAACGATGCGCATATCGGCTTTGCGTGCGAAATCGATCAGGTTGTAACGGAATTGGGCTGGAGACAGGCGTTTAGCTTCGCGTTTGGCCAAAGCGGATACGTCTTGCAGTTTGTCGCTGGAGCCGAAGAAAGTCAGGCCGGTTTGCTCGGCAACTTGTGCGCCTAAAGCGGCTGCTGCGCCGTCAATGATAAAGCCTTCCAATAAGCCTGGGGAGTTAGTGTAGAGCTGTTTGGCGAGGTTTAATTGTTGGGCGATGGCGGCCGCGTCGGTATTGTCGGATTTCAGCGCCAATACAACGCCAGCGTCTAAAGACAGCGCCAATTCGACGTTTTTGCCTGCCAAGAACAATTTGTCTGCATCAGGAGTGATGCCTTCGATAACGAGATTGTCTGCATTCAATGCTGCAACTTTACCGACAAGCGCGTCAAACCAGTCGTCGCTCTTGCCTTGAGCCAAAAGGGTTTCTGTAGTGGAGTCAACGGCTTGGAAAACTTGCGCATTCAATGCCGCTGCAAATGCTTTTGCCGCTGCATCGGCGCTCAGGCCGGTAGATACCGGTGCGATCAGGATTTTTGCCATTTTGTGTCCTCTCTTTCGGTGATTGTAGAAGGGTGTTGCTGTTGTGCAGCTGGTGCTGCATTTTATCACTTTGGGATAACATATACACGGTCATATTGACATATGTCATCAGGCCGTCTGAAAAGTATAAACGCAATGGACCAAATCCATCAATCCCCCATTGCCGCCAAAAGCTCGGCTTGATGCTCGGCAATCAGGGCATTGGTGATTTCTTCTAAATCGCCGTCCATCACAAAATCCAGTTTGTGCAGGGTAAGGTTGATGCGGTGGTCGGTCACGCGGCCTTGTGGGTAGTTGTAGGTGCGGATGCGTTCGCTGCGGTCGCCGCTGCCGATCAGGGATTTGCGTTCGGCGGCTTCTTTGGCTTGGGCTTCGCGTTTTTGTGCATCGTTTAAGCGGGCGGCGAGGACTTTCATCGCCTGCGCCTTGTTGGCGTGTTGGCTGCGGCCGTCTTGGCATTCGACTACCATGCCTGTCGGTAAGTGGGTAATGCGGACGGCGGAGTCGGTTTTGTTGATGTGCTGACCGCCTGCGCCGGATGCGCGGAAGGTGTCGATGCGCAGGTCGGCGGGGTTCAATTCGATGTCTTCGAGTTCGTCCGCTTCAGGCATGACGGCGACGGTACAGGCTGAAGTGTGGATACGGCCTTGGCTTTCGGTTGCAGGAACGCGTTGTACGCGGTGGCCGCCCGATTCAAATTTCAGACGGCTGTACGCGCCCAAGCCGATAATGCGGGCGATGACTTCTTTATAGCCGCCCAATTCGCTTTCGTTGGCGGAAACGATTTCAACCTGCCAGCGGTTGCGCTCAGCGTAGCGGCTGTACATACGCAGCAAATCGCCTGCAAACAGCGCGGCTTCGTCGCCACCGGTACCGGCGCGTACCTCGATAAAGATATTTTTATCGTCGTCGGCATCTTTTGGCAGCAGCAGTTTTTGCAATTCGGTATCGAGTTCGTCGATTTTGGCTTTGGCTGCTTCGATTTCTTCGGCGGCAAAGTCTTTCATTTCGGGATCGGACAGCATTTCTTCGGCATCTGCCAAGTCGCTTTGCGCCAACTGGTAGTTTTGGAAGACTTCGACGACGGGGGTCAGTTCGGCGTGTTCGCGCGTGAGTTTGCGGTAGTTGTCCATGTCGGACGTGGCTTCAGGCTGACCGAGCAAGTGCGTGACTTCTTCCAGTCGGTCGCTGAGTTGTTGTAGTTTTTCTAAGATAGACGGCTTCATAAATTTTCCAGAATACGGATGCCGTCGAGTGGTCTGCAACGGCGAAATAAGGAGTCATTATAATGGGTTTGAATGAAAATTCAAAAAGATATGATTGATTAGAAAGGCCGTCTGAAACCTGTTTTTAAGTTTCAGACGGCCTTTTTTATATGGGTTTACTTAGGTGCAGCCAAGATGCCTGTTTGGTTCAGCAGGAACAAAACGGTAAAGCCGGTCAAATAAATCAAACCGATAATGGCAAGGAAGTTCATGCCCATGGTCAGTTTGTGGCGTTTGTCGCCTTTGACGAGGCGGTAGTTCAGCCAAGCGAACACAGGGGCGGCAACGAAAGCGGTAATCATAGCGAATTTGAGCAACTCGGCCATTGCGCTGTTGAACCAGAAAATTACGGCCAAGCCTGAGCCTGCAACCCAGACGTTCCAAGCAAACAGTTCGACGTTGCCGGTTTTGTCTTTACTGCGCAACAGGCGTACCGGTTCGGCAATCGCGCGGGCGTAGCCGTCCACTACGGTAATGGTGGTGCCGTACATACAGGCAAAGGCGATAAACGCTACTAAGGGACGCGACCAGTCGCCGATGGTAACGGCGTACATATTAATCAGTTGGCCAACATATTTGCCGCCCGCCATTTGCACTTCCTCGCCGTTGCCGTATTGTACATATGCGCCCAAGGCTAAGAAGACGACCGCCAACACTGCGCTGGTAATGTAGCCGACGTTGAAGTCGAAAATGCCGTCTCGGTAGCTGGAAGGGTTGATGCGTTGTTTTTCGGTTACCCACAAAGAGTTGATAGCGGAAATTTCAATCGGCGCAGGCATCCAGCCCATCAGTGCGATTAAGAAGCCCAAGCCGGCCAGCGTCCATGGGGTAGGCTCGATAAAGTCGGGTTTCATCTGCATGCCGCGAGACATGGCCACGGCTGCCGCGGCGACGGTGGCAATCGTCAGACTGACGATGATGATTTTGGAAACGTTGTCCAATGCTTTATAGCGGCCGCTTGCCAAAATCAGCAGGCAGGAAACCATAATCATGACGGACACCATGCCGGCATCGAAAGTCAGCGACGGGATCGCCATTTTGACGATGGCGGCGGTAACGATGGCGACCGCACCGGCATTAATCGTTGCCGATGCAATACACAAAATCAAAAATACCCACAAATAAACGCGGCTTTTTTCGGCATAGCCCTCAATCAGGCTTTTGCCCGTATCCAGCGTGTAATGTGCGCTGAAGCGGAAAAACGGGTATTTGAACAGGTTGGTCAGAATGATAATCAGCGCAAGCTGCCAGCCGTAAAGTGCGCCTGCCTGCGTGGAGGCAATCAGGTGCGAGCCGCCGACTGCCGCCGAAGCCATCATGATACCCGGGCCGAGAGCATTGATTTTGCTCTTCCAGGTGGAAGCGTGTGTATGTTGTTCAGCCATAATTAGTTTCCGCCTTTTTCAGACGGCCTTATTATCAAAAAAAAGCATATTTTAACGTAAATAAAAAGTTTGCCCAATAATATGCGTAATACTTTTTATCAATCAAGGGGAAAATGCGGCTTGAAAAAGCTGAAATGGTGCAATGAACGATATTTTGTGCCAAAAACATTTTTTCAGACGGCCTTGTATCGCTTTTTATTCATGAATATGGGGTAGGGAGGGCAGAGTGTGTCGGTTTGGAAACGAAATGGTAGGGCGAGGCTTTTTGATGCCTTGAGGTCGGCATATCAAGGGGAAGTATGGAGCAGGGAATCCACGTTTTGCTCGGTGATTTCAGCCAGTTGCGCCAGCGGTACGCCACGCAGTTCTGCGGCAATTTCGGCGATACGTCGGATGTTGGCTGGTGTGTTGGTTTCTTGGCCGAGCATGAAAGGACTGTCGGTTTCGAGAACGAAATCCGTGTCGTTTAAAGCTTGTAAGGCAATGCGGACTTTTTTGGCATTGGGATTGAGCAATAGCGAGCCTATGCCGATTTTGAAGCCGAGTTTCACCAAAATCCGCGCTTCTTCTACGCTGCCGGAGAAGGCGTGAACGATACCGCCTCGTGTGAAACCGGCGGTTTTGACGGCGGCGGCAATGGCGGCGGTGGCTTTCAGATTATGGATGATGACGCGGCGGTTGAGGTGTTGGGCGAGGATGAGTTGGCGGATAAAGACGTCGGTTTGCGTGTCGCGTTGTGCTTGGGTTTGCTCTTTGCCATAAAAATCCAAGCCGATTTCGCCAACCCATGCCTGCGGATGTTGGATCAGTTCGGTTTCTAATTGTTGAAACGCTGTTTCATCAATGCCGTCTGAAAACCACGGATGGATACCCAAAGCGATATGGATGTTTTCAGACGGCCTCTCCAACTGCGCAACTGCCTGCCAATCATTTGGAGATGTAGCCGGTACGATAAAACGAGCCACGCCGACGGCTTGTGCATCGGCAAGCACTGCAGGCAGCGTATCGGCAAGTTTGGGGTCGGCAAGATGGCAGTGGGTGTCGGTGAAAGTCATGTTTAATGGCGGGTTTACAGCAGATTTAATTGTCGCAATTCTTGTTGCATCATATCCGCATTCCAGTCATGGGATACGGCAAGGGTCATCAGCGCAGTGGCGGTTTCAAGGTTGCATTTGCCGCCGTTGATAATACCTGCCTGACGCAAAGCATCGCCTTGGGCATAGACGGCGGCGGCGCAACCTTGCGGCACTTGGCTGATGTTGAGCAGCAATTTTCCTTGTTGCGTAAAGGCTTGGACGGATCGGACAAACGCATCGTTGCTTGGCGCATTTCCGTGGCCGTAGCTTTGCAGGATTAGGGCTTGGGCGGAAAGATAGGGCAGGCCGTCTGAAAGTTCTTGTGCGGCATAACCGGGAATCAGCGTGCGGACGGAAACTTTGGCTTCAGGATTTGGAAGACGCGGTTTGAGGCCGTCTGAATGTTGGGTCGGGGCGGTACGAATATTGTGCCAACCTTTGTTTTCATCCCATTCTGCGAGTGCGCCAAAATGCAGGTTGTCAAAACCTGCGGCAGTTTCGGTGCTGACCTTGCTGCTGCCGACGGCGGGGAAGAGTTTGCCGTCAAAGGCAATCGCCACTTGTTTGAGCTTGAGCGAGAAGGCGGAAACGGCGGTAGCAAGGTTGCGCGGCGCATCGCTGTTGGCAGCATCGTAAGGCCATTGCGAGCCGGTCAGGATAATAGGTTTGTCCAAGCCTTGCAGCGAAAGGGTGAAGAGGTTGGCGGTATATGCCATGGTATCCGTACCGTGTAGCACCAAAATGCCGTCATAGTCAGGCAGTTTGGCGATAATAAGCTCCAGCCAGTCGCGTTGGTTTTGCAGCGTTACTGCGGAAGAGTCGATGAGCGGCTGGCAAACGTGCCATTCGAAATCAAGGCCGTCTGAAAAGGGGGCAAGGGCTTTATCGACGAGGGCGGTGTCGGGGCGCAGGCCGGCGCTGCTTTGGGTCATGCCGATGGTGCCGCCGGTGTAGAGGACGAAGATTTTTTGTTTCATGGTGTTTCTGATGAATGATTGAGGCCGTCTGAAAGTGGAGAAATGTTTCAGACGGCCTGGAATGGTTTATTGATTGGTTTGTTTTTTGGCTTTTGCCGCGCGTTTTTCGTGCAGTTTCTCGCGGAAGAAGGTGTGGCGGCGGTGTTTTTTCCACCAAATCCAGCCGACAATGACTGCGCCGATGCCCAGTACGATAAAGATACCTGATTGCAGGCTGTGCATTTTTTTCATCAGCCAGTCGGTATTGCGTGCGCCGTATTCGCCCAAATAAATCCAAACCGGCACGGAAATCAGCGCGGCCAAACCGTCCATCAGGATAAAGCGCAGGTAGGAAACTTTGCGGCTGATGCCTGCGGTCACGAAAACGGCGGTACGCAGGCCGGGCAGGAAGCGGGCGACGAATAAAACCCAGTTGCCGTATTTGTCGAATTTTTCCTGTACTTGGGCGTAGCGTTTGGGTGTCATCACGCGGGCAATCGGTTTGAATTTAAGGATTTTTTGTCCCCAAATCCGGCCGGCCGCAAACATAAAGCCGTCGCCTACCAATACGCCGAGCATGCCGACGGCAAACATAATATGCGAGTTGGTATAACCCAGGCCGGAAATCACACCGCCGGTTACCAGCGTCAAATCCTCAGGAATCGGTACGCCGAAGCCGCAAATAACCAAAACGAAAAACACGGCCGCATAGCCGTATTCAACGAAAAAAGATTCTAAAAATGCAAACATGGCCGCCGTCCCACGATAGATATTGATTGATGACTGGATTAAGTTGGAATTTTACCAAAGATAAGGCCGTCTGAAAGCAATCACAAGCAGATATTGTTCAAATTTGACGGTAGTTTGCAAAAAATCTCAAAATTCGGGCGTGGAAAGTTGGGATTTGAACAGATTTGGCAGGTACAATAGCCGCTGGTTTATCTTTCAAACCCGAAATGGCAGTCTGTTTTCAGACGGCCTGTTCAGGAAAATGAAATCATGAAATACAGAGATTTGCGAGAATTTATCGCCGGATTGGAAGCCGATGGCAAACTCAAGCGCATTCAGCATCCGGTGTCGCCGCATTTGGAAATGACCGAAATCGCCGACCGCGTACTGCGCGCCGAAGGGCCGGCGTTGTTGTTTGAGAATCCGATTAAGCCTGACGGTACGCGTTATGATTATCCTGTGTTGGCGAACCTGTTCGGCACGCCTGAGCGTGTGGCGCTGGGCATGGGTGCGGACAGCGTATCCAAGCTGCGCGAAATCGGGCAGACGTTGGCGTATCTGAAAGAACCCGAACCGCCCAAAGGCATCAAAGACGCGTTTTCCAAACTGCCGTTGCTGAAAGATATTTGGAGCATGGCGCCGAACGTGGTGAAAAACGCGCCGTGTCAGGAAATCGTGTGGGAAGGCGAAGACGTTGATTTGTATAAACTTCCGATTCAACATTGCTGGCCGGAAGACGTTGCGCCGCTGGTAACGTGGGGCTTGACCGTCACGCGCGGACCGCACAAAAAACGCCAGAATTTAGGCATTTACCGCCAGCAATTAATCGGCAAAAACAAGCTGATTATGCGCTGGTTGTCGCATCGCGGCGGCGCGCTGGATTATCAGGAGTTTCGCAAACTCAATCCCGAGACGCCGTATCCCGTCGCCGTCGTACTCGGTTGCGACCCTGCCACCATTTTGGGCGCTGTAACGCCTGTTCCCGATACTTTGAGCGAATACCAGTTTGCCGGACTGCTGCGCGGTTCGCGGACGGAGCTGGTGAAATGTATCGGCAATGATTTGCAAGTGCCTGCCCGTGCCGAAATCGTATTGGAAGGCGTGATTCATCCAAACGAAACCGCGTTGGAAGGCCCATACGGCGACCACACCGGCTATTACAACGAGCAGGATCATTTCCCTGTGTTTACGGTCGAACGCATTACCATGCGTGAAAACCCGATTTACCATTCGACCTACACGGGCAAACCACCCGATGAGCCTGCCGTTTTGGGTGTAGCGTTGAACGAAGTGTTCGTACCGCTTTTGCAAAAGCAGTTCCCCGAAATCACCGATTTCTACCTGCCGCCCGAAGGCTGTTCCTACCGCATGGCGGTGGTCAGCATGAAAAAACAGTACGCCGGACATGCCAAGCGCGTGATGATGGGTTGCTGGTCGTTCCTGCGCCAGTTTATGTACACCAAATTCATCATCGTGGTTGATGACGATGTGGACGTGCGCGACTGGAAAGAAGTTATCTGGGCGGTCACCACGCGTATGGACCCCGTACGCGACACTGTTTTGATGGAAAACACGCCCATCGACTACCTCGACTTCGCCAGCCCCGTCAGCGGACTCGGCGGCAAAATGGGTTTGGATGCGACCAACAAGTGGCCGGGCGAAACCGACCGCGAATGGGGACGAGTAATCAAAAAAGACCCTGCCGTTACGGCTAAAATCGATGAGATTTGGGAGAGTTTGGGTTTGTAGATGTCGGATTTATTGGAATTTCTACTGTAAATATTGATGGAAATAATTGGGTCTATATTTGAGGGTACGATAGAAATATTGAGGCTCGATTGGAGAAAAAGAAAACTCTCCAAAAAAGGCTTGATAATGTTGGCCATATGGTTTGTCATCATTGTTGCACTGATTGCGTATATGGTCATTCCTAAGTGAACATCTTATTCTGACAAGGTATCTGTTAAAAGGCCGTCTGAAACTTTTTGGGTTTCAGACGGCCTTTGATTTGAAAACCTAGCGCGGTTTGAGCCACTTCCATTGTTCTTGTATGGTTTCTTGCAGGGCTTTTTGTTTTTCTGCAGACGTGTTCATGCCATTGGTCAAGCGGCTGTAGTCGAGGGTAATGGACGGGTTTTGTACGGTTCCGCCGATTTTTAGGGGAATCGGTTTGTTTTTAGGTTGTAGTACGTTGCTGATAAGCAGATTCTCGGACAGCTTTTGGGTATTCAAATCGGTATAGCCGCTGCTGACAACGTGCAGACTGTCGGAAAACAGTTCGGTGTTGATATGATGGCTGATGCCTTTCTCGATTTCGCTATTGAGGATGAAATGATGGAAAGGGGTTTTGAGGTTGCTGTTGTCGATTTTTTCCGAAGAGATGCCGTTTTTCAGAATGCTGTCCATATCGATACCGTGCCATGCGCCGTTGGTAATATCGAGGAGCAGGCTGCCGTTTAGGGCTTGTATCATTTGAGCGCGGTCGTTGCCGGAAGTTTGAATATCGATAACGGCGTCGCCGCTGCCGCTGAAGCTGTGGAAACCGAACAGGTCTTGTAACAGCGGCTGAATTTGTATGCCTTTTGCGTTTTGCTGAAGGTGGTAGGAAGCAGGTTGGGTTGCCGCAATACTCAGGCCGCCCTCGGTTTTGCCGCCATAAAGCCCGGCTTTGAAACGGTGCAGGGCGATATGTTCTTTATCGGCGGTGAGCAGGGATTCGACGTTTTCTAATTGCAGGCCGGCAGTTTGAATGCTGCCGATTTGGAGGTTGGCCTCAATGTCGGGCAACCAGGATTTGGCCAGCAGGGAAGGAAGGTTCAGTGATGGCTGGGTTTTCAGGTCTTCCAAGTAAGGGGTCAGATTCAGTTTTTGTAAGGCGATACCGGCGTCAAGGTGCGGACGCGGTTGGGCATCGCGTTGGTATTTAAAGGCCAAGGCGAGGGCTTGTCTGTCAAATGCGCCTTTCAGACGGCCTTCCCATGTATTGAGGCTGAAATTGGCCTGTCCTTCGAGGGTGCTGATGAATCGGGGGCGGGGAAGGCGGTTGATGGTGTCTTGCAGGGTGCTGAGGTGCAGTTTGGGTGCATCAATGCCTTTGCCTTTTTGCCAAACCAACGGGCTGGAAAAGGTAAAGTTGGTTTGGAGGCGGTCGTTTTTATGGCTGCCTTTGAGTTCAAAATTGGCGGCGGTCAAAACGGTTGCGTAGAGGTTGGCTTTGTCCAGTTTGAATGAACCGTCCCATTGGTTGTTTTCACTGCCGGCGGTCAATGCGCCGTTGAGTGTGTTGAGGTGCAAATAGCCATTTTTAAATTGCAAGAGGGGAGAACGTGCGTTGATATGCAAGTTTTGGTAGCCGCTTTCGGCTTGCAGATTGAAGTCGCGGAAAAGGGCGGTTTGATTTTGCCAATTAAGGCTGCCTGCGATTTGGGCATCAAGCTTGTTTTTGAGTAATACGGTTTGCAGGTTCAATTTGAGGGCGGGGACGCTCCAGCCGGCATCATCTTGTACAAGATGGCCGGCGCCTTGCCAACTGATGGGGTTGCCGATGTTTTGCAGTGTGCCGCTGATATCGAATGGACGACCGTCTGAATTGGCTCTTCGCAGAGAAAATTGCAGATCGTTTAAGGCAATATCTTGCTCTTTATTGTGATAGCGGATGCTGCCGCTATTGATGATGACGCGGTTGAGCTGGAAGCTTTCTTTTGATGTATGGTTTTGTTGCAGGCAGGCAGGCAGGTGGTTTTTGGGACCCAGCGTCAGAGAAGGATTGGAAAGAATCCATTTTTCAAGAACGGGGGCGTCTGACCATAGGCTGCTCCAGCCAAAGCCCATTTTAGACTCAGCAATATTCAGCGTCGGCGTATCAGGTTCGGAAGAGGAAAGGCTGAGGTCTTTTAAAATTAGCGTGGGGCGCGGCAGCCATTTTCTGCCGATAGTGGCGTTGTATTTGATTTGGCAGCCATGGGAGGAAAAGTTTTTTTGTATAAATGCGTCGATGTTTTCTGTGTTGAATATGCGGAACATTAAGGCACTCAATACCGCCGCGAGGCATAAAAGCGCGGTAATGCTGAAAACCAGGGTTTTCAGCCAAAATTTTCCTGAGTGCAACATGGAATGAACAGACAATTCAGATTCTCGCTTTGATGGGAGCTTTTAGAAGTAATTGGAAGTTTAAGCCTTGCTGCTTAAGCGTGTGGAAGTATAACACAGAGCGTGGGCCTGTGTTTCAGACGGCATCGGTATGTTAATAAAAAACACCGCCAGAAGGCGGTGTTGATTTAAGCATAAATTATTTACGCAGACCCAGGCGGGTAATCAGTGTACGGTAAGTATCAGGCTGAGTACGACGCAGGTAAGACAACAGGCGACGACGTTGGCTAACCATTTTCAACAGGCCGCGACGGCTGTGGTGGTCTTTAGGGTTGGCTTTGAAGTGAGGAGTCAGGTCGTTGATGCGGAAAGTCAACAGAGCGACTTGTACTTCAGAAGAGCCGGTATCGCCTTCTTTGCGTTGGAAATCTTTAACAATTTGTGCTTTTTGTTCTACGGTCAATGCCATGATGGATAACTCCGAAAATAAAAGAACCTTTTCAGGTTCGGACAAGTTTGCCAAGCCGAACGACCTAAGCAAACTCCTAAGTGTCTTTTTATAAAGACGAGCGGATTATGCCACAATTTGTCTTTTTGCGCCATATCTTTTCAGACGGCCAAAAAAAGCGGCGATACCTTTCAGTACCGCCAAAGCTGCTTTGGTGATAAAAACTAAACTTTATTTGCTCGCACAGCGGAAGCCCAAGTTATTTAAAACATATTTGGACTGCAGGCTGGTGCGGATGCCGTAGCGTAAGAATGCCGCATAGTTGGACGGATCGCTTGAACCTACGGATGCGCCGCTACAGAACATTTGTGTGTTGGATGAGCCGGCAGAGAGTTGGCTGCTGTTGAAGTCTTCAGTCCATTCCCAAATCAGGCCGTGCATATCATATACGCCCCAGTAGTTGGGTTTGTTTTTACCGATGTCGTGCAGGCCGTTGCGGCCGCCGTCTGCATACCAATCCAAGATGGTGCGGTTGTAGCCAGGCTCGGCAGAGCCGTCTTTTTGAGTGGCAGAAGCCAAGCCTGCAAATTCCCACTCGTCAATAGTCGGCAGACGTTTGCCTTTGGAGACGCAGTAAGCATTTGCGGCAAACCACGAAACATTGGTTACCGGATGTTTGAGTTCGCTGGCTTTAGGCGCAAAACTGTTGCTGCCATTTTTTACCCAATGTTTCAGGTAAGCTTTTTCAGCATGTTTGGAATTGATTTTTCCTTTTTGCCATTGCGGATGTGTGTTCACAAATTCGGCAAATTCGGCATTGGTTACCGGATATTTGTCAAGCTGGAAAGGTTTGACTTTAATAAGGGAAGTTTCTTTTTTGAGATAGAGAGGACGGTAGCTGCCTCCTTCGATTTTTACCATTTCGGCAGCAAATGTATTGCCGCAGATTAAGGCACTGCCTAAGAGGAGGAGTCGTATGAGTTTCATGGTACGCCCTTATTATCGATTGAAACAGGAAATTTATTTTTCAGATAGCCTAATCATAACAAGGCCGTCTGAAAAATCAATCTGTCTGATTGAACAGGAAGATTAATCGTGATGGAAGCCACTGCGGCTCTAAAGAGTAGGGCAGCAGTGGCTTGGCGTATTAAACCGAGAGATTATTTAGCGGCTTCAGAAGCACCAGACGCAGCTGCTGGAGCAGAAGCGGCAGCACCGGCAGGTTGGTAAACGGTGTCGCTCAGTTTTTTGGTCATGATTTCAGGGTTTTCATCACCCTCAACTTTCAATTGACCCAAAGCACCTTTGTTGAACGCACGGAAGATAGAGTGGTCAACCAAAGTGTAGCTGCCTGGAATGTCGACTTTGAATTCAACGATAGCGGCACCACCGGCAGGAACAATTGTACTTTGTACGTTTTCGTTAATCAGTTTACCACCTTCAACATATACTTTGTCAAAGATTTCGCCGATAACGTGGAAAGAAGATACCAAGTTAGGACCACCGTTACCAACGTACATACGAACAGTTTCACCAGCTTTAGCTTTCAGGGCGTTGTCGCCGGCGATAGAACCTACGTGACCGTTAAATACAACGTATTCAGGTTGTTCAGCAATCGCTTTATCCATATCGAAAGGTTGCAGGCCTTGAGCACCTTTTTTACCTTTAGTATAGAAGTCACCTTGTACAATGTAGAACTCTTTGTCCACTTTAGGCAGACCTTCTTTAGGTTCAACCAAGATCAAACCGTACATACCGTTGGCGATGTGCATACCTACAGGAGCAACGGCACAGTGGTAGATGTACAAACCGGCTTGCAGTGCTTTGAAGCTGAAGGTAGAAGTGTGGCCTGGGGCAGTAAAGGTAGCTTCTGCACCACCGCCTTGACCGGTTGCAGCGTGGAAGTCAACGTTATGAGGAACGGTAGAAGAAGGATTGTTAGAGAATTCTACTTCTACGGTATCGCCTTCGCGTACACGGATCATTTGGCCCGGAACGTCGCCGTTGAATGTCCAGTAATGGTATTCAACACCGTCTTCCATGGTCATGGTTTTTTCGACGGTTTCCATTTTAACGCGTACTTTAGCCGGATGATCGCGATCAGTTGGAGGTGGAACTTCCGGAGCGTGAGTTACGATAGCATCGATTACAGGCAGTTCTGAAGAAGGAGTCTCTGCAGCAGCTTGTGAGTTGGAAGCGGCAGGAGCTTCAGCAGAAGCGGTAGCAGCTGGAGTTTCAGCAGAAGCGGTAGCAGCTGGAGTTTCAGCAGGTTTAGCAGCTTGCTCGCCGCATGCGGCCAATGCAAATACAGAAGCGATAAGTGCGGCTAAGGTTTGGCGTTTCATGTTTAAAGTTTCCTTATAGTAAGAAAAGTTAAGAATCCTGATAGGATGGTTCGAAGTTTTGTATGATTATGTAGGCGCTTGTTTGGTCATATTTTGATGTAAATCAAATTGTTCAGGGAATATGAATCTTTTAATCCCTAAATACTCCTTTAGAAGTATAAAAAAATACATCGAAAAGTTTATTTTTGTGTGAAAATGTTAGCGAAAACTTAACACAAAATACGATAAAGGAGGGTCTGTATAGGCAAATGGGAATCAATATCATATAAGTTAATGGTTTTAAAGGAATATTATTGACAAAATATTTCTTTACTTATTAAACCGTGATACAATCTTTAACATTCATATTTGATGAATTAATACCCAACCACTTTTTACCAAAATCAAGGAGTACTTAAAATGGGACAGTACAAGAAGCTTTGGTACTTGCTGTTTGCCGTACTGGCAGTATGCTTTACCATTCTTGGTTATATGGGTAGCGAAGTCTATAAAAAGGCTCCGCCATACCCTGAACAAGTCGTTTCCGCATCCGGCAAAGTCCTGATGACCAAAGACGATATTTTGGCAGGTCAATCTGCATGGCAAACTACCGGCGGTATGGAAGTCGGCTCTGTATTGGGTCACGGTGCATACCAAGCTCCGGACTGGACTGCCGACTGGCTGCACCGCGAGCTGGTTGCATGGTTGGATCTGACTGCGCAAGAAACTTACGGCAAAAAATTTGACGAAGTTTCTCCTGAAGAACAAGCTGTTCTGAAAACACGTTTGGCTGACGAATACCGCAATCAAAGCCGTGTTAAGGAAGATGGTTCTGTCGTTGTCAGCGAAACCCGCGTGAAAGCGATCGAAAGCATCCTGCCTTACTACCACGGTGTGTACAGCGACGATCCTAAGTTCCAAACCACTCGCGAACACTTTGCAATGAAAAACAATACATTGCCAAGCACAGAAGCGCGTGAAAAACTGTTCAATTTCTTCTTCTGGACTTCTTGGTCTGCTTCGACCAACCGTCCTGACGAAACTTTCACCTACACCAACAACTGGCCGCATGAGCCTCTGATCAACAACGTACCGACTACTGAAAACTACATGTGGTCTTTCACCAGCGTGGTATTGTTGCTGATGGGTATCGGCTTGCTGATGTGGGGTTACTCTTTCTTGACCAAACACGAAGAGGTTGAAGTACCTACTGAGGATCCTATTTCCAAAGTACAACTGACTCCTTCTCAAAAAGCGTTGGGCAAATATGTATTCCTGACTGTTGCGTTGTTTGTCGTACAAGTACTGTTGGGTGGTTTGACCGCTCACTATACTGTCGAAGGTCAAGGCTTCTACGGTATCGATACCGCCTTGGGCTTTGAAATGGCCGATTGGTTCCCATATGCGCTGACCCGTACTTGGCACATCCAATCCGCTATTTTCTGGATTGCAACCGGCTTCCTGACAGCAGGTCTGTTCTTGGCTCCGATTGTGAACGGCGGTAAAGATCCTAAATTCCAACGTGCCGGTGTGAACTTCCTGTACATCGCCCTGTTCATCGTAGTCGGCGGTTCTTACGCAGGTAACTTCTTTGCTTTGACTCACATCATTCCACCTGAGCTGAACTTCTGGTTTGGTCACCAAGGTTACGAATACTTGGATTTGGGTCGCTTCTGGCAACTTCTGCTGATGGTCGGCTTGCTGTTGTGGCTGTTCCTGATGTTGCGTTGCACCATCTCTGCCTTTAAAGAAAAAGGTACAGACAAAAACCTGTTGGCTATCTTCGTAGCTTCTATGGTCGGTGTGGGTGTGTTCTACGCTCCTGGTCTGTTCTACGGTGAGAAATCTCCAATCGCTGTGATGGAATACTGGCGTTGGTGGGTGGTTCACCTGTGGGTAGAAGGCTTCTTCGAAGTGTTCGCTACTGCTGCCTTCGCATTCATCTTCTACAACATGGGCTTTGTCCGCCGTAGTACTGCCACTGCTTCTACTTTGGCTGCTGCTGCCATCTTTATGTTGGGCGGTATTCCAGGTACATTGCACCACTTGTACTTCTCCGGCTCTACCTCTGCCTCTATGGCAATCGGTGCATGTTTCTCCGCTTTGGAAGTTGTACCTTTGATTCTGCTGGGTCGTGAAGCTTACGAACACTGGTCTTACCAACACCTGTCTGACTGGGCGAAACGTCTGCGTTGGCCTCTGATGTGCTTCGTAGCAGTTGCCTTCTGGAACATGATCGGTGCTGGCGTATTCGGCTTCCTGATTAACCCGCCGATTTCCCTGTTCTACATCCAAGGTCTGAACACTACTGCAGTTCACGCTCACGCGGCTCTGTTCGGTGTGTATGGTTTCTTGGCTCTGGGTTTTGTATTGCTGGTTGCACGCTACCTGAAACCTAATGCTCAATTTGATGACAAACTGATGACTTGGGGCTTCTGGCTGCTGAACGGCGGTCTGGTCGGTATGATTGCCATCAGCCTGTTGCCGGTCGGCGTGATCCAAGCTTACGCTTCTATCACTCATGGTCTGTGGTATGCACGTAGCGAAGAATTCCTGCAAATGGAAATCCTGGATACCCTGCGTTGGGTTCGTACCGCTGCTGACTTGATCTTCATCGGTGGTGCTGTCTGCGTTGCTATCCAAGCTACCAAAATCGTATTCAGCCGCGATAAATAATCTTAAGCTGAATTAAATCGAAGGCCGTCTGAAAAGTTTTCAGACGGCCTTTCTGTTATAATTTCAACATTCTTAAATCGACAAGACAAAACATTATGTTCAACCAAGCTGCTCAAGAGCTGACCACTGTTCGCGATTTATTGCGTTTCGCCGTCAGCCGTTTTAATGATGCCGGACTGTTTTTCGGACACGGAAGTGATAATGCCCATGACGAGGCAGCCTATCTGATTTTGCATACTTTGAACCTGCCTTTGGATATGTTGGAGCCTTATTTGGATGCCAAATTGTTGCAAAGTGAGAAGGAGGAAGTGCTGTCGATTATCGAACGTCGCGCAGTTGAGCATATTCCTGCCGCGTATCTGACGCATCAGGCATGGCAGGGTGAGTTTGATTTTTATGTCGATGAGCGTGTTATCGTGCCTCGTTCTTTCATTTATGAATTGCTGGGCGACGGTATCCGTCCTTGGATTGAACATGATGAGTTGGTGCATCGAGCTTTGGATTTGTGTACCGGTAGCGGCTGTTTGGCCATTCAAATGGCGCATCACTATCCCGATGCACAAATTGATGCCGTTGATTTAAGCTTGGATGCGCTGGAAGTAGCCGCCATCAATATCGAAGATTATGGTTTGGAAGACCGTATCAGCTTGGTGCATACCGATTTGTTTGAAGGTCTGGATGAAACCTACGACTTGATTGTTTCCAATCCGCCTTATGTCGATGCGGAATCTGTAGAAGCGCTGCCTGATGAATACCTACATGAGCCGGAATTGGCTTTGGGTAGCGGAGAAGATGGTTTGGATGCTACACGCCAAATCATTTTGCAGGCTGCGAAATATTTGAATCCGAAAGGTGTATTGTTGGTTGAAATCGGTCATAACCGTGAAGTATTGGAAGCGGCTTATCCCGAATTGCCGTTTACTTGGTTGGAAACCAGCGGTGGCGATGGGTTTGTATTCTTATTGACCCGTGAGCAATTATTGGGTGAAGAGTAGTTTATTTTGATATGAATAAAACAAAGGCTGTCTGAAAAAAGTTTCAGACGGCCTTTATTCTGTATAATCTTTAATGTTTTAAGAAAATACAAATACCTATGGTATGCCGAATATGAAATCCAAGCAGGCTTTGAAACTATAGCTTATAATATTCGTCATAGTTTCTAATGTCAGTGGATTTTTATTACTGACTTTTTGTAGAACATATACTGCCAAACTCCATATTATGAATAATTATTTAAAATCAGGCCTGGTGGCTGCTGCTTTGTTCAGTATGCCCGTTTCTGCCTTTGCCCAGCAACATACCGTTTATTTCAATCAAAACGGTAAACTGACGGCGACCATGCCTTCGGTTGCTTATGTCCGACAATACAAGATTGAGGCAGGCAAGGCTCAGGTACAGGATTTTTACTATCCATCGATGAAAAAATATTCTGATCCTTATGAAGTACCTGCCGGTCAGATTAAGGTTTTTGTGCCGGCGTTGGATAATGGTACGCTGACCCTGTGGCATTTCAACGGTCAGAAAAAGATGGTTGGCAGCTATCGCAACGGAAAACCGCATGGCGAATGGGTCAACTGGTATCCAAACGGCAAAAAATCTGCGGTGATGCCTTATCAAAATGGCCTGAGTGAGGGCGTGGGTTCTCGCTATTACCGAAATGGTGTGAAAGAAAGCGAAATTCAGTTTAAGCATGATAAAGCCAATGGTCATTGGAAACAATGGTATTCAGACGGCAGCCCGAAAACCGAAATGATGATGAGCAATGACAAACCGACGGAGATCATTAGTTGGGATGAAAATGGCCGCGTTGTGTCTGAATTGAGTATTCGCAACGGCAAACGCAGCGGCATTATTTTGGATTGGTATGATGATGGTGCGAAGAAATCCGAGTTGGTTTATAAAGACGACCAGTTGGTGAAAAAAACCTTTTGGGATACAGACGGATACGTTCTCGAATAGTTTTGATCATAAAAAACCGCAGGCTGATCAGCTTGCGGTTTTTTGTGTGTTACATACAGCCTTTGTTTTGGCACAGGGTAAATAACGGCGCGCCGCTTTCACGGATTTTTTTGCCGCCGTCCAAATCGGTAAATTCCAAAATGGCAGCCGCTTCGATTACTTCACCGCCCAGTTTGCGGATCAGTTCGACACCTGCCAGCATTGTGCCGCCGGTTGCCACTAAATCATCTACCAACAAAACGCGTGCACCCGGCTTGATGGCGTCGGTATGGATTTCTACCGTTGCTTCGCCATATTCTAAAGCGTAACTTTGAGAAACCGTATCAAACGGTAGTTTGCCTTTTTTGCGGATGGGGACAAAGCCGACGTTCAGCTGATAGGCCAAAGCCGCGCCAATGATGAAGCCGCGCGCATCCAAGCCCGCAACGACATCAACTTTTTGCCCCATATAGCGGTAAACCAGTAAATCGACCAGCAGGCGGAAATATTCTGCGCTTTGCAAAACGGGAGTAATGTCATGAAACAAAATCCCTTTTTGAGGCCAGTTTTCAATTTTACGGATTTTGTCCGCCAAAGCCTCTACGCCCATTACTTCAGGATGAATCAACATCTCGACATTCCGAAATCAAAAAGTTTTTAACACGATATTGTAGCGGTCATATGCGGACTTGCCAAATTAATCGATACAATAGCCAAATTTTGCAACATGCCGTCTGAAATTCCGAGAAACATTGTGTTGTGTTATAATTTACAGATACATACCATCGGCTGAACCACCATGCAAAATCATAAAAAAGGTAATATTTACATCATTTCTGCCGCTTCCGGCACAGGTAAAACGACCTTGGTGTCACGCCTGTTGAAAAATCATGACGACATCCGTGTTTCCATTTCTCATACCACGCGCCAGCCGCGAGAGGGTGAGGAACATGGTGTGCATTACCACTTTGTTCCCAAAGAAGAGTTTGAATCACTGATTGAGCAAAGAGCCTTTTTGGAACACGCCAATGTGTTCGGCAACTACTACGGCACCAGCATTGCCGGCGTAAATTCGCTGAGCGAAGAGGGCTATGACGTAATTTTGGAAATCGATGTGCAAGGTGCGGCGCAAGTGCGTAAATCGTTGCCTGAAGCCAGCAGCATTTTTATCCTGCCGCCTTCCTTTGAAGTATTGGCACAACGTTTGATCGGCCGTGGTACAGATAGCGAAGAAGTTATTCAAACACGCCTTTCAAAAGCCCGTCATGAGATTGAGCAATCCGTTTTGTTCGATTACGTTGTCGTGAATGACGATTTGGATCGTGCCGAAGCCGATTTGTTCCACATTATTAAAGCAGGCCGTCTGAAAAAATCCGCCCAGCAGGGATTTATCTCAAACCTGTTGGAAAATTCGTAAAAAACAGCGAAAATAACCGTTTATTTGAAACATAGAAAGAAAGCAAGCAAACATGGCCCGTATTACTACTGAAGACTGCACAGGTAAAATCCCTAACCACTTCGACCTTACCCTCGTTGCCGCCCGTCGCGCACGTCAACTGGAAAACGGCAACACGCCTTTGGTTGACGACATCCGCAACAACAAACCAACCGTAACCGCCCTGCGCGAAATCGCAGCCGGACAAATCGGAACCGAGCTGCTGACCCGCAATAAATAAACCAACCGGCAAACCGATAAAACCGCCGCGCGGACTGTATCGGTGCGATATCACAACCGATACAGTCTGACGGCTTAAAAAAATAGCCATAAAAGGCCGTCTGAAAATGCCAGCCCCACTGCCTACCGCTCCCTATGACCCGTTGACAGCAGAAGCGCGCGAGCTTCTGTTTCGCACCGCATCCTATCTCAATACCAATGAGCAGGCCGAGCTTGAAAGAGCCGTTGCCTACGCTTTCCACGCCCATGACGGACAAACCCGTAAAAGCGGCGAGCCCTACATTACCCATCCCCTTGCCGTTGCCACGCAGCTTGCGATTTGGCACATGGATGTTCAAGGCCTCTGCGCGGGCGTTATGCATGATGTATTGGAAGATACGGGCGTAACCAAAGTCGAAATGGCGGCAGAATTCGGCGATACCATTGCCGAAATGGTAGACGGCCTCTCCAAACTGGAAAAACTCAAATTTGAAGATCATGCTGAGCATCAGGCGGAAAGTTTCCGTAAGCTTATCCTAGCCATGACTAAAGACGTGCGCGTCATCGTCGTCAAACTTGCCGACCGATTGCACAATATGCGTACCCTTGGCTCTATGCGTCCGGAAAAACGCCGCCGCATCGCCAAAGAAACCCTCGAAATCTATGCTCAAATCGCCAACCGCATTGGTCTGAACAATGCGTATCAAGAGCTTCAAGACCTATCGTTCCAAAACCTCCACCCAAGACGCTACGAAACCCTGAAAAAAGCCATGGACAACAGCCGCAAAAATCGCCGCGATGTTGTCGGCAAAGTGTTGCGTGCATTTGGTCAGCGTTTGGTTGGTGTCAATATTGAAGCCAAAATCAAAGGCCGCGAGAAAAACTTATACAGCATCCATCAAAAAATGCTGGCTAAAAAGCTGCGTTTTGCCGAAGTAATGGATATCTACGGCTTTCGGGTCATTGTAAACAATATTCCTGCCTGTTATGCCGCGTTGGGTGCATTGCATAATTTATACCACCCAAAGCCCGGTCGTTTTAAAGACTATATCGCCATTCCGAAAAGCAACGGCTACCAAAGCCTACACACGACCTTGGTCGGCCCTTACGGTTTGCCGATCGAAGTGCAAATCCGTACGCGTGAAATGGACGCTGTGGCTGAGGGTGGTATTGCCGGTCATTGGATTTATAAATCCGGTGAAAACACTCCGGACCAAGCCGTCCTCCATATGAACCGGTGGATGAAAAATATTCTTGACCTGCAAGCCAGCAGCTCAAATGCCATCGAGTTTCTGGAGCATGTCAAAGTCGATTTGTTCCCCAACGAAGTCTATATCGTTACCCCGAAAGGCGATATCCTTACCTTGCCTAAAGGGGCAACGCCGATTGACTTTGCCTATGCTGTTCACACCAATATCGGCCATAAAACCGTTGCCGCGCGCATTAATAATGTCATGATGCCGTTGCGCACTAAGCTGAAAACCGGTGATACGGTCGAAATCATTACTTCCGAACATGCCAAGCCCAATGTGGCATGGTTGAATTTTGCCGTTTCCAGCCGTGCGCGCAGCGCCATCCGCCAATACATTAAAAATCTGAATCGTCACGATGCCGTTGTTTTGGGTGAAAACTTGCTGCAAAAAGCTTTATCCAGCCTGTTGCCTAAAGATATCCTGCTTTCAGACGACCTCAAAGAAAAATACCTTGCCGATTTGAATACCAAACAAACCTCGTTTGAAGAGGTCCTCTACAATGTCGGTATGGGGCATACTTTGCCGGTACACGTTGCCATGCACATTGCCGAGTTGGCAGGCCAACATTTTGGCAGCGCGGTCAAACTCAGCCCGATCAAAGTCAACGATCAGGAAACCGGCCGGATTCATTTTGCCGAATGTTGCCATCCGATTCCAGGCGATGCGATCCGCGCATTATTGGTCAAAGACAAGGGTATGATTATCCACCGAGATACCTGTCAAACTTTGGTCAAAGCCGATCCGGAAGAGCAACTGGATGCGGGTTGGGACAGTTTGCGCAATCAAACGTACCGCACTATCCTCAACGTTAAATCCGAAGATGCGCATGGTTTGTTGGCCTCAATGGCGCAAGCGATTTCCAATTCCGGTGCAGATATCGAATCTGTCGATACGCCAACCAAAGCGCAAGCAGGAACGGAAGGTTTTGTGGAATTTAAATTCACAATTAAAGTCAAAGACTTGGATCAGGTTAATCAGATTATTCATGCAATGCATGCCAATCCGAATATCCGCAAAGTGATTCGAGGATAATCTCGTTATAAGCAAAGGCCGTCTGAAAGTGTTTTCAGACGGCCTTTTTGATGTTTGCAAATAAAAGCTGTTGGCTTCTTTTTAAGAGGGTTTATGGCTTTTTTGTAATTGGATTGGGTTTAATTCAACCAAAAACGGAAAACCAAGAAGAAGACCAAGGCCAAAACGCCGGCCCAAACCAGCAACATGAATCCGGCTACTGCCTGACCCAAGCGGTAAACAGGATTTTTGCGTTCGTCTTCGAGTAGGGGATTTGGTGTATCGTGCGGTTTGTCGGACATGATGAAGCTCTGATTGAATTATTGAATAAAAACGTAAGGGTACGCCGATAGAAGCAAAGATTCAAGTGGGAATGATTATTGATAGAAGTCTTCGTCTTCATTCCACGCGGTTTTTAAGGCCGTCTGAATGGTGTCGGCACCAAAGCCGCGATAGGCAAGAAAACGCGCCTGTTTTTGTTTTTCTTTCAAATCTTGAGCTTCTTGCTTGAATTTTTTACGCAAGACGGAAATGGCGGTTTGCAGCTCGTCCTCCCTATCGGGTAGGAACTCCCGACAGTCGTCTGCATCGATACCTTGTTGTGCCAAAGCTTGCTTGAGGCGGAGCGTGCCGTAACGGTTGCTTTTGCTGTAAATATAGGCTTCTGCGTAACGTTGGTCGGATTGCCAATTTCGTTCGGCAAATTCGTCTAAAACCTTTTCCAATTCTTCTTCGCTTTCAGCGTGTGGGGCCAGTTTGCGTTTCAAGCCGACACGGCTGACTTCCTGACGGGAAAGAATATCCAAGGCGCGGGCGCGTAAGGTTTTGGGAGGTTTCATGGGGATATGGAGGGGGAGGGATTTTAACTACATTGAATTACATTTCAGACGGCCTGATTAGGTGAAAGCACCGAAAAGGCCGTCTGAAAATAAAGCCGAATCATTCTTCGTCTTTGTTTTTTTGCGGTTGCAGATTTTCGTAGATTTCAGGCAGGGCGCGAATCAACAAATCAGGTTTGGTCGCTTTGTCTTGAGAGAGCAAGGTCATGTCGCCATAGCCGAATGTTACACCGACGCTGAAGCAAGCGGCCGCTTTGGCGGCAAGAATGTCATTTTTAGAATCGCCCACCATCAGCATATTGGCAACGTCGATGCCCAAAACTTCGGCCGCATGTTGAAGCGGCAATGGGCTGGGTTTTTTCTCAGTCAGGCTGTCGCCGCCGAGAACCAGGCTGAAGTAGCCGTCGAGATTAAGCTGTTTCAGCAGCTCGGCTGCCAGAATTTCATTTTTGTTGGTAATGACAACCAATGGAATACCCAAGGACTTGAGCAGGCCGAGACCGGCTTCGGTTTCAGGGTAGGGGCGGGTAAAGTCGCTCAAGTGCTCACGATAATATTTCATAAAGAACACAAAGCCTTTTTCCCAGATTTCAGGATCGGCTTCTTTTTCACGATCATGGGTAATGACGCGATGAACCAACTTGCTAATGCCGTCGCCGACATAACTTTCAACCGTTTGGGTGGGTAAAACAGGTAAACCCAAGTGCGCACACATGGCTTGGGCTGCTGCGGCCAAATCGGGAACGGAATCACATAAGGTACCGTCCAAATCAAAGGCAACGGCTTGAACGTGTTCTAAAGCAGCAGTGGTCATTGAGTAGCTTTCTGTCATATTATTTAAGCGGTTATTTTAACATTGTTTGCTTGATTTGCCGATGTTTTGCTGATTCTTTAAAAGGATATTTGTTTAAATTGTTAACAATTTTGCTGGCGTAAGGCTGTCAGTCTATTGGGAATGTGGAAGGGATTTTTGTCAACAAAAAGGGTGGTTTGGTAGGCATTAAAAAACAAAGGGTTTGTGTGTTTTTTTGAATGATTTGATGAGCATCTATACTAGGCCGTCTGAAAAATTTCCGGCTAGTGTGCCGATATTTTCAGACGGCCTCAAACTAAATTTATATATAAATGAATAGATTTGCTTTTTATCGACTACACGCTATTACATTTTTGTCCGTTTTTGTATATAGTAACGTGTATGGCTCTCGTCTAATCATATGTATGAAAAGGAAAAATACATGTCCGCATCTGCTGTAAAAGAAACGCTGAATCCGTTTGAAATTGCACAAAAACAAGTAAAAATTGCCTGCGATCGCCTGAATGCCGACCCGGCAGTATTTGAAATCTTGAAAAAGCCACAACGTGTTTTGGAAGTAAACTTCCCTGTCAAACTCGACAACGGTACAGTAGAAAACTTCACCGGCTACCGTTCACAACACAATAATGCCGTCGGCCCTTACAAAGGCGGCGTGCGTTTCCATCCTCATGTGAATATGGACGAGGTTAAAGCCCTGTCTATCTGGATGACCATCAAATGCTGCGTGGCCGGCATTCCTTACGGCGGTGGTAAAGGCGGTATTACTTTGGATCCGCGCAATTATTCTGAAGCGGAGTTGGAACGCATAGCCCGCGCTTATTCCGAAGCTATTTCTCCGTTGATCGGCGAGAAAATCGATATTCCCGCCCCCGATGTGAACACCAACGGCAAAATCATGTCTTGGATGGTTGATGCCTATGAAAACGTGGTGAAACATTCCGCACCGGGCGTATTTACCGGCAAACCGGTTGAGTTTGGCGGTTCCTTGGCGCGTACTGAGGCCACTGGTTACGGCGTAAACTTCGCCGCCGTCCAAGCTTTGGAAAAACTGGGCAAAGACGTGAAGGGTGCCACTTACGCCATTCAAGGTTTCGGTAATGTGGGCTACCACACCGGTTACTATGCACACAAAGCCGGTGCGAAAATCGTTGCCGTATCTACTGTTGACGTTGCCATTTACAACGAAAACGGCTTAGATATGGAAGCAATCATCAAAGAATTCCAAACCAAAGGTTTCATCACCAACGAAGCCGGCTACGGCAAAGAAATCAGCAATGCCGAACTTTTGGCTTTGGAAGTGGACGTACTCGCCCCTTGCGCGCTGGAAAACCAACTGACTTCTGAAAACGCCGGTAAAGTCCGTGCGAAAATCGTGGTTGAAGGTGCAAACGGTCCGACTACTCCTGAAGCAGACATTATCCTGCGTCAAAATGGCGTATTGGTTGTTCCTGATATTTTGGCAAACTGCGGTGGCGTGGTGGTATCCTATTTTGAATGGGTACAAAACCTGCAAGGCTACTACTGGGAGTTTGACGAAGTTCAAGAGAAAGAAACCGTTGTCCTGCGCCGTGCGTTCCGCGATATTTGGAACTTGGCTCAAGAATACGATGTCGACCTGCGTACCGCTTCTTACATGATGAGTATCCGTCGTGTTGAAAAGGCAATGAAACTGCGCGGCTGGTATTAATCGTTTGACCAATAGCTAAGAGTAGGCCGTCTGAAACCTGTTTTCAGACGGCCTTGATGTTTTTGATAAGAGCCTTTACAAATTTTAATCCACCTTGATTCCATTTCAATCAAACTCAGCTATAATCCCCTTTTTTGACCTTTCCGGAAAAGACATAATCATGAACAAAACTTTCAAATTCAGCGCATTGGCTTTGTCTGCTTTGTTAGCACTGACTGCTTGCAACCAAAAAGACACTGCCGCTAAAGACGCTCCTGCTGCTTCCGCAGCTTCAAATGCGACTGCAGATGCTTCTGCCATCGGTTCTACTGCCCAACAAGCCAGCTACGCAATGGGTGTGGACATCGGCCGTTCATTGAAACAAATGAAAGACCAAGGCACAGAAATCGATTTGAAAGTCTTCACCGAAGCCATGGAAGCCATGTTTGAAGGCAAAGAAGTCAAAATGACTGAAGCCCAAGCTCAGGAAGTGATGATGAAATTCCTGCAAGAGCAACAAGAAAAAGCTACTGCCAAACGTGCTGAAGATGCCAAAGTAAACTTGGAAAAAGGCGAAGCGTTCTTGAAAGAAAACGCGACTAAAGAAGGCGTGAAAACTAGCGCTTCCGGTCTGCAATACAAAATTACCAAAGAAGGCGAAGGTAAAAAACCGACTAAAGACGATATGGTTACCGTTGAATATGAAGGCCGTCTGATTGATGGTACCGTATTTGACAGCAGCAAAGCCAACGGTGGCCCAGTAAGCTTCCCTGTAAGCCAAGTGATTCCAGGTTGGACTGAAGGTATCCAACTCTTGAAAGAAGGCGGCGAAGCAACATTCTACATCCCGGCCAAACTGGCTTACCGCGAAGTTGGCGCCGGCGATAAAATCGGCCCGAACGCTACTTTGGTATTCGACGTGAAACTGGTTAAAGTCGGCGCGCCTGATGCTGCCGCACAACAACCAGTACAAGTTGACGTACAAAAAGTTCAATAATCCGAATCAAGGCTTACGCCCTTAAACAACGGATAAAAGGCCGTCTGAAAAAATTCCGTTTCAGACGGCCTTTGTTCCAAACAAACAAGGAATTATGATGAAAAATATCGTCATCCTTATTTCCGGACGTGGCAGCAATATGCAGGCGATTGTGAATGCCAATATTTCCGATGCCAACATTGCAGCCGTATTGAGTAACAGCGAGACCGCAGCCGGATTGGCATGGGCGGCAGAGCGCGGTATTGCCACCGACAGTTTGAACCATAAAAACTTCGACTCGCGTTTGGCATTTGATCAGGCCATGATGGAAAAAATCGATGCCTATCAGCCGGATTTGGTTGTATTGGCGGGCTTCATGCGCATTTTGACCCCCGAATTCTGCGCGCATTATGAAAACCGCCTGATCAACATCCATCCGTCCATCCTGCCTTCTTTCACCGGTTTGCATACCCACGAACGCGCATTGGAAGCAGGTTGCCGAGTAGCTGGCTGCACCATCCATTTCGTGACCCCCGAGCTGGATTGCGGCCCGATTATTTCACAAGGCATTGTGCCGATTTTGGACGGCGATACCGCCGCCGACGTTGCTGCACGCGTGCTGACGGTTGAACACCAGCTGTTTCCGCAAGCCGTTGCTGATTTCGTTGTAGGTCGTCTGAAAATCGAAGGCAACCGCGTTTTGAATGCACAACGCAATGCCGCCGGTCAAAGCCTGTTGGCTTAATAAAACACGATACACACAAGGAAAACATCATGAATCCGATTAAAACAACCCTGCTGACACTTTCCCTGCTCACTGTCTCCATCGGCGCACAAGCCGCTGAATTGCCGCAATCTGCCGTTTTGCAATACTCAGGCAGCTACGGTATTCCTGCGACCATGACCTTTACACGCAGCGGCAACCAATACAAAATCGTCTCTACCATCAAAGTACCGCTTTACAATATCCGCTTTGAATCTGGCGGCAGCATCAACGGCACGACCTTGAATCCGTCTTACTACAAAGATGTACGCGGCGGTAAATTGTATGCCGAGGCCAAATTCTCCGGCGGCAACATCACTTACGGCAAAGCAGGTGATTTGAAAACCGAAAAATCCGGCCCAGCCATGGACTTGTTTACTTTGGCATGGCAACTGGCCGCCAATGACGTGCGCCTGCCGTCAGGTTTGAAAATTACCAACGGTAAAAAACTGTACACCGTCGGCAGCATGAACAAAATCGGCAGCGAAAGCTATAAACTGAACGGCGGTACAACGCCTGTGAGCAAATATCGCGTCCGCCGCGGCGACGATACCGTTACTTACTCTTTTGCTTCCGATATCGACAATATCCCTGCGCAAATCAGCTATACCGATGACGGCAAAACCTACAACCTGAAACTGACTTCCGTCAAAATCAACGGTAAAGTAGTGAAACCGTAATCTTTATTTACTCAAACAAGAAGGCCGTCTGAAAAGTTTTCAGACGGCCTTTTATCTTTACAGCAACACAATATCGTATTGTTCCTGCGTGTAGGCGGTTTCGACTGCCAGAGAAATCGGCTTGCCGATAAAGTCTATCAACATCGCCAGCGATTGTGATTCTTCGTCTAGGAACAAGTCGATGACATTCGGAGCGGCCAAAATGCGGAAGGCTTGGACATCGTAGCGGCGCGCTTCGCGGACGATTTCGCGTTGGATTTCGTAGCACACGGTTTGCGGCGTTTTCAGACGGCCTCGGCCTTGGCAGGAAGGGCAGGGTTCGCAGAGGATTTGGCTTAAGTTTTCACGCGAACGTTTGCGGGTCAGTTCGACAAGGCCCAGACTGGTAAAGCCGTTGAGGGTGACGCGGGTGCGGTCGAAACTCAGGGCTTTGGCAAGCTCTTGCAGGACGGCTTCGCGGTGGATTTCCTGCGCCATATCGATGAAGTCGATGATGATGATGCCGCCGAGATTGCGCAGGCGAAGTTCGCGGGCGATGGTGTGGCAGGCTTCGAGGTTGGTGCGGAAGATGGTTTCATCAAAATTGCGTGCGCCGACAAAGCCGCCGGTGTTGACATCGATGGTGGTCATGGCTTCGGTGGACTCGATGATGAGGTAGCTGCCGAAGTTGAGGTTGACGCGCGGTTGCAGGGCGCGGGCGATTTCCTGCTCGATGTTGTGGGTTTCAAATAGGGGGCGTTCACCTTTGAACAGCTCGATCCTGCCCAACGCGCCTTGAACGTATTGTTCGGCAAACTGGGTCATGCGGCGGTGGTTTTCCGTGGAGTCAACCAGGATTTTATGTGTATCGAGGCTGAACATATCGCGCAAAACGCGCAGGCTCAAAGGCAAATCTTGATAGAGCAGGGTTTCGGGCGGCTGGATTTTTGCCTGTTTTTGAATGTGTTCCCACACTTTAGTCAGGTAGTTGATGTCTGATTGCAGTTGGTCATCGGAGGCGTTTTCAGCGTTGGTGCGAATGATGTAGCCGTGGCAGGCGTTTTCGGGCAGCAGGTTGTTGAGGCGCTCCCTCAAACTGCTGCGTTCGGCATCGTCTTCAATGCGTTGAGAAATGCCGATATGGTCTTCTTGCGGAAGATGGACGAGGAAACGGCCGGCCAGTGAGATTTGGGTGGACAGGCGCGCGCCTTTGGTATTGATGGGGTCTTTGATGACCTGAACCAAGACAGACTGGCCTTCAAAGAGCATATGTTCGATGCGTTGGGTTTCATCCGGATTGCGGCGTTGTTCGAGGACGTCGACGATATGCAAAAACGCGGCGCGCTCCAAGCCGATATCGATGAACGCGCTTTGCATGCCGGGAAGGACGCGTTTGACGACGCCTAAATAAATATTGCCGACCAAGCTATGGCCGCTGTTGCGCTCGATGTGCAGCTCGCAGATATTGTTCTCTTCCAAAACGGCCACACGCGTTTCTTGCGGCGTGATGTTGACGAGGACAGTTTCGGGCGGACGCACGGCGTCCTTGGGGATGGGGATTCCTGAAAGCATGGGGATACCTGATTTTGAATAGAAAAATTTTTGCGATGTGTTCTTCTCCAAAAAACAAATGGCAAAAGTCATTCTGCGAAAGCGCTTATCATACTTTAATTATGGTTTTTCCGCATCTGCACAAATGTTTATGGCCAAGAGGCCGTCCGAATGTTTTTTACAACCGTACGGCGGGAACACTTGTAAAATAGCACCTATGCCCATATAGTCATGAACATTGGTATTTTGGAAGAAATCATGCAAACCGTTACTGTTTATACCGGTCCATATTGCCCGTACTGCACCATGGCGAAAAGGCTGTTGCAGGCGGTGGGTGTGAAAGAAATCAACGAAATCCGCATCGATGGCAATCCGGAAGTTTTTGCCGAAATGCAGCAGCTTTCCGGCCAGCGCAGCGTGCCGCAGATTTTTATCGGCGACACCCATGTCGGTGGCTTTACCGATTTGTACCGCTTGCAGCAGGAAGGCAAGTTGGACGAATTACTGAATCCTTAACCCTTAACTTAGGAAAATAAAATGAGCGAAGAATTGCAACCCGTATTCAGCGTTGAGCGTCTGTATGTAAAAGACTTGTCTTTGGAAGTGCCTCACGCACCACAAATCTTCTTGGAACAAGGCGAGCCTGAAGTGGATATGCGCGTTTCTACCGGCAACACCAAACTGGAAGACGGTTTCTACAGCGTTGACGTTACCGTGACCGTGACTGCCAAACTGAACGAAGAGCGCACCATGTTCTTGAACGAAGTTACCCAAAGCGGCATCTTCCGTCTGGAAAACATTCCTGAAGAAGACGTACAACTGCTGTTGGGCGTTGCTTGTCCGAACATCCTGTTCCCTTATGCACGCGAAGCCATTTCCAACAGCGTAACCCGCGCCGGCTTCCCACCTGTACTGCTTGCTCCGATCAACTTCGAAGCAATCTACCAAGAGCAACAGGGAGCTAACGCTTAATCGCGTTATACCTAAATTAAGGCCGTCTGAAACATTGTGTTCAGACGGCCTTTTTTTATTTGAAAATTAGGATATAAGAAAAATCTATAATAAAAAAAGTTCATATATTAATGTAATAAGTATATAATGATATCGCTTATCATTACGATAATATTTTTAATTTTATAGGTTTGTATACCATTTAAAATCAATGAATTAGAATTTTATCCAGTAAGTAGATTCTATTAATTAAGGAAATAGTTGTGAAACCTGATTTTCAAATGAAAACAATTTGTTTGTTATTGGTGCTGCCTTGCCAAACTGTTTTTGCAGATACGGGACATCAAGAAGTGGAACATGTAGATATGGATACGGTCAAGGTCAGTGGCAAACGGCAGGCACAAAGGAATACCGAGCGCAGTCAGTCTTATACAATCGGAACGATGGCAACGGCGACTGGGTTGCGTATTTCAGGCAAGGATACGCCGCAGTCGGTGAGCGTAATGACGCGTCGGCAGCTAGATGATAAAGCAATATATTCTTTAGAAGATGCAATGAAAAACACTACGGGAATCAACGTGGTTCGTGATTCGGGCCTACAAACTCGTTTTTTGTCTCGTGGTTTCTATGTTGATCAGATTGGTGAAGACGGTATTACTACTAATGTGTCTGGACGTTCGGGCTATACGGCAAAAATCGATGTCTCACCCAGTACAGACCTGGCTGTTTATGATCACATTGAGGTTGTCAGAGGTGCAACCGGTCTTACTCAGTCTAATTCCGAACCGGGTGGAACCATTAATTTAATCCGTAAGCGGCCAACAGCTCTGTTTAAGCATACAGGTGAAATCAGTACTGACCATAGGGGCAGCAAGCGTTTGGCTTTGGATGTATCTGGAAGCTTGAATAATGAACATACGGTACGCGGTAGGCTGGTTGGTGTTCATGAGGACCACCGCTCTTTTAAAGAGGGTGTATGGAACAAGAAAGACATGGTTTATGGCGTGATCGATACTGATTTGAGTGATAACAGTATGCTGACTTTGGGTGGTACTTATCAGAAGAATAAAGATATTCCCGATTTTGCCGGCGTGATTTTACCTTGTGAGGATCAAAAAACTGCGGCCTTCAGCTCCAGTCCTGCCTGTAACAATCCTTTGAAATTGCCACGTAAAACTTATTTGGGTGAAACCTCATGGTCACGCCTGAATGCTGATAAATACAATATTTTTTCCGGTTTCAAACATGTCTTTGACAATGGATGGCAACTTAATGCCGAAATTTCTTATACGCGTAACGATTCAGATGCCAAAGTCGGACAATTTTTTCTGAAAAACGAACACGCGGCAGGTATTTCAGCATCTGAGGCAACGGGTTTCTTAACCGAAAAGGGAGAGGTTATTCCTTTTGAGCCTAAAGACAAGGCGTTGGCAAAATTAAAAGAATATCGTGATGGCGTCACGAAAACATATGAAGAGAAAAAAGCAGATTATGTTGCCCATCATTTCGATTCATCTGCTTTTGAACAATATCGCTCCCAAAGGGCGGCAGCACGTCGGGCAGGTTTCGATCAATGTATGCAGGACATTGGTTTGGATTTCCTATGCAACGACTGGCAGGATCCGGGTGTAGAAGTAGATAAAAAAGAGTTTATTGATAAGGAGCTTGCAAAGCAAGGAATTATTAACAATGCAGAAGGCCTGTTTCCCAACCGTCTATACGACTCAGCATACAATCTTCGCCACACATACAACCGCCGTTACAACTTCATGCCGTTGCACTATACCAAACACGATGTGCAATGGGGCTTTAAGCTGGATCTGACAGGTAATTACCGCCTGCTTGGGCGTGAACATGATTTCTTTGTCGGTTATGCGTATAACAATGAAAAAATTCGTTCTGCTTATACGGAAATATATCAAAACCGTTATTTTGTCCGTCCTCAAGGTTATGCAGGTGCAGGCAGTTGCGGCATTCATCCCGATGGTCCGGAGCGTAATCCTTTAGAAAAAGGTATTGTCGAACCAGATTGGCATATTTATAACGAAAAAGGTAATAACAAGATCTATGTGCCGGAATGCAGTGGCGCGCATGTGACCAAATATACTCCTCGTTTGGATGCAGAGGGTAAGCCTGTCTGGACAGTCAACGACAATGGTGAGCGCGTAATGGTGCAAGATCCTGTTTACGAATTGGATGCAAATGGAAACAAAATACAGGAGCGGGATGAAGAGGGAAATTTGAAATGGGCAAACCAATATCTGAAAACGCCGCTGTGGAAAACTGTTCAGGTTGCAGATGATCATGTTCCGGCGTTATACAATTATTCGAAATACCTTAACACGAATAAAACACATTCTTTGACTGTCAGTACCCGCTTTAATGCAACCAACCGTCTGCATCTCTTGGGCGGTATGCACTATACGCGCTATGAAACCACACAAGCCAAAGAAATGCCTGTACGCTATGGCCAGCCTGCTACGGCATTTCAAACTGAGAGCAGTAACAAAATCGACAAAGAACACTACACCTCAAAAATGCAAAGTCATAGGTTCACGCCATATGCAGGCATTACCTACGACCTGACACCGCAACAAAGCTTGTATGCCAGCTATACTAAGATTTTTAAACAACAGGATAACGTTGATGTAACCAGCAAATCCGTTCTTCCACCACTCATCGGGACTAACTATGAAATAGGTTGGAAAGGGTCGTTCTTGCAAGGCCGTCTGAATGCTTCGCTTGCCTTATTTGTTTTACAGCAGAAAAACCGAACCGTTGTCGATTTCGGATTTGTTCCCGATACTAGTCGTAACGGAGGTTCATTCCAAACCATCGCCAAACCTGTGGGTAAGGTTAAGAGCAGCGGTGCAGAACTTGAATTGGCTGGCGAATTGTCGGAAAACTGGCGTATTTTTGTTGGCTACACATATAACAAAAGTAAGTATAAAAATGCTGCAGAAGTCAATGCGGAGCGGTTGGAGAAAAACACGACTGCCGACCCATATAACTTCAGTAACTTCACGCCGGTACATATGTTCCGCCTCGGTACAAGCTACCGCTTGCCTCAAACTAAGTTGACCTTGGGTGGTGGAATATCCGCGCAAAGTCGCACAAGTAGCCTTTACAATATTCGCCAAGGAGGCTACGGACTTATAGATGGCTTTGTTCAATATGACTTTCACAAACACGGCAGAATCAGCCTGATCGGAACGAACCTGGCTGACAGGACGTATTTTGAAAACAACTACAACCGTACGCGAGGTCAAAACAATTTCTATGGCGAACCGCGGACAGTCAAATTGAAATTGGATTGGCATTTCTAGAGCGAATGGATCATTATTTGGTATGTGAACATTATTGGCCAAATTCCTGATAAAAGTATGGATTGAACATCCTTCTTTTTTGAAAGCTGTTTTCTAACAATGGCTGAAGTTGATTCGATAGCCGGCGTATTTTCAAATATTCATTTGTTTCAAGTATTCAGCTTTGAAGGCCGTCTGAAACATTGCGTTCAGACGGCCTTTTTGTTTTCGGATAAAATACAGCAAACTTTAAATCAGCTGCCTTTTAAGATGACGCCCGAAACCCAAAAACAGCTCAAAATTACCGATGTTTCCGCTAAGAAGCTCGAGAAACTCAACCTCCATACCGCATGGGATTTGGTGTTGCACCTGCCGTTGCGTTATGAGGATGAGACGCACATCATGCCGATTAAGGATGCACCAATCGGCGTGCCGTGTCAGGTTGAGGGCGAAGTCATTCATCAGGAAGTGACATTTAAGCCGCGCAAGCAGCTGATTGTCCAAATCGCCGACGGTTCCGGCAGCGTCCTTTTTCTGCGCTTTATCCACTTTTATGCCAGCAACCAGAAACAGATGGCGGTCGGCAAGCGCATCCGCGCCGTGGGCGAAATCAAGCACGGGTTTCATGGCGACGAGATGATTCACCCTAAAATCCGCGATGCAGAGAGCAGCGGTTTGGCGGAAAGCCTCACGCCGATTTATCCGACCATAAATGGTTTAAACCAACCTACTCTGCGCCGTATTATTCAGACGGCCTTGGACGTTACGCCGTTGCACGACACCTTGCCTGATGCTTTATTAGGCCGTCTGAAACTGCCACACCTCGCCGAAAGTCTGCGCCTTTTGCATTCTCCGCCGCCGAGTTTCACCATTCATCAACTTTCAGACGGCACGCTGCCTGCATGGCAAAGGCTCAAATTCGACGAACTTTTGGCACAACAGCTTTCCATGAGGCTGGCGCGGCAGAAGCGCGTCAGCGGCACGGCGGCGGCATTGGGCGGCGATGGCACATTGACCCAAGCCCTGCGCCACGCTTTGCCGTTTGCCCTGACCGATGCGCAAGAAAGGGTCGTGTCCGAAATCCGCCGCGATATGGCGCAAACCCACCCCATGCACCGCCTGCTGCAAGGCGATGTCGGCAGCGGCAAAACCATTGTGGCTGCTTTGTCTGCTTTGACCGCCATTGAATCCGGCGCGCAGGTGGCTGTAATGGCGCCGACCGAAATCCTTGCCGAACAGCACTTCATCAAGTTCAAACAATGGCTTGAGCCTTTAGGGCTTGAAGTCGTTTGGCTTTCCGGTAGCCAGCGCAAAAAAGCCAAAGACGAAGCCAAAGCCAAACTGGCTGACGGCTCTGTCAAAATTGCTGTCGGCACGCACGCCCTGTTTTCAGACGACGTCGAGTTTCAAAATTTAGGCTTGGTGATTGTGGACGAACAACACCGCTTCGGCGTCGCCCAACGCCTCGCCCTCAAAAACAAAGGGCGCGACGTCCACCAGTTGATGATGTCCGCCACGCCTATCCCGCGCACGCTCGCCATGAGTTTTTTCGCCGACTTGGACGTGTCCGTCATTGACGAACTCCCGCCCGGGCGCACCCCGATTAAAACCCGCCTCGTCAACAACGTCCGCCGCGCCGAAGTCGAAGGCTTCGTCCTCAACATCTGTCGCAAAGGGCAGCAGGCATACTGGGTCTGCCCGCTAATTGAAGAGAGCGAAACCTTGCAACTGCAAACCGCCACCGAAACCCTAGAGCAGCTTCAGGTAGCCTTGCCCGAACTCAGCATCGGCTTGGTACACGGGCGCATGAAAGCCGCCGAAAAAGCCGAAGTCATGGCGGAATTTGCCGCAGGCCGTCTGAACGTCTTGGTCGCCACTACCGTCATCGAAGTCGGCGTAGATGTGCCCAACGCCGCCCTGATGGTCATTGAACACGCTGAGCGCATGGGCTTGGCGCAGCTGCACCAATTACGCGGACGGGTAGGGCGCGGTGCGGCAGAAAGCGTGTGCGTCCTCCTGTTTGCTGAACCCTTGAGCGAACTCGCCAAAGCGCGGTTGAAAGTCATCTACGAACACACCGACGGCTTTGAAATCGCCCGACAAGACCTCAACATCCGTGGCCCCGGCGAATTTCTCGGCGCGCGTCAAAGCGGCGTTCCCATGCTGCGTTTTGCCAATCTTGAAGAAGACTTACACCTTTTAGAACAAGCGCGCGAAATCGCCCCGATGCTGATTGAACAAAACCCCGAAATCGTCGAAGCGCATTTGGCAAGATGGCTTTCCAGCAGGGAAGGCTATTGGGGCGTATAAGGTTTGCTTTAAAAGAAAAAGGCCGTCTGAAATATTTCAGACGGCCTTTGATTTGGCTGGATAGTGGTTTAGAAACCTTGCGCCAACATGGCATCGGCAACTTTGACGAAACCGGCAATGTTCGCACCATTGACGTAGTTCACTGTGTCGCCGACTTTGCCGTATTTCAGGCAGGATTCGTGGATGTTGTGCATGATGTCAAACAGGCGGCTGTCCACTTCTTCGCGTGTCCAAGACAGGCGGATGGCGTTTTGACTCATTTCCAAACCTGAAGTTGCTACGCCACCGGCGTTGGAGGCTTTGCCCGGAGCGTAGAGGATGCCGGCTTTGATAAATTGTTCGACTGCGCCCAAAGTTGACGGCATGTTCGCACCTTCGGCAACCACATAGCAACCGTTTGCCAGCAGGATTTTGGCAGCGTCTGCGTCCAATTCGTTTTGGGTGGCGCAAGGCAGGGCGACTTCGGCCGCGATGTTCCACGGTTTTTGGTTTTCAAAGTATTGCAGGCCTTGTTCTTTGGCGTAAGTGGCCACGCGTTCGCGGCGTACTTCTTTCAGCTCGATCAAAGCGGCCAGTTGCGCTTCGGTCATACCGCTGTCAGGGAAGAGGACAAAGCCGTTGGAGTCGGAAACGGTCAATACTTTTGCACCCAGTTGGATGGCTTTTTCGGCAGCGTATTGCGCTACGTTGCCGGAGCCGGAAATCAACACGCGTTTGCCTTCGATGCTGTCGTTGCGGGTTTCCAACATGGCTTGGGCAAAATATACGCAGCCGTAGCCGGTGGCTTCAGGGCGAATCAGGCTGCCGCCCCATTCGAGGCCTTTGCCGGTCAGGACGGAAGCAAATTCGTTGCGGATTTTTTTGTATTGGCCGAACAGATAGCCGATTTCGCGGCCGCCTACGCCGATATCGCCGGCAGGGACGTCGGTGTCGGCGCCGATGTGACGGTAGAGTTCGGTCATAAAGGCTTGGCAGAAGCGCATTACTTCGGCATCGGATTTGCCTTTAGGATCAAAGTCGGAACCGCCTTTGCCGCCGCCCATAGGCAGGGTGGTCAGCGCGTTTTTGAAGACTTGTTCAAAAGCAAGGAATTTCAACACGCCCAAATCGACGGTAGGGTGGAAGCGCAAGCCGCCTTTGTAAGGGCCGATGGCGGAGCTCATTTGAATGCGGTAGCCGCGGTTGACTTGGACTTGGCCTTTGTCGTCCATCCAAGTAACGCGGAACATAATCACGCGCTCCGGTTCAACAATACGCTCAAGTAGGCTTTGTTGGGTGTATTTCGGGTTTTTTGCCAAAAACGGATCCAAACTCATGAACACTTCTTCAACAGCTTGATGGAAGGGTTCTTGGTTGGGGTTGCGTTGTTTGAGATTGGTAAATAGAGTGTTCAGGTCGGTCATTTTTCTACTCCTATTGAGTGAGATATTTCAATATTTATGTTTTGAAATATAGCTGTAAAAATTTTACTTGCCAAGAAAAATTTTACCTAGATTGTTGACATTATTTTTTTACCAATTTGTAAAAATGGAATTATATTTTAAATTTAATTAAAAATATCTAAAAATATTTCATAAAATATATTTTAATAAAAATAAAATGCTTAGTAATTAAACTAGAAAATGTTGAAAATTTTTTTTGTAAAAATTTAATTAAGCTCAAAAATTTGTGCAAATTAGTACTAAATTGTAAACATTGTTAATGAGTGTACTACGCGAATATGGGGAAGGCTGGCCTATTGCAGACAGAGAGGCAGGCCGTCTGAAAATTCGGTACAATACACACGAAATTCCCACAACACATACATTAAGGAAACACATGAAAGCCTATCACGACCTTATGCGCCATGTTCTCGACAATGGTATCGACAAATCCGACCGTACCGGCACCGGCACGCGTTCCGTGTTTGGTTACCAAATGCGTTTTGATTTGAGTGAAGGCTTTCCGTTGTTGACTACCAAAAAATTGCATCTTCGCTCGATTATTCATGAGCTGCTTTGGTTTCTTAAAGGCGATACCAACATCAAATACCTGAAAGACAACAACGTTTCCATTTGGGACGAATGGGCGGACGAAAACGGCGATTTAGGCCCGGTTTACGGCTACCAATGGCGCAGCTGGCCCGCACCCGACGGCCGCCATATCGACCAAATTGCCAATGTGGTTGAACAAATCAAGAAAAATCCCGACTCGCGCCGTCTGATTGTATCGGCATGGAATCCGGCTTTGGTCGACGAAATGGCCTTGCCGCCTTGCCACGCGCTGTTTCAGTTTTACGTTGCCAACGGCAAATTGTCTTGCCAGCTTTACCAACGCAGCGCCGATATTTTCCTTGGCGTACCGTTCAATATCGCCAGCTACGCATTGTTGACCATGATGATGGCCCAAGTATGCGGACTGGAAGCAGGTGAGTTTATCCATACGTTTGGCGATGCGCATTTGTACAGCAACCATATCGAGCAGGCCCAGCTACAATTAAGCCGCGATTTCCGAAACCTGCCGACCATGAAAATCAACCCTGAAGTCAAAGACTTGTTTGAATTTAAATTTGAAGACTTTGAATTGGAAGGCTACGATCCGCATCCGCATATCAAAGCAGCCGTATCGGTGTAATCTAAGTTGAAAATAAAAAGGCCGTCTGAAACTTCAGACGGCCTTTTGTTTAGGCAGGTTTATTGACGTTTCGCGCCATAGCCACCGATTAAGTGTTCGGTCGCATCTTTGTTTTTCAAGCCGTAAGTGCCGCCAATTTCTGCAGCATTGGGGCCGTAGAATTTGCCGTTCAGGTTGCCGCTTAACTTGTCATCGGCCGTGCTGACTTTGCCGGAGAAGAGGTTGCCGTCTTTCCAGCTTGCCGTACCTTTGAAATCGTAGTTTTTATCTGCTTTGGATACGCGCTTACCATTTTCCAAAGTGTGGAAGTGCGAGTTTGATGTTTCAAAACGGACACCTTTGAGGCCGAAATCAACGATAGCCATGACATTGGAAGTCAACTGACGATTGTTCTTGTCGGTAACCACATAGGCAGTGGAAATACCTTTGTAGGTGGCTGTACCTTTAGCAGGCAGGGTCGTGAAGACAGTTTCATCGCCCAGGCTTTGGTAGCCTTGGTATACATGCCCTTTAGGGTCGGTGTAATGCGCGAAGGTTTGATATGTCCAGCCGGCCGCCGAAGGATCATGCAACACAATTTTGGTGCCGTCATCAAAATTGATGACATAAACACCGTCGAATTGTTTATCAAAAACTAAGCCGTTTTTATCGGTGCGGAAGTAGGCTAAATTATCGCTGTCAATTTTATTAAAGGTTGCCAGATTATTGCGATGTTGCAGGCTGTTTTTGTATAAAGAGTCTAATTCTTCGATTTTAGCTTTAATTTCCTTTATTTTGTCATGATCAACTTGACCAGACTCTGAGTTTTGTTCTTTTTTTAGATTTTCTTCTTCAGCTTTTAACTTTTTATGAAGTTCAACAATACGTTCATCCAAAGTTGATTTGCCGTATGCGAATTCGGTATTTTTCTCTTTGCCCGTTTGTTCGCTGACATCAGTTTGAGTATTGCCTTTTGAATATACTTTGGCAATAACAGAAGCGTAGCTTGTCCATGTAGGTTGGGTTGCGTTGCCATCAGTGGTCTTGTTAAATAACACAACGCCGTCCATTTTGACTTCATCATTGCTGTTAAAGTCAATAGAACTGATCAGACCATTTTAGTTACGGTCTTGATTGTCTGTTTGGAACATTTTGCCTGCGGCATCTTTGCGGATTTGTACGTTAGGGTTGGATTGCTGTGCACCTTTGGAGGAGATGAAATGTGTGTGCAAAGGCTGGCTAACATTGGCCGGATCGATTGGAGCTTCATCGGTCAGTTTGGCGAGGTTGTCGGCACTGTTAGTAAGCGTAGTAGACGGAGCTTTCGGAGTGTTGGCATTGCTGTTATTGTTGGTAGGATTGCCATTGTTGCCAGCAGAGTTGCCGGTATTATTGGTAGGAGTTGCGCCGGTGCTTAAAGCAGATGAACCGCCGCCTCCGCCACCACCGCATGCGGACAAGATGGCCGCGCTGATGGCTGTAAAAACGATGGTTTTAAGTTTGGTTTGGATGTTTGACATGAGATTCCCTGTATAGTTATTCGCTTGATGAAAAGGTCGGAGAGATCGTTTATCTGATTTTTAAACCTTTAATGCCCGATAATAACCATAAATCATAAAAAAATAAACAGTTTGTTTGCATTTCTGTACAAAAATTAATCAAAGGGAAGGTGATTAGGTAGATATTTTTTTAGTTAATTGTTTTATATGGATTTATTTTAAATATTTTAGTGAGTTCTATAGCTAGTCTGTTTCTTTTTAACAAACTTTTCAGACGGCCTTTTGAAGATAAAAAAGCAGTCGGACTTTATGGATGCTTTTCTCTCAACGGATAAGCGTATTTCCGTTAAAATACGCCTTCTTTTCCGATTCGAAACATTGCCATGCGTCTTACCCACATCAAACTCTCCGGCTTCAAATCTTTTACCGACCCGACCACGATTCATGTTCCGGGGCAGCTTGTTGCGGTTATCGGGCCGAACGGCTGCGGCAAGTCGAATGTGATTGACGCGGTGCGCTGGGTGTTGGGCGAGGCTTCGGCGAAGCAGCTTCGCGGCGAGAGTATGCAGGACGTGATTTTTAACGGTGCGGCAATGCGCCGTCCTGCGCCGAGGGCTTCGGTGGAGCTGGTGTTTGACAACAGCGACCACAGTTTGCAGGGGGCGTGGGGGCAGTATGCCGAGGTGAGCATCAAGCGGCAGCTGACGCGTCAGGGCGAATCGACATATTTCATCAACAATCAAACCGTGCGCCGCCGCGACATTACCGATTTATTCTTGGGCACGGGCGTGGGCGCACGCGGTTATGCCGTTATCGAGCAGGGGATGATTTCACGCATCATCGAAGCGCGGCCGGAGGAGTTGCGCGCTTATATCGAGGAGGCGGCGGGCGTGTCCAAATATAAGGAACGCCGCAAAGAGACGGAAGGTCGTCTGAAAGACACGCGCGAGCATTTGCAGCGTTTGGGCGATTTGCAGAACGAGTTGGCGCGTCAGGTGGAAAAGCTGGAGAAACAGGCGGAAACCGCCGAACGCTACAAATCCCTGACCGCGCAGTTGAACCAACAACAAGATTTGCTCGATTACGCCCAATGGCAGCAATCGCTTGCCGCCGCCGACAAGGCAACCGCGCAGCATCAGTCTTTGCAGGCGCAGCAGGACGAAACCGCCGCGCAGGTTCAGGCGTTAAACGACGAAGTACACGCCTTGCAGACTGCCGAGCAGTCGCAGCAGCAGGCGGTGCATGAATTGAGCAACAAACGCGGCGTGTTGCGCGAGCAGATTGCCCGTTTGGAAGAACAAATCCGCCATCAGCAAAACCTGCACCAACGCATCGAACGCGACAAGCAGGCGGCGCAGGCGCAGATGCAGCGCATCCATCAGGAGCAGCAGCAAATCCGCGTGCAGCTTGAAGAAAACGAGTTGCAGGCCGAAGAAAAGCAAACCGAATTGGCGGAATGGGCGATGCAGGTTGCCGAACACGAAGAGCGTCTGCCCGAATTGGAAGAAGCCCAAGCCACGCTCAACGCCGCCTTCCAAACCCAGCAGGACGAGGCAAACCGCATCCGCCGCGAACTGGCGTTAAAGCAGCAGCAGCTTGCCCATGCCGAACAAACGATTGCCAAGCACGAAGAGCGCAAGGGTCGTCTGAAACAGGAAAACCAAGCCCTGAACCTGCCCGACGAAGCCGAAACCGCCGCCGCTCAGGAAGCCGCCGCCCTATTGCAAAGCCAGCAAGAGCATTACGAAGAACAAATCATTGCCGCCGAGGAAGTCTTACACGCCGCACGCGAGGCGTTTCAGACGACCTCAAACCGCTTCCAAAGCCTGAAGCAGCAACACATCACCTTGCAGGCGCAGCAGCAGGCGTTGTCGCAAATCCTGTCGCAACAGCAGGAAGCCGCCGACTTCTGGCAGGCAACCGACCACGCCGCCGCGCCGCAGCTATGGCAACACATCACCGCCCCCGCCGAGTGGCAACACGCCTTGTCCGTCATCCTTGCTGAACGTCTGCACGCCCGTAGCGTGCCGCACGGCTTCGTTCCGCCCACGCCATTGCCACAAGGGCAGGCGGCATGGCTTCCAGACGACCTCTCCGGCGGCATCAAAAAATCCCTGCCCGTACAGGCATTGCTGAACCAAATCCAAGCGCAGCCGCCGTTTCAGACGGCGTTGCACCACTGGCTCGACGGCGTATTGTGCGCGCCCGATTTGAGCTACGCCCTCGCGCATCAAAGCGATTTGGGCGCACACCAAATCTGGCTCACGCCTGAAGGCCATCAGGTCGACAAAGTCAGCGTCCTGCTCTATGCCAAACCCGCGCAGGAAAGCCTGATTGCCCAAAAAGCGCGCCTCGACGGCATCGCGTCCGAACTGGAAAACCTCGCCCCCGAACTCTCCGCCGCCGAAGCCGTGTTCAAACAGGCGGAAGCCGCCGTGCGCTCGTCTGAAGTGCAACATAAAAACCTGATGCAGCAGCAACAGCAGCACACGCGCCAATACAGCCAAGCGCAGCAACGCGCCGCCGAACTTCTGGCGCGCACCAACCAAGGGCAAATCCGCCGCGAACACATCGAGCGCGAACTGGCGCAGTTGGCGGAAGAGCAGACTGTGTTGCAACATACTTCAGACGGCCTTGCAGACGACATTGTTACTTTACAGGAAGCCGCCGCCGAACTTGAACACCAACAGCAAACCGCCGCGCACCGCCGCCAAGAGCAGCAAGGCCGTCTGAAACAGGCGCAGCTTGCCCTGTTGGAAGCAAACCGCCAGTATGGATTGGCCGAAGTTGCCGTTCACAAGCTCAACCAGCAAAAACAAAACTACCAGCAGCAAATCGCCCGACTCGAACAGCAAACCCTAGACTGGCAGGAACGCCAGCAAGAGCTTGCCCTCGCCTATGAAACCGAGTTTCAAAACGACGAGCAGCACATCAAGCTCGACGAGCTGACCGAAGCCGTGCACACGCTGGACGAAGAATACATCGCCGTGCAGGAAAAACTCGCGCAGATTCAGGAGCAGGGCAGGGAGCAATACACCCGCGTACAAACCCTGCAAACCAAGCTGCCGCAGCTTCAGGCAGCCACCCAAACTGCCCTGTTGCAGCAGCAGGAAGCCCTGATCAACGCCAAACGCTACCATCAAAACCTGACCGAACGCGCCGCCGATTTGGATGCGCTCGAAGTGTTGGCGAAAGAATCGCCGAAAGTATTGAACAGCAGTATCGGCAGCCTCTCGCAACAAATCGAAGCCCTCGGCGCCGTCAACCTCGCCGCCCTGCAAGAACTCGAAGAAGCGCGCGAACGCGACGGCTACTACCGCAGCCAGAGTGAAGACGTGCAGGCTGCCATCGCGCTTTTGGAAGAAGCCATCGCCCAAATCGACGACAAAACCAAAGCGCGCTTCAAAGAAACCTTCGACGCCGTCAACGGCAAAGTCCAAACCTTCTTCCCGACCCTGTTCGGCGGCGGCGAAGCCACCCTCAAAATGATAGGCGACGACCTCCTGACCGCCGGCGTGTCCATCATGGCGCGCCCACCCGGCAAGAAAAACAGCACCATCCATCTCCTCTCCGGCGGCGAAAAAGCCCTCACCGCCATGAGCCTCGTGTTCGCCCTGTTCAGCCTCAACCCCGCCCCCTTCTGCCTTCTGGACGAAGTCGACGCCCCGCTGGACGACGCCAACACCTCGCGTTTCTGCAACCTGGTCAAAGAAATGTCGGCACAAACCCAGTTCCTCTACATCTCCCACAACCGCCTGACCATGGAAATGGCAGAGCAGCTCGTTGGCGTAACCATGCAGGAAAAAGGCGTATCGCGCGTTGTAGCCGTAGACATTAAACAGGCGTTGGAAATGGCTGAGCCGAATTGAGGTAAGAATGAAGGCCGTCTGAAAGAATGAGGAAGAAATCTATAATTTCATCTTCCCATTTTTTCAGACGGCCTTTTTGTATTGGATAAAGCGTTATTGTTTCGACGTATTATCTTTGGCTCGTTGAGGCTGCCCCGAGCGCTGGTTGCTGCCATTGACGGCATCGCGCCATGCTTTGCGTTCGGCTTCGATTTTGGCGGCTACTTCGTGAACCATGGTTTCTTGTTTTTTGACGGCCGGCTCTTCCGGAGTGTTGTCGGAAAAGTGGAGGCCGTACCATAAGGCGGCGAAAATGCTGCAGACGAAGATAACAGCGATCAGGCCGATGATGGCTTGTTTGCCGGCAAGGGGTTTTTCGGGGGGAGGGACGAGGACATCAAAGCAGTCGGCGCAATCGAGGGCGAAGCAGACGTTTTCGGCTTCTTTGCGGCCGCGTCGGCCTTCTGTGATGTTGAAGGAGATGTGTTGCCCTTCGGCCGGAAGGCGAGTAAGGGCGGTGAAGGCGGCAAGGGCAAGAAAGATTTCTTGGCCTGTGTCTTCTATGGTAGCGGCGCCGAAGCCACGCTTGCTGTTCCAGCGAGTAATCGTTCCGTAATAGCGCATAATATATGTGGGATATTATTGTAGGTAACAATTTTTCCTTGGACTGATTTTAAATCAAAAAGTTTAGTTATTGTCTTAATTTTACACTAGATTTATCTTGTTGGAAGCAGGCAGGCCGTCTGAAGGATTTCAGACGGCCTGTATGGTTTATGCCTACTTATTAAGCACTTTTTGGAAGGTGTCGATCAGGTGTTGCGCAATGGCACGGCTGCCGAATTGTTGCAGGCAATCTTGGCGCAAATGGATGGGATCGTAGTGTGCATGGTTTTCGTAGAGGGTGAGCAATGCTTTGGTCAGTTCCGGTATGTTTTCGATTGGCACCAGTAGGCCGTTGTCGGAAGTGACGATGGATTCGGGGCCGCCGCAGCGTGTGGCGATAACGGGCAAACCTTGCGACAGTGCTTCGATATAGACGACGCCGAAGGTCTCGGTACGGCTGGCGAGGACGAATGCGTTGCTGTGGCGCATGAGGTCTAGGGTTTGGTCGGTGGTTAATGCGCCGGTAAAGGTAACGGCGTGATTGATGCCCAAGTCGCTTGCCAGCTGTTTCAGACGGCCTTCTTCTACGCCGCCGCCGCCGATTTTGAGTTTGAGCTGTGGATAAGTTTTGAGTGCTTCGGCAAAAGCAGGCAGGAGCAGGTCGTGGCCTTTGAGGTGGCGCAGATGGGAGACGCTGCAGAAGGTAAAGTCTTGATTGTTTTTTTCGGGGAACTCGAAATCCTGTTCAAAATTGCCGCCCAGCATATTGGGCAGGTATTGCCAGTCTGTACCGGCGTAGGTTTTTTCGAGAATGCGGCAGAAATCACGGCTGACGGCGAACCGTGCCGCGCTGTGGCGCACGGCTTCGTGCATGGACGGCCATTGGTTTTTGCGGACAAGGCCGCGTGAAATGGCGCTGCTGTGTTCGGTAATCACATAGGGAATGCCGTATTTTTTGAAGATGGCGCAGGCCAAAATGCCGGCGTAGTTGACGCAGTGGGCGTGAATTACGTCGGGTTTGCCGTTGTCGGCGATATAGGCTTCAAAAGCTTTCATGCCTGCGTTGACCCAGCGGATGCGGTCGATGTCGACAACCGGACAGCGCGGGAAGAAATACATGCTGTCATAGGCGTAAGTGTTGAGTCCGCCTTGCTGATGGCGGCGCAGGCCGTAGAAGCGCGAGAAGATGGTTTTCGGCTGGCTTCTCAAGTAGCGGAACATGGGCACGACCATGCCGATTTTCATGCCTTCGCGTTGCAGGGCTTGGGCTTGGAGGCGGAAAAAGATTCCGTCCACGTCAGTTTCGGAAGAAGGATACCAAGAGGGGATAACGACAATATGCATGATGTGTTTTTTATGGAAGTAGATAACGGCGAGGCCGTCTGAAAAGAAAAGATATCTTTCAGACGGCCTTTTGTATATTTAGTTCAATCAGTTGCCGGCAACCGTCATTTTAGAAACCAAGATGGAGCCGATTTGATTGGATGAACGGCGTAATGCGTCGTCTGCCACGCCGGTGATGTCGCGGTACATATCCTGCAAACGTCCGGCAATGGTGATTTCCTGAACCGGATAGGCAATGACGCCGTTTTCCACCCAAAAACCGGCCGCGCCGCGCGAGTAGTCGCCGGTAATGCCGTTGACGCCTTGTCCCATCAATTCGGTAACCAGCAAACCTGTTCCCATTTCTTTCAACAGGTCGGCCTGCGTGGCGTGGGTGTGGTTCAGATACAGATTGTGCGCACCGCCGGCGTTGCCCGTTGTCTGCATACCGAGTTTTTTCGCGCTGTAACTGCTGAGGAAATAGCCTTCGACGATACCGTCTTTCACCACAAAACGCGGCTGCGTGGACACGCCCTCGGCATCGAAATAAGTGCTGCGGAACGAGCGCAGGATATGCGGTTCTTCGCGAAGGCTGAGAAATTCGGGAAGCACCTGTTTGCCGATACTGTCAATCAGGAAGCTGCTTTGGCGGTAGAGCGCGCCGCCGCTGAGTGCGCCGATAAGGTGGCCGATTAAACCGACTGCGACGGTGGTGTCGAACAGTACGGGATAGCTGCCGGTCGGAACGCTGCGGCTGTTCAGACGGCGTAAAGTCCGTTCGGCTGCAGTTTGGCCGATGAGTTCGGGCGCGTCCATGTCTTCGTGACGGCAGGAAGAATCATACCAATAGTCGCGCTGCATGCCGTGTTCGTCGCTGGCGACCACGCTGCAAGAAATGCTGTGGTGCGTGCTTTGCTGGTGTGCGGCAAAGCCGTGGGTGTTGCCGTAAACATATTGGTAATGGCCGGTATGAACCGATGCGCCTTCGGAATTTTCAATGCGTTTGTCCGTTGACAGAGCGGCCTGTTCGCATTGCTTGGCCAAATCAATGGCGGATTCGGTACTCAAATCCCATTCGTGGTAGCGGTCGAGGTCGCCGATATGGGTTGCCATCAAGGCAGCGTCGGCAAGGCCGGCGCAATCGTCTTCGGCGGTATAGCGTGCAATATCGATGGCGGCTTTGACCGTATCTTGCAGGGCGCGTTCGGAAAAGTCGGCAGTGCTGGCTCGGCCTTTGCGTTGGCCGACATAGACCGTAATGTCTAAAGATTTGTCTTGTTGGAACTCGATTTGTTCGATTTCGCCCAAGCGCACGCTGACGCTTTGACCGAGCGACTCGCTGAAATCGGCTTCGGCCGCGGTGGCGCCGGATTGTTTGGCCAAATCCAGCGTGTGTCCGCACAAGCGCAACAGCTCGTCCGGTGTGTGGTTAAACAGCATAAAAAGGTTTCCTGACAGGGTTTTGCGGCATTTTAACCGTTTCAGACGGCCTCTGCAAAAATCGCACGGAAAGGCCGTCTGAAAACTGATAAAATAGGCAGATTCAGAAAATCAGGGAAACACAATGTTTGAACAAGAAGACGAATGGGTCAGCAAAACCCAAATGAAAAAGCAGATGAACGATTTGCAGGCTTTGGGTATGGAATTGACCAAGCTCTCCAGCGATACGCTGAAAAAAATCGGCTTGGACGAAGAGCTGTTCGAGGCCATTGCCACCTATAAAAAAATCACGTCCAACAGCGCGCTCAAACGCCAAGCCCAATTTATCGGCCGCCTGATGCGCGATACCGACCCTGCACCCATCGAAGCCTATTTGGCCAAACTGCGCGGCGACAATACGGCGCACAATGCCTTTTTGCAACGCGTCGAGCAGGCGCGTACACGACTGTTGGCAGACGATGGCGCGATTACCCAATTTATGGCCGATTTTCCGCAAGCCGACGCCGGCAAATTGCGCACCTTGATCCGCAACACTAAAAAAGAGCAGGAACAAAACAAACCGCCGAAAAACTTCCGCGCGCTGTTCCAAGAAATTAAAGCAGTGATGGAGACAGGTCAATCCGACGTTTCAGAAGAAGGGCAGGATTGGGAAGAATAAACCTTAAGGCCGTCTGAAAACGGATTGCGGTTTTCAGACGGCCTGTATCGTAATACCGAAGGAGGATGACCATGAAATTTCGCCACTCTGCAACCGCCTTGCTGATTAGTGCGCTGACCCTCAATGGATGTACTACCGATCTTTGGGAAAGAAATAGCCCGTTCCAGCAAACCACAACCGAAAAAACCGTTGCCAAAGACAATATTCAAGCATTTGGCGTGGTTGCCAAAGACAATACGCAATTGGAAACAGGCAGCTTGGTCATGATGGGTGGAAAATATTGGTTTGTCGTTAATCCTAAAGATTCGGCCAAGTTGAAGGCGGTTTTGGATGCTAAGCTGAGCAAACGGTTTCAAATGGTTCGGCAAAATCCAAAACAGGTGTATGAGGCTTTGCCGGTCGAATTGAAATCCCCTGAAGCGCAAACTTTCCGCTCGAATTTCTGCCTGCGTTACGATACTCAAAAAGTTGCCGAGATTGCCAAGTTGAAACAGCTGGCGTTCAAGCCGGTTGAACTCGATGGTAAAACTGTCTACACACGGTGTATTTCTACCGAAGGTCATTATTATGCGACGCCGAAAAATGTTGCCGAAGACCGCCGTTTTGACACTGCCGTCCCGGTCAGAATTTATTATACGGAAACCAAAAAAAGCACCGATGTTTGGAAGTTGACGGGGAATATCCTGAAAACGCCATTTACATTGGCTTTGGACGCAGTCGGCGCAGTGATAGCAGGCTCATATGCCGTGATCGGTGAAATTGTCGATGATTCACGCAAATAATATCCAAGGCCGTCTGAAAACGGATTGCAGGTTGCAGACGGCCTCCTCCTTAAAATAAACGCTTCAAAAAGATTAATTTTCTCTCTATTTAATCCCACATACCATGTCTGTCAAAATCCAAACACGTTCCATTAATCCGTCTGTTTTTAACGACTTGCTCACTGCCGGTACCGATCCTTTGATTGCGCGGCTGTGTGCTGCGCGTGATGTGCAAAGTCCGGCCGAGTTGGATGACAAGCTTGCTGCGCTTTTGCCGTATCAAACGCTGACAAACTGCGAAGCCGCTGCCGGACGTTTGGCGGATGCGATTGAGCGTCAGGAAAAAATCCTGATTGTCGCCGACTACGATGCCGACGGTGCGACGGCGTGTTCCGTCGGTATGAGCGGTTTGGCAGCGATGGGGGCGAAAGTGGATTTCCTTGTGCCCAACCGCTTTGAACACGGCTACGGCTTAACGTCCGAGCTGGCTGAAATCGCGGCAGAGCAAGGTGTGGATTTATTGGTAACGGTGGATAACGGTATCGCCAGCATTGCAGGCGTGGCGCGTGCGCAGGAGTTAGGTTTGGATGTGATTGTGACCGACCACCATCTGCCTGCCGAGACCGTGCCCGACTGCATCATCGTCAATCCAAACCAAAAAGGCTGCGGTTTCCAAAGCAAAAGCTTGGCGGGCGTGGGCGTAATTTTTTATGTATTGATGGCTTTGCGTGCCGAATTGCGCCGCCGCAATTATTTTTCAGACGGCCTGAAAGAGCCGAATCTGGGCGACCTTTTGGATTTGGTCGCACTCGGTACCGTCGCCGACGTCGTCACTCTAGACCACAACAACCGTATCCTCGTGTCGCAAGGGTTGAAACGGATGCGTTTGGGCAAAATGCGCCCCGGTATCCGCGCCTTGTTTGAAGTGGCGCGGCGCGATTGGCGCAAGGCTCAGCCGTTTGATATGGGCTTTGCGTTGGGGCCGCGCATTAATGCCGCCGGACGGCTGGATGATATGTCGGTCGGCATTGCCTGTCTGTTGGCGCGAGATGATGTCGAAGCGCAGGAACTGGCGGCGCAGTTAAACAACCTCAATATTGAGCGTCGCGAAATCGAGCAGTCTATGTTGCAAGACGCGCTGAATGCTTTTCCTGAAACCCTGCCTTCAGGTCAGACGACGTTGGTGGCGTATCGCGACGACTTTCATCAAGGCGTGGTCGGCATCGTTGCCAGCCGCCTCAAAGACCGCTTTTATCGTCCGACCATCGTGTTTGCGCCTGCCGACAACGGCGAAGTGCGCGGTTCGGGACGCTCTATTCCCAATCTGCACCTGCGCGATGCTTTGGATTTGGTGTCCAAACGCCATCCCGATTTGATTTTGAAATTCGGCGGACACGCGATGGCGGCGGGTTTGAGCATACTTGAACATAATATTCCCGCGTTTCAGACGGCCTTTGAAGAAGCAGTGCGCGAGATGGTGTGCGAAGACGATTTGTCGCAAACCTTCATCACCGACGGCAGCCTGCCTGCCCGCGATATTACGCTGGAACAGGCGCAGAACCTTGCCCGACATGTTTGGGGACAGGGCTTCGCGCCGCCGAGTTTTACCGATGAATTTCATGTTGTCCGCCAGCAACCTTTGGGCGCGGAAGGTAAACACAAAAAAGTCTGGCTGCAAAAAGACGGCTACGAATTTGAAGCCATGTTTTGGCGTTGCAGCGAAGACATTCCCGAATACATCCGTACGGTGTACCGCCCCGTTGCCAACGAATGGCGGAACAATCTCGAATTGCAGCTTTATATCGACTACTGGGAAGCCGCGTAAGTAAAGGCCGTCTGAAAAATGAAGAAACAAAAACCTTGGCTCGGCTTTTCATTGGCGCTGCTTGCCACCATGACTTGGGGCTCGCTGCCGGTCATTGCCCAACAGGCCTTAAAAGCCGTCGATGCGCCCACGCTGGTATGGATACGCTTTTTAGTGGCTTCGCTGGTGTTGTTTGTGCTGTTGGGACTGACCGGCAAGCTGCCGAGGCCGTCTGAATTTTCCAAGCAAACCTTATTTCTATTGTTGCTGGGCATTATCGGCATTTCCGCCAACTTCGTTCTTGTTGCCATGGGTTTGCACTATATTTCGCCAACAACCACGCAGGTGTTGTGGCAGCTCTCGCCCTTTACCATGATTTTGGTCGGCGTAGGCGTGTTTAAAGAAGCCTTTACGCATTGGCAAAAAATCGGCTTGATGCTTTTGCTGACGGGTTTGGTCATGTTTTTCAACGACAAATTTGGCGAACTTTTCAGCTTGGGCAGCTACGCGGTCGGCGTGATAATGGCGGCTTCGGGTAGCATGATTTGGGTGTGCTACGGTGTGGCGCAAAAACTTCTGTCCAAACATTTCAATTCGCAACAAATCCTGCTCATGATTTATTTTTGCAGTAGCTTTGTTTTCCTGCCGTTTGCCGAACCGTCGCAAATCGTCCATATCGGCAATCCGTTTTTATGGGGCTGCTTTATCTATTGCTGTTTGAACACGCTGATCGGCTACGGTTCATTCGGCGAAGCGCTCAACCATTGGGACGCTTCCAAAGTCAGCATTGTCACCACGCTGATACCTGTATTTACCATGATATTTTCCACCATTGGCCATCATCTCGCCCCCGATTATTTTGCCGCTTCGGATATGAATATCGTCAGCTATGTGGGTGCTATGGTGGTTGTGGCCGGCGCGTTGCTGGCTGTGGCCGGAGAAAAAGTGATGGGGCTTTTTTTGAGAAAGATATGAAGCATTTATTGCGAAACAGAATAAAGCAAGGCCGTCTGAAACAGGTTTCAGACGGCCTTTATATTTTCTAAATCAGATTAATGTGAATCGCCGAATCAATAAAAGCCTTCGCGTTCTTCACGGGTACTAATGTAGATGTTTTTCACTTGGGTGTAGGCGGCGAGCATCATTTTGTGGGTTTCGCGCCCGATACCTGAAGTTTTGTAGCCGCCAAACGGCGCACCGGCAGGCAGGCGGTTGTAGCAGTTTACCCAAACGCGGCCGGTTTCCAATGCGTTGGAAACGCGCAGGCAGCGGTTGATGTCGGTACTCCACACTGCGCCGCCTAAGCCGTATTCGCTGTCGTTGGCCATTTTGATGACTTCTTCTTCGGTTTTAAATTTAATCACGGTGGCAACAGGGCCGAAGATTTCTTCTTGGGCAACACGGGCTTCGTTGCTGCTGGCTTCAATCAAAGTCGGTTCGACAAATTCGCCTTTGCCCAATTCACCTTCGATTTTTTTACCGCCGGTAATGATGCGGCAGCCTTCTTGTTCGCCGATTTTGACGTATTTCAAAATGGTCTCGAGTTGTCCGGCATTGACTTGCGAACCCATTTGAGTGTCATCTTCCCAAGGCAGGCCGACTTTGATTTTTTTGAATTCTTCAGCCAAAGCATTGACGAATTTGTCGTAAATGCCTTCTTGTACAAAAATGCGCGAACCGGCGCAGCACACTTGGCCTTGGTTGAACAAAATACCTTTTTGCGCGCCTTCGAGGGCTTTGTCGAAAGGCATATCGTCGAAGAAGATGTTGGCAGATTTGCCGCCCAATTCCAAAGTGGACGGAATCAGCAATTCGGCGGCGGCGATGCCGACGCGGCGGCCGACTTCGGTTGAGCCGGTAAAGGCCAGTTTGTTGAAGCCTTTGTGGTGCAGCATGTATTCGCCGGATTTAGAACCGCGGCCGGTAATCACGTTCAACACGCCTTTAGGCAGCAAGTGGTTGATTTTTTGAGCGAGGGACAACAGGCTCAATGAAGTGCTGGAAGAAGGGTGGATGACGATGGTACAACCTGCGGCCAATGCCGGAGCGATTTTCCATGCAGCCATCAAGAATGGAAAGTTCCAAGGAATGATTTGGCCGACAACGCCGATCGGTTCGCGCAGAACGATGGACAGGTCTTCGGCGTCAAGCTGGGTCGCAGTGCCTTCTTCACCGCGGATCACGCTGGCGAAATAGCGGAAATGGTCGGAAGCCAAAGGCACGTCGGCGGCGCGGGTTTCGCGGATCGGTTTGCCGTTGTCCAAGGTTTCTTGCAGGGCGAACAATTCGGCGTTTTCATCGATTACATCGGCGATTTTGTTCAAAATGGCCGCGCGTTCGGCAGTAGTGGTTTTGCGCCATGTTTTGAACGCTTCTTGCGCAGCGGCTACGGCAGCATCGACATCGGCATCGGTTGCGTCTGTGAACTTGGCCAACTCATCGCCATTGGCAGGGTTGTAAGAGGATAAAAGTTTGCCTTCGCTACCTTTTGTCCATTCGCCGTTGATTAAAAGACCATATTCTTTATCAAACACATTTAAATCTTTTGCCATAATGCTGTCTCCTTAATGAATGGGAATAGGTGTTTTCACACCATGAAAACAGCTTATGCTTTTTTCTTTTTAAGTTCAAGTACTAAAAATGAGAATATTCTCAAAATTTACATTTGCAATGTTGTTTCATGTAGCAGGCCGTCTGAAAAATAAAGGATTTAATTGAAATAAAAGTGTATTTGTTAATATATTTAAAGATTTATACGGTTTAAATAGATTTTGTTATGATATAACATCATAACTCATTGTTTTAAAAAAGATTATGGGTTGACGGCTTCGGATATGGGGAGTATTCTCATTCATAGCTAAACAGTTTTTCAACACTCTAGGAGACTCTCTCATGAAAATGCATGCTGTGGTAGTAAATAAAGATGTAGCAGGTGATGTAGAAGTTGTTGAACGCGAACTGCGTCCGCTGGAATACGGCGAGGCGTTGGTGGAAGTCGAGTATTGCGGCGTGTGCCACACCGACTTGCACGTTGCGGCAGGCGATTACGGCGACAAACCGGGTCGCGTGTTGGGACACGAAGGCATCGGTTTGGTTAAAGAAGTTGCTGACGGTGTGAAAAATCTGAAAGTTGGCGACCGTGTCAGCATCGCATGGCTGTTCCAAAGCTGCGGTTCTTGCGAATACTGTAATACCGGCCGCGAAACCTTGTGCCGCTCTGTATTGAACGCAGGCTATACTGCCGACGGCGGCATGGCGACCCACTGTATCGTGAGTGCCGATTACGCGGTCAAAGTCCCTGATGGCTTGGATCCTGCGCAAGCTTCGAGCATTACTTGTGCCGGTGTGACCACTTATAAAGCGATTAAAGTTTCCGGTGTTCGTCCGGGTCAATGGATTGCGATTTACGGTGCAGGCGGTTTGGGTAACTTGGCGGTTCAATACGCGAAAAAAGTATTTGGCGCACACGTCGTCGCCATCGACATCAACGATGAAAAACTGGCATTCGCTAAAGAAAGCGGCGCAGATTTGGTAATCAATGCTGCTAAAGAAGATGCGGCTCAAGTTATCCAAGAGAAAACCGGTGGCGCACACGCAGCTGTTGTAACAGCCGTATCAGCTGCTGCCTTCAACTCAGGTGTTAACTGCGTCCGCGCAGGCGGCCGTGTCGTTGCAGTTGGCTTGCCACCTGAGTCTATGGACTTGTCTATCCCACGCTTGGTATTGGACGGCATCGAAGTGGTCGGCTCTTTGGTAGGTACCCGCAAAGATTTGGAAGAAGCATTCCAATTCGGCGCAGAAGGCTTGGTTGTGCCTAAAGTCGAGTTGCGTGCTTTGGATGAGGCGCCTGCCATCTTCCAAGAAATGCGCGAAGGTAAAATTACCGGTCGTATGGTGATTGATATGAATAAAGAGTGCAGCTGCATTCATCACTAATCAAATGATTCAGTGACAAAAAGGCCGTCTGAAAAACTTCAGACGGCCTTTTTTATTGGACTGGATAAATTAAAGCGTAAAGCCGCTTTCAAATACGCGGATTTCTCCGCTGACAGGATCGGTGAACTCTATTCTTTTGGCCAGAAGTTTTAAAGGTTTGTCGTAGTCTTCCTCGCCGGCCGCCAATGGGGTAGGGTAAAGCGCATCATTCATCAGCGGCATGTTCAAACTCATCATATGCACGCGGAGCTGGTGTTTCTTTCCGGTATGCGGCGTGAGGCGGTAGAGGCTGAATGCGCCGCGGTTTTCGATAAGTTCGATGGTTGTGTGGGCGTTGGGTTCGCCTTCCGTTTCACGCGTGAGAAAGAATTTTTCGCCGCGTTCCATTCGGGATGAAATATCCAGCGGATAGTCCAAATCCGTCCGCGTCGGCGCCACCGCTTCATAGGTTTTTCGGACGGTTTTTTCTTGGAACATGGTCTGATAACCACGACGCGTGGCAGGGTTGAGCGAAAGCAGCATAACGCCTGCCGTATCTTTGTCCAAGCGATGAATCGGCGTAATGTCTTCAACATTCAAATGCTGCAATTCCGGCCGCAGACGCAGGCGCGTGAGCAAGGTTTCCCGCAAAAACCTGCCGCTGGGGATGACGGGCAGAAAATGCGGTTTGTCCACTACAATCAAATGCTCGTCAATATGCAAAATCTTTTCTTCAAACGGAATACGCGGCTCGCTCTCACGGCTGGTTTCACGGTAATAAAACATCGTCTTGCCGGGTTCGAACAAGGTATTCTCATCAAACGGCACGCCATCCGCGCCCACCACAAAACCGCTGTTCAGCCGCCGCCGCCAGTTTTCTTCGCCGACAAAGGGAAAATGAGCGCATAGAAAATGCAGCAGCGGCAAGCCGTAAAACTGCTTTTCATGCGGTAAAACCAAGTAGCTGGGTTTGACACCGTCTAAAAGGGGGAGGGGATTGGTACGTTTTTTCATGCGGCGGATTGTACTCGGTTTTTAGGATTTTTTCAGACGGCCTTGTTTATATGGAAAATAAACTTCTAATAATAGATATGTATTGATGCAGGTTTTGTGTTTAAATAGCCTCTATAAATGGAACCAGATAAACTGGTTTTGTTTGAGCTTGCTTTTATGGCATGAATTAAAGAAATGATAAAGAAGCAATTTTTGAGAAAAGGAGAATATTATGCAGAGAAAAATCGGCATAATCATCATGTTATCCGTATTTTCCGTATCCGCTATGGCGGGAGGGGAAGTTCAGCTTGGCAAGAGTAAGGCATACGATAATGAGTATGAACTTGTGGCAGAGCATGAAGTCAATGAAGAAGGTTCACAATTAAATCAAGACGAGTATGCCGCACATCCAATACGCAACGATAGCGGCGTCATGCAGTCAGGAAAAGCGGCTTCAGGCAGACAAGCTGTTTCCCAATACGGAAAACCTAATTTGCCGCCTGTCCGCTTAAATCCGCATCCTTCACGACCTTGATTTCAAAATCAAAGGGTTGCTTCATTTGTTTCGGCAGCCCTTTTGTTTTGTCGGCTCACTCACATTTTTGTTTGCGCAAAACAAGTTTGTAATCGGTTTTGATGCTGGTTTGATCGCCAATCATCTTAAAATCATCTATTAAACAACGGTTTTTCGTACATTTCAACGTGAAATCTGCACCGACCCTATGGCCGTCAAATTGTTTAAATGTTGCCGGACGGTATAGGGAGAAGTGACCTTGACTTGCAAAGTTTTATGGAAGTTATCAGGATGATCCTGACCAAAGCCCAAGTAGTAATGTATCGGCATGTCACATCCCATCTCCATATCGGGTTGCTTACGGATATTTGTGTCGAATTTATTGAATTGTCGGATGATTTTTTGCAATTCAAGCGTAGTAACACGATTATGTTCAGAGCCTAAATCCACTTTAGATAGATAAACCTTTTTGACTAAATCTATTTTGGCTTGATTATTTGTGGCGCTATTTGCAGCCATCGCTTGGGAGGGGAAACTGGCGGTTAACAAGCCGATAACAAAAAGGGAGTGCAGTGTTTTCATGATGTGCATAGGGATGGGATGAAAAGAATCCAAGTATAACGGCCTTGAATCTATATTGAATATGTCTCTAAGAAATTTAAGTTGCAAAGCAGGGGGAGGAATTGGAGTCATTGAATGTGATTCTGCAATCTGCTTTACAGGCCGTCTGAATGCGAAAACCGATTTTCAGACGGCCTTTTGATTTGTTCCCAACCTCACAAACCCTTAAAAATCAGCTATAATGCCCAACTATTTGATTTTCGCTTATCCCATATTGAAATGGCACAAAAAATTCAATCTGTAAAAGGTATGAACGACCTTTTACCTGTCGAACAAAAAGATTTCAAACTGACGGCTGCGTTTTGGCAGGCGTTTGAAGATACGGTCGGCCGTTGGACACGCGCTTACGGCTATCAGCAAATCCGTACGCCGATTGTCGAGCAAACCGGTTTGTTTGTCCGCTCCATCGGCGAGGAAACCGATGTGGTCGGCAAGGAAATGTACACCTTCTCCGATTCAAACGATTCTTTGAGTTTGAGCCTGCGCCCTGAAGGTACGGCTTCTTGTCTGCGTGCGGTGGTCGAACACAACCTTCTCTACAACAGCCCACAAAAGCTGTGGTATATGGGGCCGATGTTCCGCCGTGAGCGTCCGCAAAAAGGCCGTTATCGTCAGTTCCATCAGGTCGGTATCGAGGCTTTGGGTTTTGAAGGTCCGGATATTGATGCGGAAATCATCGCGATGTCTGCCGGCTTGTGGGAAAAATTGGGTATTCGCGAATACCTGACTTTGGAAATCAACAGCTTGGGCAACCGTGAGGAACGCGCGGCACACCGTGCGGCATTGGTTGAATATCTGACCCGCTATGAGGCGCAACTGGACGAAGACAGCAAACGCCGTCTGAAAACCAATCCTTTGCGCGTTTTGGATACGAAAAACCCTGATTTGCAGGAAATCTGCAACGCGGCGCCGCGTTTGGTGGATTACTTGGGTGAGGCTTCGCAAAACCACTATGCACGCTTCAAGGCGATGTTGGACGGTTTGGGTATTCAATATGTTGAAAATCCGCGCTTGGTCCGCGGTTTGGATTATTACAATCAGACGGTTTTTGAGTGGACGACCGACAAACTCGGTGCGCAGGCGACTGTGTGCGGCGGCGGCCGTTACGATGGTTTGATTGAAGAGCTTGGCGGCAAACCTGCGCCGTCTATCGGCTTTGCAATGGGTATTGAGCGCCTGCTGCTTTTGGTGAGCGAATACGGTTCGTTGGAAGTGAACGCTGCGCCTGATGTCTATGCAATGCACCAAGGCGAAGGTGCGGACTTGCAGGTAATGAAATACGCGCAAGCCTTGCGCGCTCAAGGCTTCAATGTGATGCAGCATTCCGGCTACCAAAGCCTGAAGGCGCAAATGAAAAAAGCAGACAACAGTGGCGCACGCTTTGCCCTGATTGTGGCTCAGGATGAGCTGGTAAACGGTACGGTTACCCTGAAAGATATGCAGGGCAAACACGAACAACAAACCGTTGCTGCCGCTGATTTGACAGACATTTTACAACAATGGAAGAACGCATAAATGGCAGCCCATTTGGAAGAACAACAAGAGTTAGACAACTTTAAATATTTTTGGAAAAAAACCGGCCGTTGGATCTTTGCCTTGCTGATCGTGGCGGCTTTGGGGTATTTGGGTTACACCATTTACCAAGGCCAAAAAGCTTCAAAAGATCAGGAAGCCGCCGCCGTATTGGCGCAAATGGTGGAAAAGGCGCAGCAAAAAACCGACCAAAAAGCCATCAACGCCGATTTGGCCGAATTGCAAAAAAACTATCCTGATTCTATTTCGACAGCCCAAGCTACGTTGATGGTAGCAGCAACCGAGTTTGATGCCGGCCGTTATGATGTGGCGGAAGGTCATTTGAATTGGGTACTGAAAAACCAAAACGCACCGCTGGTTCAAGCTTTGGCGGCGCAGCGTTTGGGCGTTGTCCTGTTGCAGCAGAAAAAATACGATGCCGCCATCAATGCCCTGAATACTCAGGTTGAGGCTGATTTCGAGCCTTTGATGCTGGAAACCAAAGGCGATGTTTACGTTGCCCAAAATAAAACCAAAGAAGCCGTACAAAGTTACGAAGCTGCTTTGAGCAAAATGCCGCAAACCGCAGTAGGCCGCGAATTGCTGCAAATGAAAATCGACAGCTTGAAATAAGTTTGTTTGAAATCAAGGCCGTCTGAAGTTGCAATGACTTTTCAGACGGCCTACACTTATCCTTATCAACCGTGTTTTTAAAACACCTGCTTGTGTTCCGCTCCCGTTTTTAGGCGGCACTTGACACAGAAAGACTCCATCATGAAACCAACCATCGCGCTTGTCGGCCGCCCCAATGTCGGCAAATCTACTTTATTCAACCGTTTGACGCGCACCAAAGATGCGCTCGTGCATGACCTGCCCGGCCTGACGCGTGACCGACATTACGGTCATGGCAAAGTTGGCAGCAAACCTTATTTGGTCATCGATACCGGCGGTTTTGAGCCAGTTGTGGACAGCGGCATTTTGCACGAAATGGCAAAACAAACCTTGCAGGCTGTCGATGAAGCCGATGCGGTTGTATTTTTGGTGGACGGCCGCACTGGTTTGACCCCGCAAGACAAAATCATTGCCGACCGTTTGCGCCAAAGCCCGCGTCCCGTTTATTTGGCAGTGAATAAAGGCGAAGGCGGCAATAGGGCCGTACTTGCTGCCGAGTTCTACGAACTTGCCCTGGGCGACCCTTATGTTATTTCAGGTGCGCATGGCGATGGTGTGTATTATCTGATTGAAGATATTTTGGAAACCTTCCCTGAGCCTGAAAAGGAAGAGGAAGAAGCGAAACATCCTGTTTTTGCTGTAATCGGCCGTCCAAATGTCGGTAAATCGACCTTGGTAAATGCTATTCTCGGCGAGGAACGCGTGATTGCTTTCGATATGGCGGGCACGACGCGCGACAGTATCCATATTGATTTTGAACGTGAAGGCAAGCCGTTTACCATCATCGATACCGCAGGTGTGCGCCGTCGTGGCAAAGTGGATGAAGCGGTGGAAAAGTTCTCTGTTATCAAAGCCATGCAGGCGGTTGAAGCGGCAAACGTTGCAGTTTTGGTATTGGACGCGCAACAAGATATCGCCGACCAAGATGCGACGATTGCAGGTTTTGCTTTGGAAGCAGGCCGTGCTTTGGTGGTGGCAGTCAATAAATGGGACGGCATCAGTGAAGAGCGCCGCGAGCAAGTGAAACGCAATATCAACCGCAAACTGTATTTCATTGATTTTGCTAAGTTTCACTTTATTTCTGCATTGAAAGAGCGCGGTATAGACGGTTTGTTTGAAAGCATTCAGGCTGCCTACAACGCGGCAATGATTAAGATGCCGACGCCGAAAATCACGCGCGTATTGCAAAGCGCTATCGAGCGCCAACAGCCGCCGCGCGCAGGTTTGGTGCGTCCGAAAATGCGTTATGCTCACCAAGGCGGCATGAATCCGCCGGTGATTGTGGTACACGGCAATTCGCTGCACGCCATTTCTGATAGCTATACGCGCTATTTGACCCAAACGTTCCGCAAAGCCTTCAATCTGCAAGGTACGCCGCTCAGAATTCAATACAATGTTTCGGAAAACCCGTATGAAAACGCGGAAGATAAACCGAAGAAAAAACCGCTGCGCCGTGTCAGCCTGAGCAACCGTATTGAGAAACGCGAAGGCCGCAAGGAAGAGAAAAACCGCTTCAAGAAGAAAACCAAAGTCAGCGTGAAAAAACAATTCAGCAAATAAGCACAAAGGCCGTCTGAACAATTTTAGACGGCCTTTTTATAATGAAAAACAGCTCATTAGAGCTTCATGGCATATTTTTGATTGGATTTTCTGAATTTAAAAAAACATCCAATTTGGATTTGGGATTGTTGTGAATATGGAAATGAAACAGTCGGTTTGACGGGAAGTTCCCTTATTGCTGGATTTCTAAACGGTGTGATAGAAAAAAATAGTTGGTAATTTATCCTATTCGGGGCTACAATCCCATCAAACGCCAATTTTGGCGTCTTTACAATCATAATAATGGAGCTCAAGAATATGACAGCTAAAGGACAAATGTTACAAGATCCTTTTTTGAATGCGTTGCGTAAAGAGCACGTTCCGGTTTCGATCTACTTGGTAAACGGCATCAAGCTGCAAGGCCAAGTGGAATCATTCGACCAGTACGTTGTTCTGCTGCGTAATACTTCCGTCACTCAAATGGTTTACAAACACGCTATCTCAACAATCGTTCCTGCACGCGCAGTCAGCTTGCAACACGAAAACAAACAACCTCAAGCCGCTGCCGCAGCTGCTCCGGTTCAAGTTGAGACTGTGCAACAACCTGCCGAATAAATGATGTAACGCATTCCTGTTTTTCAATACCTTACCGCTTTTGCGGTAGGGTATTTTTATTTTCAGACGACCTTTATCATGCTGCTTGAAAACATTCTTCCCTTTGCCCACTCCTTGTTACGACAAGCCTTAAAAGCAGGCGGCCGCGCTTTGGATGCGACGGCCGGAAACGGGCATGATACTTTGCTGTTGGCGCAGTCGGTTGGAGAGACGGGTAGGGTGTGGGCGTTTGATGTGCAATCCAAAGCACTGGAGCAGACTCAAGGCCGTCTGAAAGAAAATGGCGTAGATGGTTGGGTAGCCCTGATACATGACGGTCATGAAAACGTTTTATCTTATATCGACGAGTCTTTAGATGCCGCAGTATTTAATTTCGGTTGGCTGCCGGGTGGCGATAAAAGCTGTACGACTGAAGCGGCAAGCAGCATCCGTGCGCTGACGGATACTTTGGGTTTGCTGAAAGAGGGCGGGTTGGCCGTAGCGGTATTGTATCCGGGGCATGAAGCCGGCCGAATAGAGGCTGAAGCGATTGTGCAATGGGCGGAAACTTTGCCGCAGGAAGCCTTTGCCGTGTTACGCTATGGCTTTGTCAACCGCCGCAATGCGCCTCCCTATCTGCTGGCGATTGAAAAGTTGCGTCAGAAATAGATGTTTGCGGTAAAATAGCTGCTTTGTTTTTCAACCCTTAATATAAGAAACTGCCATGCAATATCTGTTTGTAAAATACAGCCATCAGATTTTCGTTGCCATTACCATCCTGTTGTTCAACATCCGTTTTTTCCTGCTCTGGCGTCATCCTGAGAAACCGTTGGCAGGCATTTGGAAGGCCATGCCGCATTTGAACGACACTATGTTGCTGTTTACCGGCTTGTGGCTGATGAAGATTACCCATTTTTCGCCGTTCAATGCGCCGTGGCTCGGCATGAAAATCCTGCTGTTGCTGGTTTATATTGTGTTGGGCATGATTATGATGCGTTCGCGTCCGCGTTCGCCGAAATTCTATATCGTCTACGTTTTGTCCATGTCGTGTGTTGCCACGATTGTTTTCCTTGCCAAAACCAAAACGCTGCCGTTTTAAAAGAGGCCGTCTGAAATGTATCCGCATTTTGCCGTTGTCGCTTTGGGCAGCAATCTTGCCAATCCTGCCGAACAGGTTCGCGCCGCTTTGGCTGAATTGGCCGCGCATCCGCATATCCGGCTCGAAAAAACATCTTCCCTGTATCTGACTGCGCCGGTCGGCTATGACAATCAGCCCGATTTTGTGAACGCCGTGTGTGCCGTGAAAACTTCATTGGACGGCGTGGCGCTGTTGGCAGAGTTAAACCGCATCGAGGCGGAATTTGGGCGAGAGCGTAGCTTCCGTAATGCGCCGCGCACCTTGGATTTGGACATCATCGATTTTGACGGTATCCGCAGCGATGATCCGCATCTGACCTTGCCGCATCCGCGCGCGCATGAGCGCAGTTTTGTGATGTTGCCGCTGGCAGAAATCCTTCCGGATTTCGAGTTGGGCGAGCATGGCCGTGCGGCTGATTTGGCTCAGGCTTTGGGCGGGCAGGGTATTCGCCTGTTGAAAGAATAAAGGCCGTCTGAAAAACAGGCTGAAACAAGAAAGGGCGTGTTGGACACGCCTTTTTTGCTATAAAATATTGTTGGGAAACACATTACAAAGAGTTACTATGAATCCTCGTTATATTGTTGTCGAAGGCGCCATCGGTAGCGGCAAGACTGCTTTGAGCCGCCGCTTGGCAGAGCATTTCAGTGCGTTGCTGTTGTCGGAAAATCCGGATCACAATCCGTTTCTCATGAAGTTTTACAGCAATGTTTCCAATAATGGCCTGGCCGCCGAACTTTTCTTCCTGACGCGCCGCGCTGAAAGCGTGAATATTATTGAAGACCAATGCGCGCAAGGTGGAATGGTTGTGGCTGATTTTCTGCCGGAAAAAGACCGTATTTTTACGCCTATCGTTTTGAATGATGACGAGCAGCAGCTTTTTGCCGATATAAAGCAACGCATTCTGCCGCAATACGCAGAGCCCGATGTGGTAATTTATCTGCAAACCGCCGTCGAAAACAACCGTAAACGCCTGCAAAAACGTCACGAAGGCATCATCAGCTTGTTTCCTGAAGGCTATTTGGGACGGGTGCATGACGAATACAGCCATTTTTTTCATTTGTATCAAAGCGCGCCTTTACTGACCGTCAATGCCGATGAGTTGGATTTGGCCGGCAATGACGACCACTTCCAGCTTTTGTTGCGTGCATTGGAAGATTTTCAAGGTACGCGCAGTTATTTGAATTTAAGCGAAAAATAAACGCAGGCTAGGTTTAGGCCGTCTGAAAGGAATAATATGTCAAAATATCAATTCACACTCCCATCTTCTTCCGGCAGCGATTTTAACTCCGCCGAACATTTGCCGTTGGTTGTCTATTTTTATCCTAAAGACAGCACGCCCGGCTGTACCACCGAAGGCTTGGATTTCAATGCCCGATTGGAGCAATTCAAAGCATTGGGCTATACCGTTGTCGGCATTTCGCGCGACGGTGTCAAATCGCATCAGAATTTCTGCGCCAAACAAGGCTTTCAGTTTGAATTATTGAGCGACAAAGAAGAAACCGTCTGCAAACTGTTTGACGTGATCAAGCTGAAAAAGCTTTACGGCAAAGAATCCCTCGGTATCGAGCGCAGCACGTTTGTGTTGGACGAAAACGGCGAAATTGCCCATGAATGGCGCAAAGTCAAAGTAGCCGGACACGCGCAGGAAGTGCTGGATACAATCTCTCAAGCTTCTTAATAGAACCTTGAAAACCTAAGGCCGTCTGAACGGATGTAAAGTCATGCCGTTCAGACGGCCTTTCAATACAGTTTGATGAATATGGACGATTTAATAGACAAGCTGCTTGAATCCCTTTGGCTGCAAGACAGGCTCAGCCACAATACGCTGCAAAGTTACCGCCGTGATTTGGTCAAAGTTGCGGCGCGTTTGGCCGAGGGCGGGCAGGATTGGTTGAGTGCCGATGAGTTTGCCCTGTCTGATGCCGTGTATGCGGAGGGGGAAAAAAACACGTCCCAAGCGCGGGCATTGTCGGCTTGCAAGCGCATGTACGGCTGGTTGGAAGAAACGGGACAAAGGGCAGACAATCCCACCCGTTTTCTCAAAGCACCGAAATCGGAACGCAAACTGCCCACGCTGATTACCGAAGCCCAAATCGACGCGCTGCTGGCTGCGCCGGATGTGGAAACGCCGCACGGACTGCGCGACAAAGCCTTGCTCGAAGTCATGTATGCCACAGGTTTGCGCGTGACCGAAGCCGTCAAATTGACGCTCAGCGATATCGATTTACATCGCGGCAGTATCCGCACCATAGGCAAGGGCGATAAATTGCGTTTGGTTCCGCTGGGGCAGGAAGCGGCGTATTGGGTGGAACGCTATTGCAACGAATCGCGCCCGTTGTTGCTAAAAAACAAAATTTGCGACGAAGTGTTTGTCAGCCAGAAACGCAGCGGCATCAGTCGTCAGCTTGCATGGATGATAGTCAAAGAATATGCCGAAGCGGCCGGTATTGCTTCGCTCAGTCCGCATGGTTTGCGCCATGCTTTTGCCACACATTTGGTCAATCACGGCGTTGATTTGCGCTCGGTCCAGATGATGTTGGGACATTCTGACATCAATACCACGCAGATTTATACCCATGTGGCCAATATCCGTTTGAAAAACATGGTTGATGAACACCATTCCCGTTCATAAATAAAGGCGGCATCTCGAAGATGCCGCCTTTTGTTATCGTGGCCGTCTGAACGGTTATAAAGTTTACTATTTATAAAATAACAATCAAAATACAAATTTACATAGAAAAATTTCAAAACAAAAGGATGGTGCCAATATTGCAATGCAAACCGTTTTTATTTATATTTACGTTCAAGAATAAATCCTACTCTCAATTACAGAGGGTAACAAAATTATTGGAGCACATCATGTTTGTCTGCATCTGCAACGCCATTACTGACCACGACATCAAAGAGACCATCGCCGCCGGTGCAACCACCATGAGCGATTTGCAGGCTCAATTGGGCGTGGCGACTTGTTGCGGTTGCTGCGGCGAATTAGCTGCATCGTTTTTGACTGCAAGCAGCGCCCAAAATACCGTGACTGCCGGTATTAACGTTCAGTCTTAATTCAGAATACACATAAAGGCCGTCTGAAGGCGTTATCTCGCGCCTGTTCAGACGGCCTTTGTCATGCCTGTATGGTTTGGCGGCATTTTGCTATACAATGGCCGCTTTTGTCCCTCCGAGAGTAACTGCCATGAAACTGACCTTGATGTTTCGGGAATATTGCAGCCTGTGCCACAAAATGCGCGAACAATTAAAGCCTTATCAGGAGCAGTTTGGATTTGGGCTGGATATTGTCGATGTCGATGCTGATCCGGTTTTAGAAGAAAAGTACAATGAGCTGGTGCCTGTTTTGCTGGATGGCGATACCGAAATCTGCCATTGGTTTTTGGACGAAGAAAAACTGAAAGCGCATTTGAGCGCGTAACAAACCGTTGACCATATTATCTTTCAGACGGCCTTTGGCTGTTTATGCCGTCTGAACATTGATTTTATTATGACTGAAAAACTTTCTCCCGATGCGCTGATTGAAGCGGCGCTGTTGACGCAAGTCGAACCCTTAAACGAAAAAGCCATGCGCGAATTGTGCGTGCCGCCGTTGTCTCAAGACAAGCTGATTGACGTGTTGGCGCAACTGAAGGCCCGCTGGCAGGACAGGGCTTTGCAACTGGTGTATACCCATGAGGGCTGGCGTTTTCAAATTGCCCAAGCCGCATTTGAACGGCTGGGCAGCCTGCAAGAGCAGCGCGCGCCGCGTTATTCCCGTGCCGTGATGGAGACGCTGGCGATTATTGCCTATCAGCAACCGGTAACGCGTGGCGATATCGAAGGCATACGCGGCGTGGCAGTGTCGCAAAATGTGATGCAAACCTTGCAGGATAGGGGCTGGATTGAAGTCATCGGTCACCGTGATTCTGTCGGCCGTCCGGCTTTGTGGGCAACAACGGCAACATTCTTAAGCGATTTGCGTTTGGAAAGTTTGGAAGAATTACCACCGCTGACTGAATTGGGCGAGCTGGTGTTGCCTGATTTGATGGAAACGCCGCCGACAGGCGATGAGGAGGCTGAAGAAGCAGTTGAATCAGGAAACAGACTGATTAACTGATTTGAATGTAAAGGCCATCTGAAACAATCGTGTTTCAGACGGCCTTTATGTTAGTTATTCTAGCGTTTTATAGCATTAAATGAACGCTTTATATCATTGAATAAGCCAGCCAGGGTAACAATATAGCGTGGTGCGTTTAGCAGTTTCTTAAAAAATAATTTGTTTAAAATAAATATCTTAGATAAATCATAAGAAAAATCTGATTTAAACTATAAAAAATCTTAGTTATAATCAGCTTATCTAAAGCTATTCCGCATGGTTGCGGGTAATTTACTAAGGAATACTGCAATGCTGTTGGCACTTTCTTTGCGTGATTTTGTCATTGTTGAAAACCTGAATCTTGATTTTCAAAACGGCTTTACCGTATTGACGGGCGAGACCGGCGCAGGTAAATCGATTACTCTGGATGCGATTGGTCTGTTGTTAGGCGATAAAGCCGATTACAGCCAAGTGCGCAGCGGCGCTAAAGAAGCGCAGTTGTCGGCTTTGTTCGACATCAGCGGTTTGCCTGAGCTGAAAGCACAGCTGCAGGAGCAAGGCCTTTTGGAAGAGGATGCGGAAGAGCTCAGCATCCGCCGTATTATCGATGCCAAGGGTAAAAGCCGCAGTTATATCAATAATCAGGCAGCAACACTGGCGCAACTGAAAGCCATCGGCGAGCAGTTAATCGATATTCACGGCCAAAATGCCCATCATTCGTTGAATCAAGAATCTGCGCAACGTGAGTTGTTGGATGCGTTCGCCGGCAGCAAAGAGCAGGCAGAAACAGTCAAGCAGCTTTATCAAAATTGGGTCAATGCGAAAAAAGCCCTGCAAGAAGCGCAAGAGCAGGCAGAAACCATGGCCATCGAACGCGAGCGTTTGGAATGGCAGTTTAATGAATTGAACCAATTGGAGCTCAAACCCAACGAATGGGAAACCTTAAGCCAAAGCCACGACAGCCTGGCGCATTCGGCCGAGTTGCTGCAAACCGCCGAGCAGGTGGGCAGCAGCATAGACGGAGACAACGGCATCCAACGTCAAATCTACCAATGCCAAAAACTGCTTGGCAATCTGCAAAACATTGAGCCGCGCTTTGCCGAGAGCCTGAATATGTTGGCAAGTATTGAAGCCGAGTTGGGGGAAATCAGTGCCAATATGCGCGATGTGGCCGGTCGCAGCGATATCGATCCGAATGAATTGGCCGCACAAGAAAGCCGTATGGGCGAATTGATGAGTATGGCGCGCAAATACCGCATTGAGCCGGAAGAGTTGCCGCAAAAGCTGGCAGAAATCGACGAACGACTGCAAAACCTGCACGCGGCTGCCGATTTGGAAGCCTTGGAAAATACAGTCGCACGCAATCTTGCCGAATACCACGAAGCCGCTCACGTTCTCTCCGCCATGCGCCATCAGGCGGCCGGCCGTTTGGGCGAAGAGACCACCGAGCATATGCAACATTTGGCCATGAAGGGCGCACGTTTTGACATCGTCTTGTTGCCGTCTTCGCCGACCGCGCATGGTCTGGAGCAGGTGCAATTCCAAGTGGCGGCAAATAAAGGCAATCCGTCCCGTCCTTTGAACAAAGTGGCTTCCGGCGGCGAATTGGCGCGTATCAGCTTGGCTTTGCAAGTGGTTGCCAGCCAATACACGCAAGTGCCGACATTGATTTTTGATGAAGTAGATACCGGTATCGGTGGCGGCGTCGCCGAAATGGTCGGTAAAGCTTTGCGTGCCTTGGGTAAAAAACATCAAGTTTTGGCGGTAACCCATCTTCCCCAAGTCGCCTCTTGCGGTGAAAACCATTGGCAGGTGCGCAAACATAGCGAAGGCGAACAAACCGTCAGCGAAATCAGCGTATTGGATCATCATCAGCGCATTGAGGAAATCGCGCGTATGTTGGGCGGCGAAATCATTACCGACACTACACGCAGCCATGCTGCCGAACTCTTGCATCTGGCCGCCGCCTAAAAGCCTTAAGGCCGTCTGAAAATGAAATTCAGACGGCCTTTTCCGTATTTTGCGCCCTTTCAGACAAGCAGAATACAAGGTATGATTATAGCGTCTGTTTACAAGGAAATTTTGATGAAAGTCCTGTTTATCGCCGATCCGATGGCAAGTTTTAAAACCTATAAAGACACTACTTACGCCATGATGCGTGAAATGGCAAAACGCGGTTGGCAGCTTTTTCATACCTTGAGCGGAGAATTATCCGTCCGTGAAGGCTGGGTAGTGGCTCAGGCAGCGGCATTTGAGTTTGTCGGTGCGAAGAACGATGACGATCACGAATGGTTTAAAGCAGAGGCAAAAGTTCAGACGGCCTTAAAAGATTTTGATGCGGTCATTATGCGCACTGATCCGCCGTTTGATATGCAATATCTGTATGCGACCCAGTTTTTGACGTTGGCACAGCAGCAGGGCGCAAAAGTATTTAACAGCGGACAAGCAATGCGCGATTTCAATGAGAAATTGGCGATTTTGAACTTCAGCCAGTTTACCGCGCCCACTTTGGTTACAACACGTTCCGCCGATGTCCGTGCCTTTTTGAAAGAACACGGCGACATCATCATCAAACCTTTGGACGGCATGGGCGGTATGGGCATTTTCCGCCTGACCGAATCCGACCCCAATATCGGCAGTATTTTGGAAACCCTGATGCAGCTTGATTCACGCACCATCATGGCGCAACGTTATATTCCTGAAATCGTACATGGCGACAAGCGCATTCTGATTATCGGCGGGGAAGTTGTTCCGTATGCTTTGGCGCGTATTCCGCAAAACGGCGAAACGCGCGGCAACTTGGCTGCCGGCGGCCGCGGCGTGGCGCAGGAGTTGAGCGAGCGCGACCGTGAGATTGCAGAAACCCTTGCGCCGGAATTGAAGCGCCGCGGTATTTTGCTTGCCGGTTTGGATGTCATCGGCAGCAATCTGACCGAAGTTAACGTAACCAGCCCGACCGGCTTCCAAGAAATTATGAAGCAAAAAGATTTCAACGTTGCCGCCATGTTCGCAGATGCCGTGGCATCTTGGGCGAAACAATAAACCCAAAGGCCGTCTGAAAATTGACCTGACCGTTTCTTTTCAGACGGCATTCTAATGTTGAGTATATGATGAAACCATCTTCCTACGCTTCCGAGAAAAAAGGCAAAAACGGCATCAAGCGCATTATCAATGCGTTTGGTTATTCTAAAGACGGACTGGCTGCCGCGTATCGTTATGAAAGTGCATTTCGCCAAGTTTTTTGGTTGAACCTGATTTTAATTTTTTTGGCTTTGTTCCTTGATTTCGGCCCGGCCACCAAAATGGTGCTTATTGTCGCATCGTTTATTTCACTGATTACCGAATTGTTTAATACCGCTGTCGAGGCAGCCGTTGACCATACTTCTACTGAAAAACACGAGTTGGCCAAGCGTGCCAAAGATGCCGGCTCAGCCGCGCAATTAATGGCTTTGTTCATGTTATTTATTGTTTGGATTGTTGCATTAACTGCTTAGAAATGTGGTAATATGGTAATTCATTAGGATTAGATAGTATTAGTTAATCTATATCAAAGTTTTCAGACGGCCTTCGGTTGTAAGATGAAGGCCGTATATCCCAGCCATTTGGTAAACATAAGGAGCAAAAGATGAAAAAATTAATGGCAACCCTGATTCTGGCAGGCTTGGCAACTTCCGTATCTGCAGCCGGTATCCATATTGAAGACGGTTGGGCCCGTGCTACCGTTGAAGGTATGAAAATGGGTGGCGCATTCATGAAAATCCAAAACGATGAAGCCAAACAAGACTTCTTGGTAGGCGGCAGCAGCCCTGTTGCAGAACGCGTTGAAGTACACACCCATATTAACGACAACGGCGTTATGCGTATGCGCGAAGTTAAAGGCGGCGTGCCTTTGGCGGCAAAAGGCGTAACTGAGCTGAAACCGGGCAGCTACCACGTGATGTTCATGGGTCTGAAAAAACCGCTGAAAGAAGGCGAAAAAGTACCTGTAACCCTGAAATTCAAAAACGCGAAATCTCAAACTGTTGAGCTGGAAGTGAAAACTGCACCGCAATCAGGCATGGATCACGGTCACGGCCATGGTCATGGTGGCGCGCATCAGCACTAATTGATTGAATTTTAATATAAAGGCCGTCTGAAAGTCATTGGGCTTTCAGACGGCCTTTTCTGTCGTTAAATCAAAATGTGCTAAAATTATGCTTTAAAAAATGCATTTGAAACCCACATTCCCCCCATGAATACTACTAACACACCAGCAAACATCATCGTCGGCCTCTCCGGCGGCGTCGATTCCTCCGTTACCGCGGCCCTGCTCAAACAGCAAGGCCATCAAATCAGCGGCGTGTTCATGCAGAACTGGGAAGATGACGACAACGACGAATATTGCAGCATTAAACAAGACTCCTTTGATGCCATTGCCGTTGCCGATATCATCGGTATCGATATCGACATCGTCAATTTTGCCGCGCAATATAAAGACAATGTATTTGCCTATTTCCTCAAAGAATACAGCGCGGGCCGCACGCCGAATCCGGATGTCTTGTGCAATGCCGAAATCAAATTCAAATGCTTTTTAGACTACGCCATCGAGCAGGGCGCCGATACCATTGCCACCGGACACTATGCCCGCAAAGAAGTTCGCAACGGCGTGCATTACCTGCTCAAAGGCTTGGATCAAAACAAAGACCAAAGTTATTTCCTGTACCGCCTCAAGCCTTTCCAACTTGAGCGCGCGATTTTCCCATTGGGCGAGTTGGAAAAACCTGAAGTCCGCCGTCTTGCCGAAGAATTCAAATTACCCACTGCAACCAAAAAAGACAGTACCGGTATTTGCTTCATCGGCGAACGCCCGTTTCGCGAATTTCTGCAAAAATACCTGCCGACCAATAATGGCAAAATGGTGACCCCTGAAGGCAAAGTAGTCGGCGAACACGTCGGCTTGATGTTTTACACGCTGGGCCAACGCAAAGGCTTGGGTATCGGCGGCGCAGGCGAACCATGGTTTGTCGCGGCCAAGGATTTGACCAAAAACGAACTGATTGTCGTCCAAGGTCATGACCATCCTTTGCTTTATACGAAAAGCCTGATTATGAACGATTTGAGTTTCACATTGCCGGAACGTCCGAAAGAAGGCCGCTATACCTGCAAAACGCGCTACCGCATGGCTGACGCGCCTTGTACGTTGCGTTACTTGGATGATGAAACCATCGAGCTTGTCTTTGACGAGCCGCAATGGGCAGTAACCCCCGGACAATCTGCGGTACTGTACGACGGCGATGTGTGCTTGGGCGGCGGTATCATCATGTCCACCGACAAGCCTGTCATTATTACTGCTTAATAAAAGGGCCGTCTGAAAACAAAGCGGCAGATTGAATAAAGCCGTTCAGACGGCCTCGATTTCAAAAAACGACTAAATAAAAGACTGATCAATATGGAAAAACTCTGGCTCAAAAGCTACGAACAAGGCGTAAACCCTGAAATCGATATTTCTCAATACAGCTCCATCAGCGACGTATTCCGTCAAAGTGTTGAGAAATTCTCGGATAAACCTGCTTTTCAAAACATGGGCAAAACGCTGACTTATGCCGAAGTGGGTAAGTTGGCGACCGATTTTGCGTCTTACCTGCAAAACGTATTGAAACTGCCGCGCGGCGAGCGTGTGGCGATTATGATGCCGAACGTTTTGCAATATCCGATTGCGCTTTTCGGTATTTTGCAGGCAGGTTTGGTGGCAGTGAATACGAATCCGCTTTATACGCCGCGCGAGTTGGAGCATCAGTTGAAAGACAGCGGCGCGACAACGATTGTCGTGTTGGAGAACTTTGCCAATACGTTGGAGTTGGTGTTGCCGCGTACGCAAATCAAACATGTGATTGTCGCGTCGGTCGGCGAGATGTTCGGCATGATTAAAGGCGCGTTGATGAACTTCGTCATCCGCAAAGTGAAAAAAATGGTGCCGGAATACCGCATTCCCAATACCGTGACTTTTCAGACGGCCTTGAAGCAAGGTGCGGCAAATACGTTCAAACCAGTCGAGTTGACACGCGACGATACTGCCTTGCTGCAATATACAGGCGGCACGACCGGTTTGGCAAAAGGCGCCGTCCTCAGTCACGGCAATATCTGCGCCAATATGTTGCAGGCAAAAGAATGGATTAAAAACAGCCTGAGCGAAGGCAAAGAAAATGTGATCGCCGCTTTGCCGCTGTACCATATTTTTGCGTTGACGATAAACCTGATGATTTTTGCGAATACAGGTTCAAAAATCATCCTGATTACCAACCCGCGCGACATGAAAGGCTTTATTGCTGAATTGAAAAAAGAGCGCATCAGCGTATTTGTCGGCGTCAACACTTTGTTTAATGCGATGGTCAACCGTCCTGATTTTGCCGAAATCGATTTTTCTTCTTTGAAACTGACGGTTGGCGGCGGTATGGCAACGCAAAGAGCCGTGGCGGATAAATGGAAAAAAATTACTGGTACGCCGATTGTGGAAGCTTACGGCTTGACCGAAGCCAGCCCGGGCGTATGTTGTAATCCTTTGAATATCGAAGCTTACAGCGGCGGTATCGGCTTGCCTGTTTCTTCAACCGAGGTCGAATTGCGTGATGCAGACGGCAAAGAAGTGCCTATCGGACAACCGGGCGAATTGTGGGTGCGCGGCCCGCAAGTGATGAAAGGCTATTGGAACCGTCCGGAAGAAACCGCCAAAGCAATCGATGCGCGCGGCTTTTTGGAGACCGGCGACATTGCTGTCATGGATGAAAAAGGCTGGTTGAAGCTGGTGGACCGCAAAAAAGATTTGATTGTGGTATCCGGTTTCAATGTGTATCCGAACGAAATCGAAGAAGTGGTGGCCAGCAACGACAAAGTCTTGGAAGTCGCCTGTATCGGCGTGAAAAGTGAGAAAACCGGCGAAGCGATTAAGGTTTTCGTCGTACGTAAAGATCCGTCTTTGACTAAGGAAGAGCTGATCGATTTCTGCCGTAAAGAACTGACTGCTTATAAAGTGCCGAAAGACATCGAATTCCGCGACGAGTTGCCAAAATCCAACGTTGGCAAAATCCTGCGCCGCGAGCTGCGCTGATTATATAGAATCAGTATGATAAGGCCGTCTGAAAACGCTGTTTTCAGACGGCCTGAAGCTTTTGCCGTTTGCCAGAATATGCTGCTTCAAGTTAAAATCACACATTCCAACATGGGTATCACATCATGACTAAATTTATTTTCGTAACTGGCGGCGTTGTATCTTCTTTGGGTAAAGGTATCGCCGCCGCTTCTATTGCTACTATTCTCGAGTCGCGTGGCTTGAACGTGACCATGCTTAAGCTCGACCCGTATATCAACGTTGACCCGGGTACCATGAGCCCGTTTCAACACGGCGAAGTATTCGTAACCGATGACGGCGCGGAAACCGACCTCGACCTCGGTCACTATGAGCGTTTCATCAACGCCACCATGACCCGCCGCAACAGCTTCAGTACCGGCCAAGTCTATGAAAACGTGATTGCCAAAGAGCGTCGCGGCGACTATTTGGGCGGTACCGTACAAGTGATTCCGCACATTACCGATGAAATTAAACGCCGTATCCATGAAGGCGCGGCCGGTTATGATGTGGCGATTGTCGAAATCGGTGGTACAGTCGGCGATATCGAATCGTTGCCTTTTTTGGAAGCCATCCGCCAAATGCGCAGCCAGCTCGGCCGCAACAATACATTGTTTGCCCACCTGAGCTATGTTCCTTACATTGCCGCCGCCGGCGAAATCAAAACCAAACCGACCCAGCATACCGTTAAAGAAATGTTGAGCATCGGTTTGCAACCTGACATCCTGATCTGCCGTATGGACAGAGAAATGCCTGCGGACGAGCGCCGTAAGATTGCTTTGTTCTGTAACGTTGAAGAACGTGCCATCGTGGGCAGCTACGATGTGGACAGCATCTACGAATGCCCTGAAATGCTGCACAACCAAGGCATCGACAGCATTATTACCGAGCAGTTGCAGCTGAATGTCAAACAAGCCGATTTGACTGAGTGGAAGAAAATCGTTCACGCGATTCAAAATCCGAAACATACCGTCAAAATCGCGATGGTCGGCAAATACGTTGATTTGACCGAGTCCTACAAATCATTGATCGAAGCCCTGAAACACGCGGGTATTCACACTGAAACCGACGTACAAATTACCTTCGTCGACAGCGAAAGCATCGAGAAGGGCAATGGCGACGTTTCCATGCTCAAAGACATGGACGCGATTTTGGTGCCGGGCGGCTTCGGTTCACGCGGCGTGGAAGGCAAAATTGCCGCCGTACGCTATGCGCGTGAAAACAACGTGCCATACTTGGGTATCTGCTTGGGCATGCAAATCGCCCTGATCGAATACGCCCGCGATGTTGCAGGCTTGAAGGGTGCGAACTCTACCGAGTTTGACTTGAAATGTGCCGCGCCTGTCGTAGCCCTGATTGACGAATGGCAAACTGCAGACGGCAGCGTAGAAACCCGCGATGAATCTGCCGATTTGGGCGGCACCATGCGTTTGGGTGCGCAAGAAGTTGACCTCAAACCAGGCAGCCTCGCCGCCAAAATCTACGGCAGCGAACATATCCGCGAACGTCATCGCCACCGCTACGAGGTCAATAATAACTATGTTCCTCAGTTGGAAAAAGCCGGTTTGGTCATCGGCGGCGTATCCGCAGGCCGCGAGCGTTTGGTTGAAACCATCGAATTGCCAAATCATCCTTGGTTCTTCGCGTGTCAGTTCCATCCGGAATTTACTTCCAATCCGCGCAAAGGCCATCCTTTGTTCAGCGCATTTGTAAAAGCCGCTTTGGGTAATAAGAAAGCCTGATTGATGTGATTGAAAAAGCACCCGTTTCCGGGTGCTTTTTTGTTTTCAGACGGCCTTAGAAGTTATTTGTCTTCATTGACTTCGCGCTCGTTCAAAGGTTGTACGAGACGGTTATTTTCGCCGCCGATAATGTCGCGCATGGCTTTAAACTGCGCCGCATCTGCCTGAACCGGGGTTTTTAAGACAACCCAAGTAATGTTTTCGCTGCAAATAGGAAAGGCCGTCTGAAATTGCTTTCAGACGGCCTGTTTTATTTGAAAATGTTGTAAAAAGTCTAAACTCTAATGAATAAAAGTGTCTATCAAGATGAAAGTAGTTGTTTGTAGCGTTGGAAAACATTAATATTGCCAAACGTGTTTTCACGAGATTTTAACTTTGTTTTGGAGAGAATAATGAAAAAATCGATTATCGCTTTGGTTATTGCCGGTTTGCCACTGGCTGCCTCTGCAGAAGTGATTCTGTATGGTCAAATCAAAAGCAGCATGACCGTCGGTCAAGTAAAAATCAAAGGTGATGCAGGTTCTGAAACCAGCTCTACCGCAACCAGCATCAATGACAATACTTCCCGTATCGGTTTCAAAGGCAGCGAGAACTTGGGCGGCAATTTGAAAGCCATTTGGCAAGTTGAACAAAAAACAGCAATCACGGGCGGTTCCCAAGGTTTTGCCACTCGTGATTCCTTCATCGGTTTGCAAGGTAAATTCGGTAAGATTCGCGCCGGTAAACTCAGCAATATGCTGAACGAAATGGATACCATCGATCCATGGATGTACAAAACCAATGCCGCAGGCTTGGGCATCTTTACCCGTACCGGCAACCGCAACGCCGCTGTACGCTACGACAGCCCGGATTTCGGCGGATTCAAATTCAACGTGTCTTACGCACCGCGCGACAACCGCAATCCTTCAGACAAATACACGCACAGCAAACCGGCCAAAGACCAATACACCGGCGGCGTGAGCTTCTCTAAAAACGGCTTTACCGCCAATGCGGCTTACGGCCACTACAATGGCGCGTACACCGACAAATCAGGCAAAGTCAAAGCGGCGCAAATCGCCAAAGTCGAAACTTATTATGATAAAGACAATCTCTTTGTCGGCGGCGGCGTACACTATGCCAAAGGCCATGAGACAGGCAACGAATATTTAGGTTATTTCACCGATGGTTTTAATGAGTACAAGGGTAGTGACATTACTGTCGATTCAGGCAAATCTGAAGCCGTGAAAGTAGTTGATGCAGCGGTAACTGTCGGCTACAAATTGGGCAATGTCACCCCACGCATTACTTACGCGCACGGCTGGCCTGCCAAGGGCGTGAACAGTGGCGAAAAATTGGTGGATAAATTCGACCAAGTCGTTGTCGGCGGCCAATACACCTTCAGCAAACGCACCGGCGTAGTTGCCCAACTGGCGTATCTGAAAGTCGGCAACAAAACCCGTCTGACTGCAGCCAACAAAGGCGGCGTTGAACAAAAAGCCGCTTCTGTGGGCCTGTATCACAAATTCTAAGTCGTCTTGAAAGATAAGGCCGTCTGAAAAATTTCAGACGGCCTTTTTCTTGATTAAAGCGGTTTATTTGTCGTGGTTGGTCAGCGTTGTACCGTGACGGCCGCCGCGTTCTTTCAAACGTTGTACCAAGCCTTCGACCGTTGTCGGCATGCCGTCGATACAGAATGCCTGATACAGTGCGGTGTGTAGGGCGTCGTTGCGGCTGAACGCATTGCCGATCAGCTTCCAATCGCCTTTACGCGGCTCGATCCAGCGGTGGTTTACTGTGTCGCCGTAAGCGAATACTTTGTAAGACGAACGCTTGTCGTTGCTGTAAGTAAAGGACGTACGGGCGCAATAGAGGCCTTCGACGGAGAGGTTGTCGTAGCCTTTGTCGGAGCGCACGTTCAAGACGTAGCGGATGCTGTTGTCAGGCGCAGGCATGATTTGCAGGCTGCTGAGCAGGATTTTGGGCTGCTTGCCGTAGGTTTCGTTAACGTAGAGGTTGAACCAATCGCCCGATTGGGTATCGGGCAGGGGTGGCAACTCGGCTTTGTGTTCTTTAAATTCGCGTGCGGCAACTTCTTCAGGGCTTTCCTGATAACGCGTGTTGGTCAGCGTATCCTTTTGGCTGAAACCCAAAGCAAATGCTTGAGTCGCGGCAAGGCTGAGAGCGAGAAGGGCAAAACGGCGCATAGACAGCTCCAAAGTGAAAAATGGCTTTATTTTATGGGCTTGCAGGGTGGGGTGCAAGTAAGTGCGGTATAATTGACGTTAATTCTGATTAATATGACGAGTTTTTATCATGAATACACAAACTCTGGATGTCATCGGTTTGAAATGCCCGCTGCCGATTTTGCGTGCCAAAAAAGCTTTGGCGCAAATGCAGGAAGGTGAAGTGCTGACCGTATTGGCCACCGATGGCGGCGCGCCCGGCGATTTTGAAGCGTTTTGCCGTCAGACCGGACATGTTTTGTTGGAATCGAGCGAAGCCGACGGCGTGTTCAAGCTGGTGTTGAAGCACAAATAAAGGCCGTCTGAAATGTCTAAAGCCGTTGCGTTGTCTGCCGCCGTATTGGCTGTCTGCCTGAGTGCATGCGGCAATGAAGGCGTTTCGCCGCAGAACGCTGTCGATTATGCCCAAAATGTAACCGACTTGTTCCGCCAAAGCTGCGTGGCCGCAGACGGCGATGCCGCCCTTGTCGGCGAGTTTGCCAATGCTAATAAACTGGTTTTATTGTCGAAAAAAGATATTGCCGATTTGCCTGCCGGAATGATGGATTTGGAGGCATTAAGCATTTGGAAGAAAACGGAAAACGGCGCAGATTATTATTTGAGCCTGACTGAAGACAGTTGTAGTGTACGCACGGCTAAAGCCGACGACCATCTGATTTTTAAACAATTTTTGGCTTTGGCAGAAAATCCGCCGCAAGGTTTGAACGCTGAGTTGCGTGCCGATAATTTGTCGAAAGCCCCGTTGCCTATGCGTCAGATTTCCTACGCATGGCGCGCGTCCGGCAGTCCGAAAGAAACCTTGTTGACTGTCAAAACAACGTCGTCCGAGCATTTTCCGGTACAGGCTGTTTTTTATTTGACCCATCATTCTTACGACAATAAGGCCGCCGTTTTGCCTTAGGCCGGTTGACAATTGAAACATCAAATTAATAGAAACCGTTACCGCCGAATAAAGGCCGTCTGAAATATTATCAAACCAAACCACTCGAAAGTAAGCTATGCAAACCCTGACCATCATCCGCCCCGACGATATGCACTTACACCTGCGCGACGGCGACGCGCTCAAAGCCGTTGCTCCGTACACCGCTCGACAAATGGGCCGCGCGGTTATCATGCCCAACCTGAAGCCGCCTGTCGTCAGCGTTGCCGATGCCCAAGCATACAAAGCGCGCATTATGGCCGCCCTGCCAGAAGGCAGCACCTTCCAGCCGTTGATGACGCTTTATTTGACCGACAATGCCACTCCCGAACTCGTGCGTGAAGCTAAGGCTACCGGTATTGTGGCTTTCAAACTTTATCCGGCAGGCGCGACCACCAATTCTGATTCCGGCGTGACCGACTTGTTTCAGCTGATTCCTGTGTTGGAAGAAATGGCGAAACAGGGCATTTTGTTCTTGGTTCACGGCGAAGTCACCGATCCTGAAATCGATATTTTCGACCGCGAGGCTGCCTTTATCGAGCGCGTGATGAAGCCGGTTTTGGCACAAGTGCCGAATCTTAAAGTCGTGTTTGAACACATCACTACTGCCGAAGCAGCCCGACTGGTATTGGAAGCAGGCGATAATGTGGCCGCGTCCGTGACGCCGCAACACTTGCTGCTCAACCGCAACGACCTTTTGGTCGGCGGCGTGCGCCCTCATCATTTCTGCCTGCCTGTACTTAAACGTGAAACCCACCGTCAGGCTTTGGTTGCTGCCGTTACCGGCGATAAGGCGCACAAATTCTTCCTCGGCACGGACTCTGCGCCACATGCCAAAACTGCCAAAGAAAATGCTTGCGGTTGCGCCGGTATGTTCAGCGCGATGACTGCCATTGAGCTTTATGCCGAAGTGTTTGAGAAAGCAGGCGCGTTGGACAAACTGGAAGCCTTTGCTTCTAAAAACGGCCCGCGTTTCTACGGCCTGCCTGAAAATTCCGATACCATCACATTGCTCAAACAAACGCAAACCGTTCCTGCCAGCGTACCTTACGGCGATGGCGAGCTTGTACCGATGAGGGCCGGCGGCGAGATCGAATGGACGGTGCAATATTAAATTTGCCGTCAATGAGGCATAAAAAGAAACAACCTGCTTGAAAGGGCAGGTTGTTTTTTATTGTCGTTCAGACGGCCTGTTATGGAGAGGGGAAGCACACTAGGCCGTCTGAAAACCGGATTAGAGTGTGTGTTTATTCAGTCAACATGGGTTTCAGCACTTCCCAAGCCTGCGGCAGCTGGGTAAAGCCGTCCGAAGCCATTAAATGGCCGCCTTCGGGAATATGGGTAACAGGGCTTTTGAGTTTAGCTGCCATGTCCAAAGTCAGTTCGGGCGGAACATGGGTGTCGTTGTCGGAAACCAGGCAGTGTTTGGGCATGTCGATTTTGCGCAGGATGTCGAAATCAGGGGACGCTGCTTTAATGTAGGCATCAAGCGCAGGCAGGGGCGGCAGCGTATCGGCAAAACCCGCGGCAAGCAGCAGACCGCCGATTTTTTGCGGCTGTTGTCGGCTGAGGAAGTGAAGGAGGGTAATGCAACCGAGGCTGTGGCCGACTAGGAAGGTATGGGCATCGGGCTTGCCGATGTGCTGGTCAAGGGTAAACTGCCACGCGGTCGTGCTTGGTTTGTCGGGATTGGGCATGGCGAGGGAGATTGCTTGTGCGCCGGTGCTTTTGACTTGGGCGCAAAGCCAGTCAAACCAGTTGCCGTGCGGATTGCCTTCAAAGCCATGTACGATATAAACGCGTCGATTCATGTTTTTCCTCCTTCAGACGGCCTGAGACTTTTGTCTAAATCTCTGCCTATAAGCGTTTATTATACCATGTTTGTTTATGTTTTATTGTTTGCCGTTTGGTAAGGATGGTTGATTAAGCTTTTGTTGTTAAATGATATTTGCAAGAATAGTAAAGCAAACAACACGGCAGGGGCGGATGGCGTTGCCGTGTTGTTCGGGTTTGAAATATATAGGGGCCGTCTGAAAAAACGGTTTAGAAATAGCCTTGCTTTTTGCGCTCTTCCATTGCCGCTTCCGATACGCGGTCGTCCATGCGCGTGGCGCTGCGTTCGGAAATGGTTGCGGCGGCGGTTTCGGCAATGATGTCTTCGGGCGTGGCGGCAGTACTGGCAACCGGGCAGGTGCAGGAAATATCGCCGACGGTGCGGAAACGGACATCGCGGATTTGGGCAACTTCTCCTTCGCGTTTTGGGGTCAACGGGGTAACGGGAACGAGCAGGCCGTTTCGTTCGACAACTTCGCGTTTGTGGGTGTAATAAATCGGCGGCAGGGCGAGTTTTTCGCGTGCGATGTATTGCCAGATGTCCAATTCCGTCCAGTTGGAAATCGGGAACACGCGCATGTTTTCGCCTTGGAACAGGCGTGTATTGTAGAGCGACCATAATTCAGGACGTTGGTTTTTAGGATCCCATTGGCCGAACTCGTCGCGGAAAGAGAAGATGCGTTCTTTGGCACGCGCTTTTTCTTCATCGCGGCGCGCGCCGCCCATCAGCGCATCAAAGCCTTGTTCTTCGATGGTTTCAACCAGTGTAACGGCTTGGGCGGCGTTGCGCGAATCGGTTTCGCGGCGCAAGACGACGCTGCCTTTGCGGATGGATTCTTCTACGCTGCCGACCACAAGTTGTACGCCGGTACGCGCGACTGTGTCGTCGCGGAACCGGATGACTTCGGGGTAGTTGTGGCCGGTATCGACGTGCAGGAGTTTGAACGGCAACTTCAGCGGGCGGCCTTCGATTTGGAAGGCTTTGACAGCCAGCGCCAGCAATACGACGGAGTCTTTACCGCCGGAAAACAGCAAGGCCGGATTTTGGGCATTGGCAATCACTTCGCGGATAATGTAGATGGATTCGGCCTCGAGCCAGTCGAGGTGGTGGTTTTGGATGGACATTTTTTCTCTCTTTGCAACCTTGGCGACAGTCGATACTTTAGTGAGGCCGTCTGAAAAAGGGAAAGAATGGTTTGTTTGTTGCAAAGATGTTTTTGTTATATTGCAAGGCCGTGTTTTTCAGACGGCCTTTGCGCTTTAACTTATTTTTAAACCGATTTCTCTGACGAAGCGCCTGTCTTGGCGTACACTTTGGTCTTTTATAAATGAGAATGGTTTATGTATCACGGCGAGAGATTTAATGCGTACAGCCATTTGGCCGGTTTCTTGTTGGCAGTGGCGGCCTTGGTGCTGATGCTGGTGAAAGCGGTGGAATCGGCGGACGGCTATCGGATTGCCGGTGCACTGACTTACGGAATCTGCCTGCTGCTTTTGTATTTGGGCTCAACCTTATACCACAGTATTCCGCAGCCGAAGGCCAAGGCGATTTTGCAAAAGGTCGATCATTGTATGATTTATCTTTTGATTGCAGGCAGCTATACGCCGTTTACGCTGATTACCCTTCACGGTGGCTGGGGCTGGTCGCTTTTCGGCGTGTCGTGGGGGTTGGCTTTGCTGGGCATTGTTCAGGAGCTGACGATCGGGCGCAAAAGCGAGAAGCGGCTGCTGTCGATGGTGATTTATGTGTTGATGGGCTGGTTGATTGTGGTGGCGGTATGGCCGCTGATACAGTCGCTTTCGGCCGGTGGATTATTTTGGCTGGTGTTGGGCGGCGTATTGTACAGCGTGGGGATTTATTGGTTTATCAACGATACGAAAATCCGCCACGGCCACGGTATCTGGCACTTGTTTGTCTTGGCAGGCAGTTTGACGCAATTTATCAGCATTTATTTTTATGTGTTGTAGTTTCAGACGGCCTGAAATAAAAAAACCTCTCAGTTTGACTGAGAGGTTTTTGTTTGTCGTTAATCAGGGTTTTTGTCGTGGAATTCGTGGAATTCGTAGTTGTAGGTCAGCTCTTTGCCGGCTTTGGTTTGCGCCAGATAATCGTCGTAAACCGCACGGATTTCCTTACGCAGCAGGAAGAGGGCGATTAAGTTCGGTAAGACCATAAAGCCGTTGAACATATCGGACATACTCCAAACCAAATCCACTTTGCCCAAGGTACCTAATACGATGGCCACCAAAACCAGTGCGCGGTAGATGCCCAAGTGTTTGCCGCGGAACAGGAAGCGGATATTGGATTCGCCGAAGTAGTACCAGCCGATGATGGTGGTAAAGGCGAAGAAGGTCAGACAGACGGCGAGCAGTTGCGAACCAAAACCCGGGAAGGCTTTGTTAAAAGCCAGTTGGGTAACCGCCGCGCCGGTTTCGCCGGAAAGGTTGGCATCGGTCAGCAGGATAATCAGCGCGGTTGCCGTGCAAACCATCAGTGTATCGATAAAAATACCGATAAACGCGGCCATACCTTGTTGTACAGGGTGTTTGACGTTGGCGGTCGCATGAGCGTGCGGGGTTGAACCCATACCGGCTTCATTGGAAAACAGGCCGCGTGCCACACCAAAGCGGACGGCCTCGCGCATGCCGATACCGGCCGCACCACCCAATACCGCTTCAGGATTGAAGGCGGCGACAAAGATGCTGTGGAACATCGGGATGATGTGGTCGGAGAATTTGAACAAAATAATTACGGCACACAAGATGTAAATCACCGCCATAAACGGCACGACAAATTGCGCGATACCGGCAATGCGGTTGATACCGCCGATGATGATCAGGCCGGCGAATACCGCCAAAGCAATGCCGACAGCCATCGGAGGAATATCGAAAGCCAAATTCATGGCCGAGGCGATGGAATTGGATTGGGTTGCGTTGCCGATGAAACCCAGCGCGATAATCAAGGCGATGGAGAAAAAGCCGGACAGGAAACGCGCCGCGCCACGGCCGATTTTCGGGGTCAGGCCGTGCGTGATGTAAAACGCAGGGCCGCCGATGTATTTTCCGTGGCTGACCACGCGGTATTTTTGCGCCAAAACGGCTTCTGCAAAAATGGTGGACATGCCCAAAATAGCAGACAACCACATCCAAAAGATGGCACCCGGGCCACCGGCAGTAATCGCAGTGGCGACACCGGCAACGTTACCGGTACCGATTTGCGCAGAAATCGCTACGGCAAGCGCTTGAAATTGAGACAGGGATTTGCCTTCATGGTCTTTGTCTTTTTTGCTGAACAAGCCGCCGAAAACGGATTTGAAACCCGTCCCCAATTTGGTCACTTGCGGCGCGCCCAAGTACAGGGTAAAGAACAGGCCGATACCGATTAAGGCATAAATCAGCAGGTAGTCCCAAAGAACCTGATTGACTGCACCCACCAGAGCAGACAATATTTCTTCCATAATAAAACCTTTAATAAAAACAATAAAAATAAAATGATACGGGTAACTACTCCCACTCATTTTTCGCAGTTGGCAATATCGGCGAGCAGGCCGTTTTGCCATTCGATACCGGTTAAGTTGTTAACAATTTTGACCGATTTTGTCATCATACCGTAAACCTTCGTGAATTAAAACGAAAAACTGACAAAGGTTTGCCGCAAATGTGCTTCTTTATTTAAAAAAGGTTTTTTTGTTTTCAGACGGCCTGTTTTTGCAAATGTTTGGGCCGTCTGAATATTTTGGCTAAAGGCAACTTATGATAAAATGCACGCCTTACAAATGAAGCAAATTCCGCCTCAACGCGTGAAAAAACGAAAGGAATCAATATGGCAGGCCATAGTAAGTGGGCAAATATCCAACACAAAAAAGCCCGACAAGATGCCAAACGCGGCAAAATCTTCACCCGTCTGATTAAAGAAATTACCGTTGCTGCCCGCATGGGTGGCGGCGATCCCGGCGCAAATCCGCGCCTGCGCCTGGCTTTGGAAAAAGCCGCTGAAAACAATATGCCTAAAGACAACGTGCAACGTGCCATCGACAAAGGTACGGGCAATCTGGAAGGCGTGGAATACATCGAGTTGCGTTACGAAGGCTACGGCATTGGCGGCGCGGCTTTGATGGTGGACTGTCTGACCGACAACAAAACCCGTACCGTTGCCGATGTGCGCCATGCGTTCACTAAAAACGGCGGTAACTTGGGTACCGACGGTTGCGTAGCGTTCAACTTCGTTCATCAAGGCTATTTGGTGTTTGAACCGGGCGTTGACGAAGATGCGCTGATGGAAGCGGCTTTGGAAGCCGGTGCGGAAGACGTCATCACCAACGACGACGGTTCCATCGAAGTGGTTACCGCGCCGAACGACTGGGCCGGTGTGAAATCGGCTTTGGAAGCGGCAGGTTACAAATCTGTTGACGGCGACGTTACCATGCGCGCCCAAAACGAAACCGAGTTAAGCGGCGAAGATGCGGTTAAAATGCAAAAACTGATTGACGCATTGGAAGATTTGGATGACGTACAAGACGTTTACACTTCTGCCGTGTTGAATCTGGACTAAACAGTTTAAAGAACAAAAGGCCGTCTGAAATTTCAGACGGCCTTTTTATATCGAAACCAATCAGATTTTTCTGGTTTTCAACCAAGCCCAAAGCAGCAGCAATACCACGAAGCTGAAATACAAAATACTCCATACCGGCAGGGCAACGCCGAATAGATAGTCCGGCTCGGCGCAGTTGCCAAAGCCGCGAACGATGGGTTCAAACCAATCGAACAAAGGCCAGTCGCGTAGGCGGAAAGTCCAAGGTGCGCCGCAAGAAGGGGCGGTGCCGGGCGGCAGGCTTTGCAGCCAAATTTGATAGGCGGCGACACCTGCTCCGTAAACGGCCGGAGCGGCAATCAACAATGCCGAGAGCGAGCGGGCAAATTTGGAAGATTGAGAACTGAATGCCGTAACAATGGCCAACAGCCCGACAGCCAATACGCACAAGCGTTGCAGGATGCACAATACGCACGGGTTCATACCCAAAACGTATTGTGAAATAAAGGAGCCGCAGGCGGCAAATATGGAGAGGACGACTAAAAATAAAACAGTCTTGCGGAAAAAGTTCATAACAGAAAACCTTTCAGACGGCCTGGACGCAAAACAGCCGATCAATAATGTTTACTTTAACACAAAACGCATATGCTTTTTTGGTTTGACGGTTTTTTGCGTATGTTTGTTGATGTTGCGTAACCATAAATATGGAAACAAAAATGTGTTCCATATCGAAAAGGCCGTCTGAAATATTCAGACGGCCTTTAGGGGAGAGACGTTTTATTTTTTCCCGTGAGATTTTTTGACATCTGCTTCAGTAATCGTACCGCCGCCATTGTTGAAGGCGTTCATGATGTAAGTGGCAACGGCGGCAACATCGGCATCATTGATGGCGGTAGCAGGCATAAAGCCGTTGTAGGATTTGCCGTTTACTTTAATTGGGCCGTTGATGCCTTTGGTCATGCTTTGCAACAGCACTTGCGGTTTTTTATTGATATAGTCGGACTGGAATAAAGGCGGGAACATGGCACCCCGGCCTTCGCCTTTTTTACCGTGGCAGGCGGCGCAGTTGGTTTCGTAAATTTTTTGTCCTTTGTTCATCAGCGCGGCATCAGCGGCAAAAGCGGTTGGGATGCTGAGTGCGGTCAGAAGGAGCAGGATAGGGCGGAGTGCAGTCATGATGTGTTCCTTTTTGAGTAGTGTTTTTGATGGCCACACGCTTGGTTTGCGTTTTAATAGCTTGATGATAACGCTAAAGGCCGTCTGAAAGTGAATTTTTCAGACGGCCTTTGGTTTAGGTCAAATCCAGCCTTGCAGATTGGCCCGACTTAATTGTGCAAGTGCGGCAATCCAGTCAGCGGAATCGTTGAGGCATGGGATGTAACGGTATTCTTTGCCTCCTGCGGCGTAGAATTGTTCGCGTCCCATAATGGCGATTTCTTCCATGGTTTCGAGGCAGTCGGCCAAGAAGCCGGGGCAGAATACGTCGAGTTTGGTCGTGCCTTGTTTTGGCAGCTGATCAAACAGGGCTTGCGTGCTGGGCTTGACCCATTGGGATTTACCAAACTGGCTTTGGAAAGAAACGATGTATTCTTGTTCGGACAAGCCTAATGCCTGTGCCAACAGCTTGGCAGTATGGTGGCACTCGTCAGGATAGGGGTCTCCGTCGTCGTGATGCTTTTGCGGAATGCCGTGGAAGCTCAACATCAGTTTTTCACCGCGTCCGTTTTGGGCCCAATAGGCTTCAATATGCTGCTTCATGGCTTGAATATAGGCGGCATCGTCGTAATAACGGGAGACGGTGCGGACGCTCATTTGGTTGCGTTGCAGCAATAACTCTTGAAACACTTTGTCCAAAGCCGCGCCAGTAGAAGAGCCGGCATATTGCGGATAGAGAGGAATGACCAGCAATTTGCCCACGCCTTGGGCTTTGAGTTCCGCCAAAACATCGGCAACGCTTGGGTTGCCGTAAGTCATGGCATGACGGACGGTGACATCAGGCAAATGTTTGGCCAGGGCTTCTGCTTGGCGGTGTGTGTAAACCTCAAGCGGCGAACCTTCTTTAAACCAAACTTTTTCATAGGCATGCGCGCTTTTTTTCGGGCGAAAAGTCAATACCAAGCCGCGCAATATCGGTTGCCATAGGAGCTTGGGCAGTTCGACAACGCGTTGATCGGACAGGAATTCTTTCAAGTAAGGCTTGACTGCGGCAGCAGTGGGCGAGTCAGGCGTGCCGAGGTTGAGCAGCAGGATGGCGGTACGGTTTTGTGCGGTGTAGGCTAAGGGAGGTTCGGTATGGAAACGGGACATGATTTTGCTTTATTAATTAAGAATATTGAGGCCGTCTGAAAAGCAGTTTGAATTAAAACCTGATTTCAGACGGCCTTTAAAAGGATTAATCCACACCGCGGGCGCGGTTTTCATGGAATTGCGCCTGCCAATCGGCAAATTTGCCTTGTTCGATGGCTTCGCGCATTTCGGCCATGATGACCTGGTAGAAGTGCAGATTGTGGATGGTGTTGAGCTGTGCGCCCAAGATTTCGCCGACACGGTGTAGATGGTGCAGGTAGGAGCGGCTGAAATTCTGACAGGCGTAGCAGGTGCAGCTTTCGTCAATCGGACGCTTGTCGAGTTTGTGTTTGGCGTTTTTGATTTTCAAATCGCCAAAACGGGTAAACAGCCAGCCGTTACGCGCATTGCGGGTAGGCATAACGCAGTCGAACATATCCACGCCGTGTGCTACGCCGTATACCAAATCTTCAGGAGTGCCGACGCCCATCAAATAATGAGGTTTGTGTTCCGGCAGGATAGGGCCGACAGCGCGCAACATGCGGTACATTTCGGGCTTGGGTTCGCCAACGGACAAGCCGCCGATGGCCAAGCCGGGGAAGTCGAGTTCTTCCAAGCCTTTCAGCGATTCTTCGCGCAAATCTTCATACATCGCGCCTTGTACAATGCCAAACAGCGCATTCGGGTTTTTCAGGTCTTCAAAAGCCTTTTTGCTTCGTTCCGCCCAGCGCAGGCTCATTTGCAGCGATTTTTGCGCTTGGCTGTGCGTTGCTTCGCCAGGGGTGCATTCGTCCAACTGCATCACAATGTCGGAATTCAATACGGTTTGGATTTTCATCGACACTTCGGGCGAGAGGAACAGTTTGTCGCCATTGATCGGGCTTTGGAATGTACAGCCTTCTTCAGTCAGCTTGCGCATATCGGACAACGAAAATACTTGGAAACCGCCCGAGTCGGTCAAAATCGGCTTATCCCAACCGATAAATTCGTGCAGGCCGCCGAATTGTTCGATGACTTCCAAACCGGGGCGCAGCCATAGATGGTAAGTGTTGCCTAAGATGATTTGTGCTTTGATGTCATGCAGGTTTTGCGGGTTCATCGCTTTGACCGAACCGTAAGTACCGACCGGCATAAATACCGGCGTTTCAATTTTGCCGTGGTTCAGTTCCAAAGTGCCGCGTCGGGCATGACCGTCTTTTTTGTGTAAGGTAAATTTGAGCATAGTAATAATAGATTGGACGTTCGCGTGTGTGCGAAATGAAAGGGCAGATTATAAAGGATTTTTCGTTGGTTGACGGCTGGATTTTATCTTTGTCAAAACAATGCTTCAGACGGCCTGAATGACGGAGGAAATAAAAAATGAGGTATAAATCAAACAAAAATATTCAGGCCGTCTGAAAAGTATTTACAGATGCTTGCAAAAGGGAACACGCTTCGTTACAATAAGCGACTTAGATGAAGGCACATAGCTCAGTTGGTTAGAGCACCACCTTGACATGGTGGGGGTCGTTGGTTCGAGTCCAATTGTGCCTACCAAATTTCCATAACGGCTTTATGCCGTTATTTTTTAATGTTTTGGAGCTTTCTGATGTTGAACATTACCTTGCCGGACGGTTCGGTCCGCCAATATGAATCACCCGTTACCGTGGCGCAAATTGCAGCGTCTATCGGTGCAGGTTTGGCAAAGGCAACGGTAGCGGGCAAGGTTAACGGTAAATTGGTGGATGCTTGCGATCCGATTACCGAAGATGCTCATGTTCAAATCATTACGCCTAAAGACAAAGAGGGCGTGGAAATTATCCGCCACTCCTGCGCGCACTTGGTCGGTCATGCGGTCAAGCAGCTCTACCCTGATGCCAAAATGGTTATCGGCCCGGTTATTGAAGACGGGTTTTATTATGATATCGCAACTGAAAAACCATTTACGCCTGATGATGTGGCCGCTATCGAAGCGCGCATGAAAGAGTTGATTGCACAAGACTATGACGTCATTAAAGTGATGACGCCCCGTGCAGAAACCATCAAAATTTTCCAAGATCGCGGCGAAGAATACAAATTGCGTCTGATTGAAGACATGCCTGAAGTAGAAGCAATGGGTATGTATCATCATCAAGAATACGTCGATATGTGCCGGGGTCCTCACGTTCCCAATACCCGTTTCTTGAAAAACTTTAAGCTGACCAAACTGGCAGGCGCATACTGGCGCGGCGACAGCAATAATGAAATGTTGCAACGTGTTTACGGTACGGCTTGGGCGAGTAAAGACGAATTGAAAGCCTATATCCAACGCATCGAGGAAGCAGAAAAACGCGACCACCGTAAGCTGGGTAAACAATTGGATTTGTTCCACCTGCAAGATGAAGCGCCGGGTATGGTGTTCTGGCATCCTAAAGGCTGGGCTTTGTGGCAAGTGATTGAGCAGCATATGCGCAAAGAGCTGAATGCTGCCGGTTATAAAGAGGTGAAAACGCCTCAGATTATGGATAAAACCTTCTGGGAAAAATCCGGCCACTGGGAAAACTATAAAGACAATATGTTCGTGACCAGTTCTGAAAAACGCGAATACGCGGTTAAACCGATGAACTGTCCGGGTCATGTGCAAATTTTCAATAACGGTTTGCGCTCATATCGCGATTTGCCAATGCGTTTGGCCGAGTTCGGTTCTTGCCACCGCAATGAACCAAGCGGTGCATTGCATGGTCTGATGCGTGTTCGCGGTTTTGTGCAAGATGATGCGCATATTTTCTGTACTGAAGATCAAATCGTTGATGAAGCACGCGCATTCAATGAATTGCTGGTTCGCATTTACAAACAATTCGGCTTCCATGATGTTGCTGTGAAGCTGTCCCTCCGCCCTGAACAACGTGCAGGTTCTGATGAAGTTTGGGATAAAGCCGAACAAGGTCTGCGTGATGCATTGACCGCTTGCGGCGTAGAGTGGGAAGAGCTGCCTGGCGAGGGCGCATTCTATGGTCCTAAGATTGAATACCATGTTAAAGATGCCTTGGGTCGCTCTTGGCAGTGCGGTACCCTGCAGTTGGACTTTGTATTGCCAGAACGCTTGAATGCAGAATATGTAACAGAAAACAACGACCGTGCGCGTCCTGTAATGTTGCACCGTGCTATTTTGGGTTCATTGGAGCGCTTCATCGGTATTTTGATTGAAAACCATGCAGGCTCATTCCCATTGTGGCTTGCGCCGGTTCAAATGGTGATTATGAATATCACCGAGAACCAAGCAGATTATTGTCGCGAAGTGGCTGCCAAGTTACAGGCAGCAGGCTTCCGTGTCGAATTGGATTTGCGTAACGAAAAAATCGGTTACAAAATCCGTGACAACAGCCAATACCGTTTCCCTTATCAAATCGTTGTCGGCGATAAAGAGAAACAAGAAAACAAAGTTGCGGTACGCCGCAAAGCAGAAGACTTGGGTTCTTTGAATGTAGATGATTTTATTGCACAATTGCAGCAAGAAATCACTGACGCCCTCGTCAATCATTAATTTTTATAGGAGTATTCATCATCGCTCAAGAACGCGAAGCACGAATCAATGGTGAAATTACCGCCAAAGAAGTGCGATTAATCAGTGAGTCAGGCGATCAGCTTGGTGTCGTTTCAGTTCGTGAAGCTTTGGCTATGGCCGAAGAGCAAGATGTCGATTTGGTAGAAATTTCCCCGACTGCCAAACCGCCCGTATGCAAACTGATGGATTACGGTAAATACAAATACCAACAAGCCAAAAAGCGCGACGAAGCTAAGAAAAACCAAAAGCAGGTACAAATCAAGGAAATTAAATTCCGTCCGGGTACTGATGAAGGCGACTATCAAATCAAGATGCGCAACATCAACCGCTTCCTTGCCGATGGTGACAAAGTCAAAGTGACATTGCGTTTCCGCGGTCGCGAGATGGCCCACCAACAATTGGGCGCCCAACTGCTTGAACGCGTAAAAGAAGAGTTGGCTGAAGTGGCGCAAATCGAGTCCTTCCCTAAAATGGAAGGCCGCCAAATGGTGATGATGATTGCGCCTAAGAAAAAATAAAGCTATAATGCAAGGCTTATTTCGATTGCCGCTCGGAATAAGGTTTAATTAGCGGCAAAAACCGTGGTATTTTGGGTTCCAAGTGTTTGAAATTTATTTCAAAACCCCTTATACCTTATCTAATAACGAATGGAGTTTTCCAATGCCTAAAATGAAAACCAAGTCTAGCGCGAAAAAACGCTTTAAAGTACTGGGTAACGGTGGTGTAAAACGCGGTCATGCGTTCAAAAGTCACATCCTGACCAAAAAAACCACTAAAACTAAACGTCAATTGCGCGGCACCGCTATGGTGGATTCACGCGATTTGGCTTCTGTTGCTAAAATGTTGCCCTACGCTTAAGGAGTTTAAAATATGCCACGCGTAAAACGCGGTGTTACCGCTCGTGCTCGTCACCAAAAAGTCTTCGCGTTAGCCAAAGGCTACCGCGGTCGTCGTAAAAACGTTTACCGTGTTGCCAAACAAGCGGTAATGAAAGCCGGTCAATACGCATACCGTGACCGTCGCCAACGCAAACGTCAATTCCGTCAACTGTGGATCGTTCGTATCAACGCAGGTGCTCGTGAAAATGGTCTGTCTTACAGCAAATTCATGAACGGCCTGAAACGCGCTGCTATCGAAATCGACCGTAAAGTATTGGCTGATTTGGCTGTATTCGACAAAGCTGCATTTGCACAATTGGTTGAAAAAGCTAAAGCTGCTTTGGCTGCTTAATTCGATAAGATTATTTAAAAAGGAAGCTTGTGCTTCCTTTTTTCTTTTCTTAAAGAAATCCTATGTAGTTGATTTTCTTTCTTTAAACTCTATTTTTTTATACTAATTTGCGATAAAATAAGCCTCTCTTATCAAACGGATTGGCCGCAGTAAGACAAAGGGCCGTCTGAACGGGTTTGAAATCAAATCCAACAGACGGCTTTGTTGTTTCAGACGGCCTGCCATCAACAAACAGACGATAAACTACTATGGAAAATGTAAACCGTATCGTTGCAGAAGGTATTGCCGCTATTGAAGCCGCGCAAGACTTCAATGCCTTAGAACAAATTAAAGCACGCTATCTTGGTAAAACCGGCGAATTGACCGGTCTTTTGAAAACTTTGGGTCAAATGTCTCCTGAAGAGCGTAAAACCATAGGCGCGCACATCAACGAATGCAAAAATCAGTTTCAGACAGCCTTTAATGCCAAACGCGATGCCCTGAATGAAGCCAAGCTGCAAGCCCAATTGGCTGCAGAAGCCTTGGATATTACTTTGCCGGGCCGTGCACAAGAGCATGGAGGTTTGCATCCAGTTACTTTGACTTTGCAACGTGTGGTTGAGCTGTTTCACGGTATGGGTTTCGAAGTGGCGGACGGCCCTGAAATCGAAGACGATTTCCACAATTTCCAAGCCTTGAATATTCCTGCAAATCACCCAGCGCGTGCGATGCAAGATACCTTCTATGTTGAAAACGGCGACGTTTTGCGTACACACACTTCGCCTATTCAAATCCGCTATATGCTCGACAAAAAAGAGCCGCCTATCCGCATTATTGCCCCCGGCCGCGTTTACCGCGTGGACAGTGATGCCACTCACTCTCCTATGTTTCATCAGGCCGAAGGTTTGTGGGTGGAAGAGGGTGTCACTTTTGCCGATTTGAAAGCAGTGTTCACTGACTTTATCCGTCGCTTCTTTGAACGCGATGACCTGCAAGTGCGTTTCCGTCCGTCTTTCTTCCCGTTCACCGAGCCTTCTGCCGAAATCGACATTATGGGCGAAAACGGTAAATGGTTGGAAGTCGGCGGCTGCGGTATGGTACATCCTAACGTGTTGAAAAATGTGAATATCGACCCTGAAAAATATACCGGTTTCGCTTTCGGTATCGGTCTCGACCGCTTTGCCATGTTACGCTACAACGTCAATGACCTGCGCTTGTTCTTCGATAACGATTTGAACTTCTTGAAGCAGTTCAAATAAATTTCAGATGGTCTTTTGATAGGCCGTCTGAAAAAGTGAATAGATATTACTGATTTCGTCTGATAAAAATTTGTTTCAGACGGCTTGATAGTAGAGAAAATAATATGCAATTTCCTTATTCATGGCTGAAAACCCAAGCCAATCCTGATCTTTCTGCCGATAAACTGGAACATCTTTTGACCATGGCCGGTTTGGAAGTGGAAGAAATCGATACTGCCGCCCCTGCTTTCAGTGGCGTGGTTGTTGCCGAAGTAAAATCTGTTGAAAAGCATCCTGATGCAGACCGTTTGAACGTTACCCAAGTTGATGCCGGTACGGGCGAGTTGGTTCAGATTGTTTGTGGTGCACCGAATGTCAAGCCGGGTATTAAAGTGCCGTGTTCGTTGCCGGGTGCCGTTTTGCCGGGCAATTTCAAAATTAAGCCGACTAAAATGCGCGGCGTACCATCAAACGGTATGCTGTGTTCGACCAATGAATTGGGTTTGCCTGATGATGGTGTAGATGGTCTGCACATTCTGCCCGAAGATGCGCCTGTCGGTACCAACATCCGCGAATACTTGGATTTGGACGATACGCTGTTTACGTTGAAAATTACGCCTAACCGCGCTGATTGCTTGAGCGTTAAGGGTATTGCGCGTGAGGTTTCTGCGTTGACTCAATGTGCGTTTAGGCCTGTTGAAATTCAGACGGCCTCTATCGGCAGTGAGAAAAAACAGGCTGTCCGTATTGACGCACCGGCCGACTGCGGCCGTTTTATCAGTCGCGTTATTGAAAATGTCAATGCGAAAGCGGCTACTCCCGATTGGATGAAACAACGTTTGGAACGCAGCGGTATCCGCAGCATTTCCGCATTGGTGGACATCGGCAACTATGTGATGCTGGAAATCGGTCAGCCGATGCATGTTTTCGATGCTGACAAGCTGTCAGGCAGTTTGATTGTCCGCCGTGCTCAAAATGGCGAGACTTTGGCGTGTCTGAACGAGAAGACCGTTACTTTGGCTGACAATACACTGGTGGTCGCTGATGAAAAAGGTGTGTTGAGCTTGGCCGGTCTGATGGGCGGCGAGGCAAGTGCGGTTTCTGATGAGACGCAAAATATTGTATTGGAAGCGGCTTGGTTTGCTCCGGAGATTATTGCGGGTAAATCCCGTCAATACGGTTTTGGTTCGGATTCTTCTTTCCGTTTTGAGCGTGGTGTGGATTACTGCTTGCAAGCTGATGCCATTGAGCGTGCTACCGAATTGGTGTTGCAGATTTGTGGTGGCGCAGCCGGTGAAATGGTTGAAGCACAAGGTAAATTGCCTGAGACAAAACAGGTCGAATTGCGTTTAGGCCGTCTGAAAACGGTATTGGGCGTTGAAATCCCTGCCGAGCAAGTCGAAATTATCTTGCAACACTTGGGTTTGCAGCCTGATAAAATTGCAGAAGGCTTCCGTGTTATTTCTCCTAGCTTCCGTTTCGATATCGAAATCGAAGCCGATTTGATTGAAGAAATCGGCCGCGTTTACGGTTATGAAAATATTCCTGACGACTATACTTCAGGCCGTCTGAAAATGTTGGCTCTGCCTGAAACCAAACGCCCGCGTTTTGCGGTTTATAACGAAATGGCGGCACGCGGTTACCGCGAAGTGGTCAGCTATGCGTTTGTGGATGAGCAATGGGAGCAAGACTTTGCTGCCAATATCCATCCTATCCGCCTGCAAAATCCGTTGGCGGCGCAGTATGCCGTCATGCGTTCTACGCTTATCGGCGGTTTGGTGGAAGTTTTGCAAAACAATTTGAACCGTAAGCAAAACCGTGTACGCGTATTTGAAATTGCCCGCGTGTTCCGCAAAGATTCAGCTGATCAATTTGTTCAAAACGAACGTATCGGCGGTTTGTGGTATGGCTCCGTGTTGCCTGAGCAATGGGGCGAGAAAACTCGCAACGTAGATTTCTACGATATGAAAGCCGATGTTGAGAGCCTTTTGAAAAACAAAGAAGTATCCTTTGTGAAGACCGAACATCCGGCATTGCATCCTGGACGTGCCGCCAATATTGTTTCAGACGGCAAAGTAGTTGGTTTTGTTGGTGAGTTGCATCCGAAATGGCTGCAAAAATATGATTTGCCACAAGCGCCGCTGGTGTTTGAAATCGATATGGATGCGGTATTGGGTCGTGAGAAAACCCGTTATCAGACCGTATCCAAATTCCAGCCTGCACGCCGAGATTTGGCATTTGTAATGCCTGAAGCTGTAACGCATGATGATTTGTTAAATGCCCTGAAAGCGGCAGCGAACAAGCTGGTTCAAGAAATCAGTGTATTTGACGTTTACCGCGGTACAGGCGTGTCTGAAGGCATGAAGAGCGTTGCCGTCAAAATTATTTTGCAGGATATGGAAAGCACGCTGACAGATGAAGTCATCGAGCCTTTGGTTGCGAAAATGATTAAAGCCGCGGCCGAAAAAGATGCGCAACTTCGTGCTTAAAACAAGATAAAAGTTGTCGCCAAAAATCGCCAATCATATTTGATTTTTTGGTGAGGACTTGATTTTTAAAAGAATTTTGGTAATAATTGCACCAGTTTGAATGAAGGTAAACACATGACACTAACTAAAGCAGAATTGGCCGATATTTTGGTCGACAAAGTCAGCAACGTCACCAAAAATGATGCCAAAGAAATCGTCGAGCTCTTTTTTGAAGAAATCCGCAGCACTTTGGCGCGTGGTGAAGAAATTAAAATTTCCGGTTTCGGCAATTTCCAATTGCGCGACAAACCTCAACGCCCGGGCCGTAACCCTAAAACCGGCGAAGAAGTGCCGATTACCGCACGCCGTGTGGTAACTTTCCATGCCAGCCAAAAACTTAAAGGCATGGTGGAGCATTACTATGACAAACAACAATAACCCGGTTATTCCTGCCAAGCGTTATTTTACGTTGGATGAGATGTGCCAATTGGTGCAAATCAGTCCGGCTCAGTTTGCCCAATGGCAACATGAAAATAATGTTGTGATTGGATACGGTGGCGATCGATATACGCGCTCAGATGTCGTTAAGTTGTTGAAACTGAAAGATACGTTTGAACCGTATATCGATACATTCAGCCGTGGCGCTTTGGATGCAAACGGCAATCCTGCCGCCAATGCAGAAGAAGTCCGTCATGGTCTGGTGCAGATTTTGTCTGATTTGGAGCGTCATCTGGGTTCTGAACAACAAAACCACCATGTCGAGCCGTAATCGATAAGGAAATTGTGATCAAAAGTGCGAAGGCATACAAAGATTTGCATGATTGATTATTGTAAAGGCTGTTTGAATTGTTTTCAGACGGCCTTTATTGTTTTATATTGCTTTCAAAATATCAGAATCTTGATTGCAAATGATTCTATGAAATAGCCGTAAATGTTATACTTAGCCTCTTGTTTGCCGATTGGGAAAAGCGGCCATTTGTTTTTTGCGGCAGACTAAATTTTTTACAATAAATGTAACGGCAGAATAGATTAGGCTGTCGGACAACATTCAAATCGATGAAATGGATAGCAGAAAATGAGCAGAATCCAACAAACTTTTTCAGCGCTCAATGGCGCAAAAGCACTGATTCCTTATATTACGGTGGGTGATCCCAACCTTGAGACGACCTTGGCATTGATGCACAGCCTGGTGGCTAACGGTGCCGATATTTTGGAACTGGGTGTGCCGTTTTCTGACCCGATGGCGGATGGTCCGACCATTCAGCGTGCGGCCGAAAGGGCGTTGGCAAATCATGTTTCTTTGCACGACGTATTGGAAACAGTACGCTTGTTCCGCAAAACCAATGATAAAACGCCGGTTGTCTTGATGGGCTATTTGAACCCAGTACATAAAATGGGTTATCAAGCGTTTGCACAAGCGGCTGCCGAAGCAGGCGTAGATGGTGTGTTGACCGTGGATTCTCCGGTAGAAACCATTGCGCCTTTGCATGAATCGTTGAAAGCGCAAGGTATTGATTGTATTTTCCTTATTGCGCCAACGACAACTGAAGAGCGTATTCAAACGATTGCCAAAGTAGCCGGCGGTTTTGTGTATTATGTATCGCTCAAAGGCGTGACCGGTGCAGCAAGTTTGGATACTGAAGAAGTTTCGCGTAAAATAGAGCTTTTGCGCAAATACATTGATATTCCGATTGGTGTCGGCTTCGGCATCAATAATGCGGAGAGCGCGCGTAAGATTGGAGCGGTGGCGGATGCCGTTATTGTCGGCAGCCGTATCGTCAAAGAGATTGAAAGTCACGCGGGTAGCGAGGCTGAGGCAGTAGGCGCGTTAGTTAAAGAGTTGAAAGACGCAATTCGCTAAATTTTTCCATTCCATTGTTTCAGACGGCCTTACGTTCAACTGGCTGACTGAATTCTGAATCCTAAGGAGTCATTCATGAGCTGGCTAGATAAAATTCTTCCTCCGAAAATTAAAAACCGAAGCAGTTCGTCCAGCGTTCCTGAAGGTCTGTGGCACAAATGTCCGTCTTGTTCGGCAACGGTTTACTCAACCGAGTTGAAACAAAACAGCGAAGTCTGCCCAAAATGTAATCATCACAATCCGCTTTCTGCGCGCGAACGTTTGGACCTGCTTTTGGATGAAGAAGGCCGTGAAGAGATTGCAGCCAATATTAAACCGACAGACCCGCTGAAATTTAAAGACAGCAAAAAATATCCGGACCGCCTTACTGCTGCGCGTAAAGCAACCGGCGAGGACGATGCTTTGGTTGTTATGAAAGGCACCATGAACGGCCTGCCTGTCGTGGTGGCTGCATTTGAATTCCGCTTTATCGGCGGCTCCATGGGTTCGGTCGTGGGTGAGCGTTTCGTGCAGGGTGTGCGCCGTGCTGTTGCAGATAATTGTTCGTTTATTTGCGTGGCGGCTTCCGGTGGTGCGCGTATGCAGGAAGGTTTGAACTCTTTGATGCAGATGACGAAAACCAGCGCGGCTTTGCATTTGCTGACTGAAAAACGTCTGCCGTTTATTTCCGTATTGACCGACCCGACCATGGGCGGCGTATCTGCCAGCTTTGCCTTCTTGGGCGATGTGGTTTTGGCAGAACCGAATGCTCTGATTGGTTTTGCAGGTCCACGCGTTATTGAGCAGACTGTACGTGAAACCTTGCCGGAAGGTTTCCAACGTGCAGAATTCTTGTTGGAGAAGGGCGCAATCGACCAAATCGTCGATCGCCGTTCCATGAAAAAACGTATCAGCGATTTGATTACTTTGTTGCGTCATGAGAGCAAAGTAACTGCTGCTTGATTGGCACAATAAGAAAGGCCGTCTGAAAATAATATTTCAGACGGCCTTTTTAATTATTGATGATTAAGCAGTCAATGCGGCTTTTAAAACCTTGTTGACTTCGCCCATGTCGGCTTTGCCGGCCAGACGGGTTTTCAATACGCCCATGACCTTGCCCATATCTGCCATGCCTGATGCACTGGTTTCTACAATGGCTGCTTCAACGACAGTCTTGATTTCTTCTGCAAACATCATTTGCGGCAGATAGCGGTTGAGGATTTCAATTTCCGCGTTTTCTTTGTCAGCCAAATCTTGACGGCCGGCTTCGGTATAAATTTTGGCGCTGTCTTTGCGCTGTTTTACCATTTTGGTCAGGATAGAGATGACTTTTGCGTCATCGGCTTCAGTGCGCTCATCTACTTCAAATTGTTTGATGGCGGCATTAATCAGGCGGATGGTGCTTAAAGACACTTGGTCTTTGGCACGCATGGCGGTTTTCATGTCTTCGGTTAATTGTGTTTTTAGGCTCATAATGTTCTCACTTTATATCAATAAAAAGGTGCCGTCTGAAAAACAAAACACACCGCAAAGCTGCCCTTGCGGTGTGTCGTTTATCACAGGGCAGGCCTGTAATTAGTACATTTTAGGAGGCAGTTGTTGGCTGCGCAGGCGTTTTTGCAGACGTTTGGCTGCAGCAGCTTTTTTGCGTTTGCGTTCGGTAGTTGGTTTTTCGTACGCTTCACGGGCGCGCAGTTCGGTCAACAGACCGGTTTTTTCTACGGCACGTTTGAAACGACGCATGGCAACTTCAAATGGTTCATTCTCTTTAACACGAATAGCAGGCATTTTATTTCCTTTAAATTTTGTTCAATCAAACCGTTTTAAGAAATAGAGGACGGTTTGTCATAATGGGGGAGTTGTTGTATCGCTGGTTTGCCTAGGGCAGGGCGGGATACGCGCCGTGATGTAAACATCACCTCCTAACAAGTCGGCTTTTGCCGTGCAAGTGACCTTTTCGGTCAGAAACAATCGGGCGATTATCTTATAAACCCGATAGTCTGTCAAGGTTGCAGGCCGTCTGAACGTTTGATTCTGTCTCACTTTTCAGACGGCCTATCGGGTATTAATAACGGCCGGGAACCGTACCCATACGTTGTTTCAACGAAGTTTGCGGTTCGTTGAACAATGACGCGTAATAAGTCGCGTTGGTCATGACTTTTTTCACGTAATCACGGGTTTCGGTGAATGGGATGGTCTCGGCGTAGATGGCGCCTTCCAAAGGCGAAGAAGCCTGCCAGTTGCGGGCGCGGCCGGGGCCGGCATTGTAGCCTGCGGTGGCCATCACTTCGTTATTTTGCAGGCGGCGTTTGGCATCTGCCATGTACCAAGTACCCATGCGGATGTTGCCGTCCATGGTGTAGAGTTCACTGCTGCTCATGCCGATCTTGCCGGCGATTTCGCGGGCAGTCGCAGGCATGACCTGCATCAGACCTTGTGCGCCGACGCTGGATTGCGCGCCCATGACAAAGCGGCTTTCTTGGCGAATCAAACCGTAAACCCATGCCGGGTCAACGCCTGCCTGTGCGGCATAGCGGACGGTTAGGTCTTTAAACGGAGAGAGGTAGCGCAGTTTGTAGTTGAGTTTGTGGTCGGTACGGTCTGCACTGTTGATTGCCATGTCGTAGAACTGGTTGTCAAAAGCAACTTGTGCGGCAGTCAGCAGGTTGTCTTCGTTGAAGTCGCGGGTGGCAAAACGCCATTCCGCCTGTGCCTGACGGCGCATTTTTGAATCGCCGTTGCTTTGGCTGTTTTTAAACAGAACCAATGCGCGTTTGATGGCACCGTCTTCGCTCATGCGGCGGACGTCTCTGGCATCGGCATCGGAAACGTTGTTGCGCGTATTGATGCGGCGGCCCAGTTCTTCACCTGCCATTACGGCGTAGAAATTGCGGCCGGAAGCGGCGGCTTTTTCGTACATTTCTTTGGCTTGGCCGCTTTTGCCTTGTGTGGAAAAGCTGCGGCCCAGCCAATATTGCCATGTCGGGTCTTTTTGCAGTTTTTCAGGCATATGCTGAATTACGCTTGCCAATTCGTCCCAACGTTGCAGACGCAAAGCGGCGCGTGCGTACCATTCCAATTGTTCGTCGGTCAGTTGTTTGCGGTCGGAAACGCGGCCGTAGTAGCTCAAAGCGGTCGGCATATTTTGGCTTTGTGCATGGTAGTGGCCCAATACGCCCCATGCGAAGCTGCGTTGTTCGCGGCTGAGGCCTGATTCCATGTCGGACAGGGTAGCGGCGGCAGAAGCGGATTTGCGTGCATCTTTGCCGATTACGCTCAACAGGCTGTATTCGGTTGCGCCTTGCGCGCCACCTTCAAAGGGGCTGCCCAATGCGGCGGCGAGGTTGCGTGCATCTGTGGTTTGGCTGTTGCTCAATAAGCCGCGTACGCGACGCCATGCATCGTTGGCGTTCAGACGGCCTGAAGCTGCCGCGCTTTCAACCAAGCGGGTACAGCCGGCAGGCAGTTTGCCGGTAACGCGAACCAGCTCGGCGGCTTTGCTGTAATTGCTGCTGCTCAAATCGGCATAACATTGCACTTCTTGTGCGACGCCGGCGGCGTTCAATTTGCTGAATTCTTGACGGAACAAATCCCATTGGCCGCGTGCGCCCAAGGTTTTCAGCCATTCGTTGCGGACGTTTTCAGCCATTGCGCTGTCGCTGGCTTGGGATAAAAATTGTTGTACCCAAGCATCGTCACCGCGTTTGGCGGCATCGATGGCGCTTTGGTATTGGCTGTAATCGGACAGGACTTTGGATTCGCTGTCGGCGCGGCGTGAAGGAATAGAAGTAGATTTAGGCTGAACGACGGTTTCGGTTTTAGAAGCAGTCGGTGTGTTTTGGGTGGCGCACGCCGATAAAACAGCGGCGGTAATCAAGCTGAGGGAAAGAGGGAAAAGACGTTGAACGTTCATTGGATACCGTGTCGTTTTTAGAATCAAAATAGTTGCTTATTTTAAATGATTTATGCGGAATAACCGAATTACAAACTGATATTTACATTTTCAAAGCCCGGAAAAGACTAAGGCCGTCTGAAATATGAAACACTTTTGAGGTATTCCTAATTCAGACGGCCTGTTATGAAGGCAGTCGTCAATCGGGTTTATGTTCGATATAGTCTTGCGGTTTGTCGGCTTTGCTGGTGCGCGTAACCGTGTATTCGCCTTCGATAATGTCTTCATCATCTTTGGCGGAGCTGTAAGTTTGGCGGTTTTGGAAAGACTGCGTAGAAGAAACGGCCGCGTTGCCTTTAAACGGAATCAGCAAGAGCAGGGCAAAGGCGGTTGAAATAAAACCCGGGCTGAGCAGGAAAACCGCGGCGGTAGTATAGCGAATCGGCCACAGCATCTGATAGAGGGAAATGTTTTGTCCGCTACGGACGGCTGCGCCTGCGAGCAAAAGGCCGGAGATGCCGGTATGGCGCAGCATAAAGATACCGCTGATAAAGCTGAGAGCCATCACAAACAGCGTCCAACCACCGCCAAGCCAGTCGGCAACCCAGACGATGGACATGATTTCCAAAAAGATTAAAACCAAAAAACCGATTCCAAAATACTGCATAAGTGTTTGTTCCTTCATTCAACGGATAGTGTCGATTGTCTTCTATCTAGATAAAGATAAACCTTATTTTTTCAAGCAAATGCTGTGTGAAAAAGGGTAAACGGGTAATGAGGCCGTCTGAACGGGGATAAAAAGAAGACAGATGTTTCAGACGGCCTTTAGATATTTTATCGCATCACATTGTTCCAATCGCTTTCAAAATAACTGACGAGAATTTGGTTGTTCAAATAATTTGCTTCCACCTTGCGCCTTGCCATATCGGGCGGAAAACGGAACATTTCGGCAACGGTCTGGGCATTCAGATAGCGGGTGGGGACGTTGAATTTTTGCGGAATGGGGAAGTTTTGGTCAAACCCTGCCAACACAAATCCCCATTCTCCAAAGGAAGGGACGTAAACATGATAGGGCGCGGTATTCAACTTGGCCGCTTCTAGGGTGGCGACGACCGACCAGTAGGCGTTAGGGGCGAAATAAGGCGAAGTCGATTGCACAACAATCTTGCCCTGCGGCTCAAGATGGCGGGCAACGAGGCGGTACATGGGGACGGAGTAAAGTTTGCCCAGCGAGAAATTGGACGGGTCGGGCAGGTCGATGATGATAACGTCGAATTTTTCAGACGACCCTTCCAGCCATTTGGCGGCATCGTCGTTGACGACGTGCATTTTGGGATGGGACAGCGAGCCTTGATTAAGCGCGCTTAAGGTGGCGGAGGTTCTAAAAGTGGCGGTCATGTCGGGGTCGAGATCGACCAAAGTAACATTTTTGACCTGCGGATATTTCAAGACTTCGCGTGCCGCCAATCCGTCGCCGCCGCCGAGAATCAGCACGCGTTCGGCATTCGGCGCCATCTGCATGGCGGGCAGGACAAGTGCTTCATGGTAACGGGCTTCGTCGCGTGAGGAGAATTGCAGGTTGCCGTTGATGTAGAGACGGGTGTCGTCTTTCCAGCGTGTCACGACAAGCCGTTGGTAGGGAGAATGACTTTGATAGACGACGGGATCGCCGAAATAGCTTTGTTCGGCTTTGAAGGAAATGCGGTCGGCGTAGGCGAAGATGATGGCGAGGATGGACAAGACAATCAGCGCACGCAGGCGGATGGCGCGGTAGCGTGGCAGTTCGGCTTTAAACACGCGGGCGGTCAGATAGGCGACGGCGGCGTTGAAGATGCCAAACAACAAGGCAGAACGCGCCATACCGAGTTTTGGGGCGAGCAGAAGTGGAAATAATAACGAGACGGCAAGTGCGCCCAAGTAGTCGAAGGTCAATACTTTGGATACGAGTTCTTTAAATTCCGCACCTTTTTGGTTTAACACGCGCATGACCAAAGGAATTTCCATACCGACAACCATGCCGACAATCAGTACAAAAGCGTAGAGCAGGGTGCGGAATGGGGCGGCGGATAAACCGAAGGCCACAAATAATGCCAGCGCGGAAATGCCGCCGATGATGCCGACCAGAAGTTCGATTTCGATAAAGCGGTGCAATACGTCTTTATCTTTGATGTATTGGGTCAGGTGGGCGCCGATACCCATTGAAAACAGATAAAGCCCGATGACGGAGGAAAATTGCAAAATACTGTCGCCCAAAAGATAGCTTGCGAGCGCGGCGATGATGAGCTCGTAAGCGAGGCCGCAGCTGGCGACGATAAAAACGGAGATGATGAGGGTGCGGTGGGCGTTCATGATGACGTTTTTGTTGCTTGAGTGTGGGCAATGTAATGATTTTTAAGGTGGGCTGCAAGTTTAAATTATAGGATGTAGAAAAGGCCGTCTGAACAAATTGTTTCAGACGGCCTTTAATCTGTCAGGCATTAATAGCGGTGTTTGAATACCATGCCCACTGCGTAAGAAGATTTTTTCGGCAAATCTTCATCGTATTTCGGATTGACGTTTTCTTTCAACCAGCCGGCACCGAGTGTGGCGGTTGTCCGTTTGGAGAAGCTGTAATCGGTGCTGACGGCGACGTGTTTGTAGTCTTCGCCGACAGAGCTTTTACCGTAGGCAAAGCCGATTTGAGGTTTGAAATTGCCCACTTTGTATGAGCCGGACACCATAAATTCTTTGGTGTTGTTGATTTCTTTGTCGTAAGAACCGGCTACGTTGCCTGCCGCATCTTTCCATACGCCCCAGCAGCTGAAGCCGTCGCAAGTATTTTTGGCGTATTGGAACGCGGCATCGACGGAGATTTTGTCTTTGCTGTATCCGGCCATGAATGCATGGGCTTGGAAGTCTTTGGTTTCGGTCGGAGAGTCGTTGGGTGCGTATTCGGCAGCGTAGTGCGCGTTAAAGCCGTTGTTTGGGTGGTAGTAGTCTACACCCCAGCCAAAGACCCAGTCGCCGTCACGTTTTTTGTCCGGATTCCAGTCATTGTTGTTGCGCGCGGCATTGGAACCGGGGGAAACGTTGAATTTGAATTGGAAACCGTTTTTCCAAGGAGACTCATAAGCCATGGAAACGCGGCGTTGGCCGAAGCGGGAAATTTTGCCGAATTCCAAAATCGAGCTGTTGGTGTCGAACGGGTTCAGATAAATGCTGTTCATGGGCGTACTGATGTAACCCATTTTGACGGTGCCAAGGTTTTTGTAGCTGTTGAGCGCGACGTATGAGTCGGCAGTACCCCAGCCACCCCAGCGGTCGGAATCGAAGTAAATAAAGGAGCCAAGTTGCCATTTCAGCCATAAGTCGTTGTTGAGTCGTACTTCATCGGAGAGATAAAGACTGGAACTTTTATCGGAAATGGTTGTATTGGTTACGCCGGTTTTATTGTTGTGTTCGACCTCGGTCATAATGTATATGGTACCGTTCATTTTAGGTTCGGCGTGGGCGATGCTCATGGAAGAGCCGATGAGGGTAATGGCAACAAAACAAGATAACTTGTTCATTTTGTTCTCCTTTTATGTCTTTTATTAATTGGGGATTGGGGAATTTGGATAATCTTATTTGACAAATTATAAAAAATCAATACATTTGTAACTTATCGTAGGATAAATTGAAAAATAGTTTTCAGTTACGTATTTTTGTGTTAATTTGCCAACAATCTTGGATGGCTCACTATTATTCTGGTGGAATATGTGGTTTATAACACTATTTTCATGGTTTGAAATAGATGATTTAACTATGCTGGAAAAGTTCTAAATAAATGTAGTTTAGTGTAGCTTGAATAATTAGGCCGTCTGAAAAAGAAGAATACCCAAAAGAAGGAATGAAATATGGCTGGAAAAACCTATCCGCTGTTGGCTGCATCATTGGCTGCCGTATTCGCGCTGTCGGCGTGCAACCGCGATGTTAAGCCTGCTCCTGAGTTTAAACGTACCGATTATGAGCGCGTGGTGGTCAGCAACGGCGTTGAGCCGGGTACGCTGGATCCTCAGATGAGCGGCGATATGGCGGCTGGTGCGATTATCCGTCAGTTGATGGATGGTTTGGTCGGTACGGATGCCGAAGGTAAAACCATTCCTGCTTTGGCGGAAAAATGGGAGAGCGAGGGCGAGCGTATTTGGACCTTCCATCTGCGTGATGCCAAATGGAGCAATGGAGATCCAATTACTGCCGAAGATTTTGTATACAGCTTCCGCCGTCTTGCCGATCCAGCTACCGGCGCACCTTTCGGCAGCTATTTGGTCGATGCCCAAGTGGAAAATGCGGAAGATATATTAAACGGCAAAGCCAAGCCTGAGACATTGGGCGTCAAGGCATTGGACGCGAAGACCCTGCAATTTACGCTGATTGCGCCCGTGCCTTATTTCCCCGATATGCTGATTCAGCAATTCACATTTCCGGTTCACCGCGCCACTGTTGAAAAATATGGCAATAAGTGGACGCAGCCCGGTCAGTATGTTTCCAGTGGCGCTTATCTGTTAACGGATTGGAAAGTTAACAGCCACATCAATATGGAACGTAATCCCAATTATTACGATAAAGACAAAGTAGCCATTCCGAAGGCGGTTTTCTTATCAGGCAGTGGCGAGTACAACCGTTATCGCGCCAATGAAATTGATGTGACTTACGGCATTCCCAGCGATCAGGTCAAAGTGGCGGATATTGAGTTTCCGGGCCAAGTGAAACGCACGACTTCTTTGTGCAGCTGGTATTTGGAGCCGAACCACGAAGCGGCGCCGTTTAATGATCCGCGTGTCCGCAAGGCGCTCAATATGCTGACGCGCCGCGATATCGTCGTCAAAGTGGGCGGCCGTGGCGATACGCCTGCGTTCCAATTGACGCCGCCGCAAATGCAGGGCGTGATTCCTGTTTATCCGGAGTGGAAAGAGTGGACGCCTGAAAAACGCATCGAAACCGCGCGTAAACTGTTGAACGAAGCAGGCTACAACGATGACCATCCGCTTGAGTTCGATATCTTGTACAGCACCAGCGAAGCGTCTAAAAAACAAATTACTGCCGTGCAGTCGGTGTGGAAAGCCGCCATTCCGTTTATCCGTCCGACTTTGTCCAACGAGGAATGGAAAACTTATTTGGATACGCGCGCGCAAGGCAATTTCAAGGTTTCGTTCAGCGGCTGGTGTTCCGATTTCAACGATCCGGCGGGTATGCTCAATATCTTGAAATCTAACAACTCAAACAATGCATTCCGCTACAAAAGCGCGGCGTTTGATACATTTATGAACAATACGCTGAAAGATGGTGTCAGCAAGGAAGCGCGCAGCCAGCTCTATGCCGATGCGGAGAAGCAGCTTCAAGAAGACGCTACACTGATTCCGTTGTATCATCAGGTTGAAGTGCGTATGGTCAAACCCGATATTATCGGCTATTCCGACAAAGACCCTTTACGGAACTACACAGTCAAGAACTGGTCGTTCGCACCGAAAAAATAGATTGATTATAGACAGCACAAGTTTTCAGACGGCCTTGATGACAGAGGCCGTCTGAAACAACAGGAGACATAACACATGAAATCTGTACAACAACGTTTGTCCGCTTTACGCGAAGCTATGAAAAAACATGGCGTGGACGCGTTTGTCATCCCTTCCGCCGATCCGCACCTTTCCGAATACCTGCCCGAGCATTGGCAGGCACGCCGCGATTTTTCCGGTTTTACCGGTTCGGCCGGCACTTTGGTGGTAACCGCCGATAAAGCAGGCGTGTGGACGGACAGCCGCTATTGGGAGCAGGCAGGTCAACAGCTTGCGCCAAACGGCATTGAGCTGCAAAAAATGGGCGTTGATGCGCCTTATACCGAGTGGTTGGCACAAAATCTGCCCGAAGGAGCAGTGGTCGGCGCACCTGCCGATATGTTTGCGCTCAGCGGCGAGCGCGGTTTGAAACAGGCACTTGCAGCCAAAAACATCCGCCTCGAATATCCTGAAACCTTGTTGGACGAAGTGTGGGACGACCGTCCTGCATTGCCGACTCCGGAAATCTACGTTCACCATCACGACTATGTTTCCGAAACTGCGGCCGAAAAACTGGCCCGTATCCGTGCGGCCATGAAGGAGCAGGGCGCAGATGCGCATTTGGTTTCTTCTTTGGACGACATCGCTTGGATTACCAATCTGCGCGGCGATGATGTACCGTTCAACCCCGTGTTCTTGTCCCATTTGTTTATCAGCCAAGACAAAGCCGTATTGTTTACCGATGCAGGCCGTCTGAAAGCCGAATCTGCCGAAGCCTTGAAAGCGGCAGGCTTTGAAGTATTGCCTTATGCGCAAGCGGCGGACTACTTGGCAGGCGTTAAGGGCGCATTGCTGATTGATCCGAACAAAACTGCTGTAGGCACTTTGCGCCGCCTGTCTGAAGACGTCCGTTTGATTGAAGCCATCCACCCAAGCACATTCTTCAAATCGGTTAAATCCGATGCCGACATCGCCCATATCCGCAATACCATGGCGGAAGACGGCGCGGCATTGTGCGGTTTCTTTGCCGAGTTTGAACAAATCTTGGCAGACGGTGGCGAATTGAGCGAGCTGGATATCGACGGTATGCTCTACAAACACCGCAGCCAACGTCCCGGCTTTATTTCGCCAAGTTTCGACACCATCGCCGGCTACAATGCCAATGCCGCCTTGCCTCATTACAGTGCGACACCGGAAAACAACAGCAAAATCAAAGGCGACGGTATGCTGCTGATTGACTCCGGCGGCCAATACTGGGGCGGTACGACCGACATCACACGCGTGGTGCCTGTCGGCAATCCGAGTGCGGCCATGAAGCGCGATTACACTTTGGTGTTGAAAGCGCATATTTCTCTGGCGGAAACCATTTTCCCTGAAAACATCAAAGGCCCGATGATTGATGCCATCTGCCGCAAATCGCTCTGGCAGGCGCAATGCGATTACGGTCACGGTACAGGTCATGGCGTAGGCTATTTCCTCAATGTGCATGAAGGCCCGCAAAGCATTGCCGTTGCCGCCGTACCGCAACCGCATCACGCGATGAAATCAGGCATGCTGACTTCCAACGAGCCGGGTCTTTACCGTCCGGGCAAATGGGGTATCCGTATCGAAAGCCTGGTAATCAACCGTCCGGTTGAAAACCCTGAGGAAACCGAGTTCGGCAAATTCCTGTATTTTGAAACCGTTACCCTTTGCCCAATCGATACGCGCCTCATCGATACCAAACTGATGACCGGCAGCGAAATCGAATGGCTGAACCAATATCACGCCGAAGTGCGCCGCCGTCTCGAGCCTTTGACAGAAGGCGCGGCCAAAGCATGGCTGATTGAACGCACCGAACCTTTGGCGCGTTAACGTGAAAGGCCGTCTGAAACGGCGGATACAAAGTTTCAGACGGCCTTATAACAACTATCTAAAAACTAAAAAACCTTACCCGACTCCGAATAAAAACAATAACCCGGTCGGAATAGAGAGAGAAACCGGCGCGGCGACGTTACAGATGCCTGCTGCCATTCATCCGATTTCCGCTTCAGGTCAGCTTGTTTTCACGAGTCCGGTATGTTCAGACAGGACAGCCTGATTATGTTGAAATTCATCATCAAACGGATATGTGCTTCCATCCCGACCATGCTGGTGTTGATTACCGTATCTTTTTTCCTGATGCGGCTTGCACCGGGCAGCCCGTTCACAGGTGAACGCAATTTGCCGCCTGCGGTCATGGCCAACATCGAAGCCAAATACCACCTCAATGATCCGATGTACCTCCAATATTTCCACTACCTCAAGCAGTTGGCACAGGGAGATTTGGGGCCGTCGTTCAAATATAAAGATTTCAGCGTTAATGAGTTGCTTGCCCAATCCCTGCCGGTGTCGGCAGAACTTGGCTTCTACGCCTTTTTGATTGCCGCCATCTTCGGTATGTTTATCGGCATCATCGCCGCCTTAAAACAAAACAGTTGGCTGGATTATTCGCTGATGAGCGGCGCGATGACCGGTATTGTCGTTCCCAGTTTTGTGATGGCGCCGGTATTGGTGCTGGTGTTTGCCGTCAGACTGCAATGGCTGCCTGCAGGCGGCTGGAATGATGGCGCACTGATGAACTTGATTCTGCCCGTCGTTACTTTGTCCATCGGTTATGTGTCCAGTATCGCGCGGATTACGCGCGGCGCGATGATTGAAGTATTGAACAGTCCCTTTATCCGCACAGCACGCGCCAAAGGCCTGCCCATGAGCCGCATCATCCTGCGCCATGCGCTGCGTCCCGCCATGCTGCCGATTGTTTCTTTCTTAGGCCCGGCATTCGTCGGCATCATCACCGGCTCCATTGTGATTGAAAACGTGTTCGGTATTCCCGGCGTCGGACAATTATTTGTCAACGGCGCGCTCAACCGTGACTACGGCATGATTTTGGGTTTGACGATTTTGGTCGGCATCATGACCATTTTGTTCAACGCCATCCTCGATATTCTGTATGCCATTATTGACCCGAAAATCCGTTATTAATCCCATTTGCGCAAAGGCCGTCTGAAATGTTCAGACGGCCTGAAGAAAGAATAAAAAGCGAGAGAGAACATTATGTTATTTAAAAAGAAGCAGACTCAGGCCCTCGCAGAGGCAGCAGAATACGCCCAAGTACACGGCAAAAGCCTGTGGAGTGACGCATGGCGGCGTTTTAAACAAAACAAAGCGGCGGTGTACAGCATTATCATCCTGTTGCTGATCAGCATTTTTGTGATTGTGGCGCCATGGATTGTCCGCTACACCTACGACTTCACCGACTGGGACAATATGCAGATTCCGCCGTCCTTTTCTACCCATCACTATCTGGGTACGGACTTGCTCGGCCGCGATTTGTTGTCGCGTGCGGCAACCGGCGGACGTATTTCCTTGCTGGTCGGTGTGGCCGGCGCATTGGTGGCTGTTGTCATCGGTACGCTTTATGGTGCGATTGCCGGCTTTATCGGCGGTAAGCTCGATTCGCTGATGATGCGCTTTTTGGAAATTTTGAACGCGTTTCCGTTTATGTTTTTCGTGATTCTGCTGACCACGTTCTTTGGCCGCAACTTGCTTTTGATTTTTGCCGCCGTGGGTTTGGTGTCTTGGTTGGACGTGGCGCGTATCGTGCGCGGTCAAACCTTGAGCTTGAAGCATAAAGAGTTTGTCGAAGCGGCGCGTGTGAGCGGCGTGGCAAAACGTAAAATCGTGACGCGCCACATTATTCCGAATGTTTTGGGCGTGGTGATGGTGTATGCCTCTTTGCTGGTGCCGGGCATGATTATGTTTGAATCTTTCTTGAGCTTCTTGGGCTTGGGCGTACAAGAGCCGATGACCAGTTGGGGTTCGATGCTGCAAGAAGGCGCGATTTCGATGGAAGCCGCACCATGGCAGCTGCTCGTGCCGAGTTTCTTCTTGGTAACCACTTTGTTCTGTTTCAACTTTATCGGCGACGGTCTGCGCGATGCGCTCGACCCGAAAGACCGCTAAACCGCAACCAAAAGGATAATCAAAATGACAAAACAGTTACTGGTTGTAGAAAATCTGGACATCAATTTTGAATTGCATGAAAAAAACGTGCACGCCGTGCGTAATGTCAGCTTTAAAGTGGCAGAGGGCGAAACATTGGCTTTGGTCGGCGAATCCGGCTCGGGCAAGTCCGTAACCTCCATGTCCGTTATGCGCCTGCTGCCTGAGAAATTTGCCCGATACAGCAAAGATTCGCGCATTACTTTTGACGGCATTTCCATTTTGGATGCCGATGAGAAAACCCTGCGTGATTTGCGCGGCAACCGCATCAGCGTGATTTTCCAAGAGCCGATGACCTCGCTCAATCCGTTTATGCGTATCGGTGCGCAACTGATTGAAGCGGCGCGTGTGCACAATAAAAAGCTCGGCAAAAAAGAAGCAGGACAAAAAGCATTGGCATTACTGGAACGTGTGGGCATCAAAGAAGCCGAGCGCCGCATGAAACAATATCCTCACGAGTTTTCCGGCGGTCAGTTGCAACGCATTATGATTGCCATGGCGCTTATTAATGAACCTGACCTGCTGATTGCCGACGAACCGACCACAGCTTTGGATGTGACCATTCAAGCCGAGATTCTCGATTTGCTCCATGATTTGCAACAGCAAATGGGCATGGCGATTATCTTCATTACCCACGATTTGGGTTTGGCGGAACACTATTCCAAAACCGTCTGCGTCATGCGTAACGGCGAAATTGTCGAGCGCGGCAAAATCAAAGAAGTATTTGCCCATCCGAAACACGAATATACCGCCGAACTCATCAATGCCATTCCCAAGGGCATGAAAGAGCCGGAAGAAACCAGCGCCGGAGTGTTAATCGATGCCGATAATGTCAATGTTTCTTTCGTATTGAAGCAAAACTTTTTCGGCAAGCCGCTCAAAACTTTTGACGCCGTCAAAGGCATCAGCTTCAAAATTAAAGAAGGCGAAACATTGGGCGTCGTCGGCGAGTCCGGTTCCGGCAAATCCACGCTGGGCAAAGCCGTCATGCAGATGCTGCCTTATACCGGCCATATCTCCTTTGAAGGCAAAGACCTGAAAAACTATACCGCCGAAGAAGCACGCCGTCTGAAATCGCAACGGCAAATTGTGTTCCAAGATCCGTTCGGTTCGCTTTCCCCACGCCTGACCGTTGGTGAGATTATTGGCGAAGGTTTGACGGTTCATCATCCTGAAATGACCAAAAAAGAACGTATCCAACGCGTTTTGGAAGTCATGAAGGAAGTGTCCCTGCCGCTTGACGCGCTCAACCGTTATCCGCATGAATTCTCCGGCGGCCAGCGTCAGCGTATCGCTATTGCACGCGCCGTTATCCTGCGCCCGAAATTTATCCTTTTGGACGAGCCAACCTCTGCACTTGACCGCTCCGTACAATCCAAAGTGGTCGAACTTTTGCGCGATTTGCAGAAGAAATACGGCCTGACTTATATGTTCATCAGTCATGATTTGTCTGTCGTGCGCGCTGTCAGCGATAATGTGATCGTGATGAAGCAGGGCGAAATGGTTGAGTACGGCAGCGCGGATCAGATTTTCCACCATCCGCAAAACGATTACACCAAACGTTTGATTAACGCCGCATTTGATTTGTAGAAAAGGAAAGGCCGTCTGAAAAGAAATTTTCAGACGGCCTTTTTAAGCGGAGGCTTTTTTCATCTAATGAGCGATTGCTTATGCCTGTACGGCATCTAATGCCTGCGCCAAGTCGGCAAGCAAATCGTCGATATGCTCGATACCCACGCTCAGGCGTACCATGTCGGGGCTGACGCCTGCTGCGGCGAGTTCTGCATCGTCAAGCTGACGGTGGGTCGTTGTGGCAGGATGGGTAGCCAGCGATTTGGCATCACCGATATTCACCAAACGCAGGAAGAGTTGCAGTGCGTCAATGAACTTCGCGCCGCCTTCACGACCGCCTTTAATACCGAAACTCAGCAAACCTGAGGCTTTTCCGCCGTAGTCGCGGTCAATCAAGGCTTTATACGGACTGTCGGGCAGGGCAGGATAGTTCACCCATTCGACCCGCGGATGTTTCTTTAAGAATTCGGCTACTTTTAGGGCGTTTTCGCAATGACGTTCCATACGCAGGGCGAGGGTTTCCAAACCTTGAAGCAGTAAAAATGCGCTGTGCGGAGACAGGGCGGCACCGGTATTACGCAATGGGACGACGCGAGCGCGGGCAATGTAGGCGGCTGCACCAAAATGTTCGCAGTAGTTTATGCCGTGGTAAGACGGATCAGGCTGATTGAAAGTTTTTTCAAAGCGCGGATTGCCTGCCCATTGGAATTTGCCGCCGTCGATAATGGCACCGCCAATCGTTGTACCGTGACCGCCGATGTATTTGGTCAAGGATTGGATAACGATGTCGGCACCGTGCTCGATCGGGCGGAACAATGTGGGCGTAGCAACGGTGTTGTCCACCATCAGTGGCAGCCCTTGAGCGTGCGCGGCTTGTGCGAATGCTGGAATATCAACGACATTGATGGCGGGATTGCCGATAGATTCGCAATACACCAGTTTGGTGCGGCTGTCGGTATTGGCAGCAATTTCTTCGGGTTTGGCCGGATCGATAAAGCGTACTTCTATACCTTGGCGCGGCAGGCTGTGGGCAAAGAAATTGTAAGTGCCGCCGTAGAGCGTTTTGGTTGCGATGATGTTGTCGCCTGCTTCAACCAAGGTTTGAACGGCATAGGTAATTGCCGCCATACCGCTGGCGACAGCCAATGCGGCGATACCGCCTTCCAAACGGGCAACGCGTTCTTCCAAAACGGCAGTGGTCGGATTCATCATACGGGTGTAGATATTGCCCGCTACATCAAGATTGAACAAGTCTGCGCCGTGTTGCGTGTTGTCGAAAGTGTAGGAAGTGGTTTGGTAAATGGGGACAGCAGCGGATTTGGTAGTCGGTTCGGATTGATAGCCTGCATGCAGGGCAATGGTTTCCCGTTTCATTTAAATATCCTTGTAGCGATTAAATAATGATAAATAGAGGCCAGCAGATTCGGATTTGAAGGGCAAACTTTACATAACGGAAAAAGTCCTAGATGCAGCAGCATACTGCCTTTCCTACAAGAAAGATTACCATGAACTACTACACGCAACTGACCCAAGAAGAACGATACCACATTCAAGACCTGTCCTACCACCACACCATCATCGAATGACACTCCATCACGACACCGTTTGCCGCAACCTCCTCCAAGATAAAAGCAAGGGCGGTACTTTGTGGCAACAGCTCAGAATATGCAGCAAACCCTACCGCAAACGATACGGTGGCACACGGCTCTGAGGCAAAATGCACGATCGCGTCGGCATAGGAAAAGCCACGCATGGTTGAGCAAAAATTCCGCATTGGTGATAGGTAGGCTGATACCCTTGACGGCAATGATCAGAAAAGCAGGGACATTTGCAAAAATCCCCCAAATCTCTAAATGTCTGGGTAGGACTTTAGGAATTTGGGGGAATTTTTAAAGGTATTAGGCCGTCTGAAACTGCGTCATAGAAAGTTTCAGACGGCCTTTACGGGATTCTTTGGATTCGAAAATAAAAAAAGACTTGAATCATCAAGTCTCGCATTTCATTTTCACTAGATAAAAAAATATCAAAAATGGCGGAAGCGGTGAGATTCGAACTCACGGAGGGCTATCAACCCTCGACGGTTTTCAAGACCGTTGCATTAAACCGCTCTGCCACGCTTCCATTCTTGAAGTCGTAATATTAATGGAACTTACGGTCTTTGCCAAGAGGTATTTTAGAAAAAATATCTAGGATTCTGTTTTTATTTGGATTGTTCTTCACGCATGAATATCCATTCGGCTTCGTTTGAAGCTGCCTCATTGAATGAATAGCCCTCGTAATCGAAATTTTTCAGCATTTCAGGCTCGGTAATGCCGTGTTCTGCCGCGTAGCGCACCATCAAACCGCGCGCACGTTTGGCGTAGAAGCTGATGATTTTGTATTTGCCGTTTTTCTCGTCTTTAAAAATCGGCGTAATCAGGCGTGCGTTGAGTTTTTTGGTGTTGATGGATTTGAAATATTCTTGTGAGGCGAGGTTGATTAAAACGTCGCTATCGGCCTGCTCCAGTGTTTGGTTGAGCAGGTCGGTAATTTTATCGCCCCAAAATTCGTAGAGGTTTTTACCGCGCGAGTTGGCAAAGACCGTGCCCATTTCCAAGCGGTAGGGTTGCATCAAGTCGAGCGGGCGCAGTACGCCATATAAGCCGGAGAGCAGGCGGACGTGTTGTTGCAGGTAGTCGATTTGTTCCGGTTTGAGCGTATCGGCGGCGATGCCTTCATAGACGTCGCCGTTGAACATAAATACGGCTTGTTTGGCGTTTTCAGGCGTAAACGGCGTGTGCCATGCGACATTGCGTTCGGCATTGAGCAGGGCGATTTTGTCGGAAACATGCATCAGCTCGGCGATTTGTTGGGGGGCAAGCTGACGCAACTCCTGCATCAGGATTTCTGCTTCGGGTAGAAGGTCGGGCTGGGTAAAGCTGCTGACGGGGGAGGGGTCTTTTTCGTTGAGGTTTTTGGCTGGGGATAAGACAAAAAACATAATAATTTCGGCTTTGAAATGAATAATATGTGGGATTGTAGGTTTAAAATCGGGGAAGAACAAGACGGGATAAACGCATTAATTGAATGCTTTTATTGAAACGTATTTCTGTTGAAAGTAAAATTCGAAGCTTCCACCTGATTCTGACATTTCTATTTGAGGAGAATATCATGTCTAAAACCATTATCCATACCGACAAAGCCCCTGCCGCGATTGGGGCATACAGCCAAGCAGTGTGTGCAGGCGATACGGTTTATATGAGCGGTCAGATTCCTTTGGATCCGGCTACGATGACTGTGGTCGGCGATGGCGACTTCCGCGCCGAAGCAGTGCAAGTATTTAAAAACCTGCAAGCCGTAGCCGAAGCGGCCGGCGGTTCTTTAAACAATATCGTCAAACTCAATGCTTATTTGACCGATTTGGCCAACTTTGCCGTGTTCAATGAAGTGATGGCTGAATTTATCGAACAACCTTTCCCTGCGCGCGCGGCGGTTGGCGTGGCCAGCCTGCCTAAAGGCGTTCAGGTTGAAGCAGAGGCTGTATTGGTTTTAAATGCATAATTGATGTTTTCAGACGGCCTGGGCTGGGCTTAAGGCCGTCTGAAAAGAATAACAACGGAAAACAATAATAATGGCACATTACGCAATCGGAGATATTCAAGGCTGTTTTGACGAGCTGACTTTGTTGCTTGCCAAAATCGGCTTTAATCATGGTACGGACACCCTTTGGCTGGTCGGCGATATTGTCAATCGCGGCCCGAAGTCTTTGGAAACCCTGAAATTTGCCAAAGAACATGACAGCAGTGTGCAAATGGTTTTGGGCAATCATGATTTACATCTTTTGGCAGTCGGTTGCGGTGAAGGAACGCTTAAGCGCAGTGATACGGTTGAGCCGATTTTGACCCATCCCGATAGTCATGCCATGCTGGACTGGCTGCGTCATCAGCCGCTTTTGGTGCGCGGCGACAGGCATGTGATGGTGCATGCCGGTATTTTGCCGCAATGGTCGGTTGATAAGGCCGAAAGCCTTGCCAGAGAAGCTGAGGATGAATTGCAAGGTAAAAAATACAGGAAATTTTTTGGCAAAATGTACGGCAACAAGCCGACTGAGTGGACGGACGATTTGACAGGCTATGAGCGCCTACGCATGATTATCAACGTCTTTACCCGTATGCGTGCGCTGACATACAAAGGCGAATTGGATTACGAATATAAATCCACTTTGAAAAAAATGCCGCTTTACCTGCGCCCTTGGTTTAAAGCGCCCGATAGGCAGAATTTGGATTATATTACCGTGTTCGGACATTGGTCATCATTGGGTTACGTTAATACCGATCAGGTTATCGCTTTGGATACCGGCGCGTTGTGGGGCGGAGAGCTGACGGCGGTCAATTTGGATACCAATGAAGTGATACAGGTACCTTCCTTGGGCGGATTGGATTGGAAAACGGCATTGAAATAGTTTGGATAAGATAAAAGGCCGTCTGAAATGTTTCAGACGGCCTTTTTGTATTTTGTTAATCCACAGAAGGCAGAAGTTTGTCCGGATTCATAATGCCATAAGGGTCAAGCTGATTTTTGATGGAATGCATCAGAACAAGTTCGGCCTGCGTACGCACACGGGGCAGCCAATGTTTTTTGATGATGCCTACGCCGTGTTCTGCGGCAATCGTACCATGGCAGGCAAGAATGTTTTCATAAACAATGGTATTGACGGCGTCTTCGTATTGGTAGGCTTCGTTGCTCAATACGTTGGGCAGGAATGTATTGTAATGCAGGCTGCCGTCGCCTAAATGTCCGAAGCAGACAATCTGTATGCCGGGAAAGCGGGTTTCCAAGGCAGGGGCGCATTGGCGGACAAAGGTGGCCACTTGGGCGATAGGGACGGCGATATCGTGTTTAATACTGGTGCCGAGTTTGCGTTGGGAAGCGGAAATATTTTCACGCAAGGTCCATAAGTCGGAGCGCTCTTGCTCGGATTGCGCCAAAATGCTGTTTTCCCATCCGTTTTGATAGAGAAATTCGGCAAGCTTTTCATCCAGTCCGGCATCGGGAACAGAGTCTGCAAGTTCAATCAAAATATGCCATTCCGCATCAGCAGGCTTTTTGAGTTGGCTGAATTCCGAAGATAAATCGAGAGCAAAGCGGCTGATCAGCTCGAAGCTGGTCAAGTGCTCGGCAAAATGGCCTTGCACCGCAGTCAAAAGTGAGACGGCGGATTCAATATCGTCTAAACCTACCCATGCGGTCGCTTTGGTTTTGGGCAGGGCAAAGAGTTTGAGTGTGGCGGCGGTAATGATGCCCAATGTTCCTTCGCTGCCGATAAAAAGATGGCGCAAGTCGTAGCCGGTCGTGTTTTTGTGCAGGGGCTGAAGGTGGGAAACCAGTTCGCCGTTTGGTAAAACGACTTCCAAACCCAATACCAAATCACGCATGCTGCCATAACGCAAGACATTCAAACCGCCGGCATTACAGGCGATATTGCCGCCGATTTGGCAAGAGCCTTCGCTGGCCAGGCTGAGCGGAAACAGTCGTCCGACTTCGGCTGCCGCCTTTTGAGCATTTTGCAAAATCACGCCTGCTTCAACCGTCATGCTGTTGTCGGCAAGGTTGATATCGCGGATACGGTTGAGCTTGGAGAGATTGAGCAGTACGCCTTCGCTGGTTACCGTTGCGCCGCATAATCCGGTATTGCCGCCTTGCGGGGTTACGCGGATGCGGTTTTCAAAACAGAAACGCATGATTTTCTGCACACTTTCGACAGAGTTCGGCTGTAAGACAATATCCGGCGAAGAAACAAAACGACGGCGTTGGTCGTTTAACAAGGCCGGAGTGGCTTCGATGATTTCAGAGGCGGAAAGAAACTCAGCAAAACGGTCGTGAAGGTGCATGGCAGTCAGGCGGAAAAGTTGGGAAGTGGAGTGTGAAGAATGTAAAAAAGCAGGATACGCAATGGTATCCTGCCTTTCTTATATTCAAAAGAATATTATTTAGCAGCTTCAGAAGCGGCAGACGCAGCGGCTTCAGCAGCAGAAGCAGCAGCTTCAGTAGCAGAAGCAGCGGCTTCAGAAGCAGATGCAGCAGCTTCAGTAGCAGCAGCTTCGGTAGCTTCAGCAGCAGATGCAGCAGCTTCAGTAGCAGAAGCAGCGGCTTCAGAAGCAGCAGAAGCAGCAGTTTCAGCAGCTTTATCAGCACCGCCACAAGCGGCCAAAGCTAAAGACAACAAAGCAGCAGCGAACAGAGATTTTTTCATTTTTGAGGACCTTTTTTAAATCGATTTAAACTAAAAATAGCCGTCAAACGGCTTGTACAGTAGAAATTCATTGCTGAATTTTTCGTTATTATGCCCCACGGGATTGGTCAATGCAACGTTGCTTAACCGTTTGCATACTAAAATCAATACAAAATTAGCGAAAATAATGTAAATCAGGGGAGTAGGTAAAAAATAATCTAAAAATATTCATAATTAATGAAAATTTTAAAAATCATTTGTATTCAATAGCTTGATTATTTTTAACTGTTGTTGGATTTAAGGGTTTGGAATGTTTTTGCGTTTGGGGATTTTTTTGTAATTTAGCAACTTTGTGTTGTGAAAAAGCAACTTTTATGGATTGGAATCATTCAATTTTGTTTTTTATATGGACTTTTTCGGTTTTGTTGTGTTCACCAAAAGTATTTGTTTAAGGTAAACCGATTGTTTAGTTACAGCTGTGATAAAATAGCCTGAACTTGACTTTTAAATATTGATTAAGGATGACATGATGTCTATTGTTAAAAATTCCGTAGTTTCCCTGCATTATGAAATGTACGATGCAAACAACCAGTTGTTGGACAAAACCGAAGAGCCGATTGCTTACCTGCATGGCGGTTATGACGGTATTTTCCCTTTAGTGGAAGAAGCGTTGCACGGCAAAAATGTAGGCGATACCGTTGAAGTGGCTTTGTCGCCTGATGATGCCTTCGGCGAGCAAGATCCTGAACTGGTACGCATTGAAGATGTAAGCGTATTTCCTGTTGAAGTTGAAGTCGGCATGATGTTTGAAGCCGATGATCCGGAAACCGGCGATGTATTGATTTATCGTGTAACCGATGTTGCCGACGGTAAAGCCGTAGTGGATGGCAACCATCCTTTGGCCGGTATGAAAGTATTGTTCAAGGCGACCGTTGAAGGTGTGCGCGATGCGACCGAGGAAGAAATTGCCCATGGTCACGTACATGGCCCGCACGGTCATCACCACCACTAATCAGGCTTGAAGCATGATAAAGGCCGTCTGAAAAGGAATGAAACCTTCCTTTTCAGACGGCCTTTAAGTTTTTACAAGACAGATAAATAGGAAATTTTGGCGCAGGTCAAATCAAACAGGGAAATATGGATTTTGTTAGAGACTACAATAAACTACATGTAACGGTGCAACAAGATCTGTATTAAGATTCAGATATTGGTAAAACAGGCAGAGTGCAATGAGTGAGACATTGGAGCAGCAGGCCGTAGAGGCCGGTATTGATTTAGGCTACCACGACATCAACGGTATATATCATGCGACCAAACCTGAAGTTTTGGAATCGATCGTTGCTGTTTTGGACAAAAGCAAACCGGATTCAGACGGCCTTTATCTGAATACGATGATCGTGCATGAAAACGGCGAAGAATCTTTACAGATGCCGTCTGAATTTTATGGTGTGGAAACGGTCGTATTGATTGATGAAGCGGATGAGTGCCAGACCTTGACTTTATATCCGGGCGACAACGATACGCTTTGGATTAAGCTGCCCCGATTGGCTTGCGGTTATTACACTTTGTCGGCCGAGACCGGCGGCAAATGTTGCCTTGTACGCCTGATTGTTGCGCCTGAATCGGTTTACCAACCCAAACTGCTTGCCAATGGCGGTCGGATGAATGGTTTGACCATGCATTTGTACAGCCTGCGTTCCGAGCGTAACTGGGGCATAGGCGACTTTACCGATTTGCTGAACCTGATGAAATATGCGGCGGAGAAAAAGCTGGATTTTGTCGGTATCAACCCTTTGCACGCCTTGTTTACCAGCAAGCCTGCCTTTGCCAGCCCGTATAGCCCTTCTTCGCGCGAATGGCTCAATCCGATTTACTTGGATATCGAAAAAGTCGGTGCGTTTACTTATAACGAGCAACTGAAAAACTGGCTGGCACAACCGAAAATCCGTCAGCGCATCGCCGCTTTGCGTGTTACGGAAACGGTGACTTATACGGCGGTTTGGGCATGCAAGCGTGATGCGCTGCATATGGCGTTTAACGCGTTTGAACAAGATGCTTGTGAAGCTGCGGCAAATGAACGCGTTGCATTTGAAGCATTTGTTACGGAAAAAGGCAAGTCTTTGCAGGGCTTCGGTTTGTTTGAGGCTTTGGACCAGTATTACAGCCGTCCCGGACAAGTGGGTTGGCAGTCATGGCCGTCTGAATTTCATCAGCCTGATGGTGAAGCAGTAGAAAAATTCGCGTGCAGCCATGAACGTGAAATCCGTTTTTATATGTGGCTGCAATGGCTTTGCGCGGAGCAGTTGCGCGAAGTCAACCAAGCCGCTGCCGAATACGGTGTCAAACTTGGTATTTACGGCGATTTGGCGGTCGGCGTGGCGCGCGGCAGTGTGGATACTTGGTTAAACCGCCAAGATTATTGCATGGACGTATCGGTCGGTGCGCCGCCCGATCCTTTGGGGCCGACCGGGCAGAATTGGAATTTGCCGCCGCTTAATCCGTCGATGTTGAAGCATACGGGCTATGAAAAGTTTGCCCATCTGTTGCGCGAAAACATGCGCCTGTATGGCGTGTTGCGGATTGACCATGTGATGGCATTGTGTCGTTTGTGGTGGGTTTTAAACGATAAAACAGCAGATTTCGGCGCGTATGTGCATTACGATGCCGAAGTGACTTTTGCCATTTTGGCATTGGAAAGCCAGCGCAACCGTTGCGTCATCATCGGCGAAGATTTGGGTACGGTACCCGATCAAGCGCGTTATCTGCTCAACCGCTATCATGTGTTCTCCTACAAAGTGATGTATTTCAGCAAGGGCTGGAACGGTTTTCAATTACCTGAAGAATACCCCGAGCAGGCGATTACGGTCATCAGTACCCACGATGTCGCGCCCTTGGCAGGTTATTGGACAGGCAAAGATTTGGATACGATGTTCAAACTCGGTACTTTGCCAGATGCAGCCGCTTTTCAGACGGCCTTGGATGAGCGCGAACACGATAAAGCCGATTTGCTGGATAAATTGAAATATACCGGCTGTCTGGGTGCAGACGTACAAATGCCGGCAAAGGCCGATGAAACCTTGCTGGCGGCTTTGCACAAATACGGCGCATTGAGCCGCAGCAAGCTTTACGCCGTACAACTGGAAAACCTGCTGGGCGTCATTGACAATCTGAATGTCCCGGGTGTAACCGAAGGCTATCCGAACTGGGCGCAAAAAATGCCGGTTTCTTTGGAAGATTTCCTACAACACCGCCTTATGGGCGGCCAACTTGCCATTATTGACGAGGTACGCATGAAAACAAACAGCCAAATCAAGACTTATCATGAACTTGACCAAATCGAGCGCGATACGGTCGAAAGCCTGTTTCTTGCCACCCATAGCGATGTGTTCGCTTATTTGGGACGACACCGCCTTGCAGAGGGCGATGAAGTGGTACGCGTTTTGATTCCCGGCGCAGTAAGCGTGGATATCGTGAACCGCCGCAGCGGCGAACTCATCGTGCCGTCTGAAAAAATTGATGAACGCGGTTTCTTTGTGGCCGTTTTGCCCGATGATGCGCCCGATTACGCTTTGCGTATCCGTTATACCGAAGATTCCGAGCCAGTGATTGAAGAAGACCCTTATCATTTCAGCTCTGCGTTGCAAGACATGGATTCTTGGCTGTTGGCCGAAGGCAAGCACCTGCGTCCTTATGAGGCTTTAGGCGCGCATTTTGCCGAGTTGGACGGCGTGAAGGGCGTACGTTTTGCCGTATGGGCGCCAAATGCGCAACGCGTTTCCGTTATCGGCGAATTTAATAACTGGGATGGCCGCCGCCATGTGATGCGTTTCCACCGCGACAACGGCATTTGGGCCATCTTTATTCCTGCCGTCAAACTCAATGCCCTCTACAAATTTGAAATCCGCGATGCCAACGGCGATGTGCGCGAAAAAGCCGACCCGTATGCCTTCGGTGCGGAACTGCGCCCGACCACGGCATCTATCGTGCGCGGTTTGCCTGACGAAGTGGAAGAACCGGCTTTCCGCGCTCGCGCCAATGCCATTGATGCGCCCATCAGCATTTATGAAGTGCATTTGGGTTCGTGGAAACGCAATCCGGAAAACAATTTCTGGCTGACTTATGAAGAGCTGGCCAAAGAACTGGTGGCATACGTCAAAGACATGGGCTTTACCCATATCGAGTTTTTGCCTGTTTCCGAATATCCGTTTGACGGCTCATGGGGCTATCAGGCAACCGGTTTGTATGCGCCGACCAGCCGTTTCGGTTCGCCGGAAGAATTGCGCGCATTGATTAAAGCCGCACACGACGAGGGTATCAGCGTTATCCTCGACTGGGTAGTCGGCCATTTCCCAACCGACGACCACGGCCTGGCCAAGTTTGACGGCACTGCGCTGTACGAACACGCCGACCCGCGCGAAGGCTACCACCAAGACTGGAACACCCTAATTTACAACTTTGGCAGAAACGAAGTGAAAAACTTCCTGCAAGGCAACGCCCTGTATTGGATAGAACGTTTCGGCTTTGACGGTATCCGCGTTGACGCGGTTGCTTCCATGATTTACCGCAACTACTCGCGTAAAGACGGCGAGTGGATTCCGAACCAATACGGCGGCCATGAAAACCTCGAAGCCATCGCTTTCCTGCGTGATACCAACACCATGTTGAAAGAGGAAGTTCCGGCTGCGACTGAAATCGCCGAAGAATCTACTTCGTTCGCCAACGTCACCCGTCAAGAAGGTTTGAATTTCAGCTTCAAATGGAATATGGGCTGGATGAACGATACCTTGCGTTACATGATGGAAGACCCCATCAACCGCAAATATCACCACAACAAAATGACTTTCGGCATGATGTACCAGTACAGCGAGAACTTCGTCCTGCCGCTTTCTCATGACGAAGTCGTACATGGCAAACGCTCGCTACTCGGACGTATGCCCGGCGACTGCTGGCAACAATTTGCCAACCTGCGCGCCTACTACGGCTTTATGTACGGCTTCCCCGGCAAAAAACTCTTGTTTATGGGCAGCGAGTTTGCGCAAGGCCGCGAGTGGAACTACAACGAAGGACTGGATTGGTTCTTGCTGGAGCAAGAGGGCGGCTGGCACAAAGGCGTACAAGACTTCGTGCGCGAATTGAACCATGTCTATAAAGACAACGCGCCGCTTTACCAATTAGACCAATGGCCTGAAGGCTTTGAGTGGCTGGTTGCCGATGACGGCGACAATTCCGTATTCGTTTTCGAGCGCCGCGACCGTGAAGGCAACCGCGTTATCGTCATCAGCAACTTCACGCCTGTAGTGCGCGAAGGCTACCGTTTTGGTGTGAATTCTGCCGGCGAATACCGCGAAATCCTCAATTCAGACGACCTGCATTACAAAGGCAGCGGCGTTTCTGCCGGCGCAATGGTGGAGACAGAAGAAGTTTGGTCGCATGGCAAACCAAACTCCCTGTCTGTTACCGTACCGCCGTTGGCAACCGTGTACCTGTATCAGGCGGCAGTCAAAGACGAAGCGTAAATCAACTTTGAGGGTGGGCATCATGTCTGCCTAATCAGCTGAAAATTAAAAGATAGTGATATCAATATGATTCAAGGCCGTCTGAAAGATTTTCAGACGGCCTTATATTGGACACGAAACCAAATACATACCAAGGAATCATTCTATGACTGCCAAATCATGGCATATCGAGGAAGGCAAGCCTTATCCCATGGGCGCGACCCTGACGAGCAAGGGCGCGAATTTCACCTTGTTTTCCATCAATGCCGAAAAGGTCGAATTGTGTCTGTTTGATAAGGATAAAGAAACCCGTTTGGAGATGCCTTCGCGGCGCGGTTCGGTATTTTACGGATTTGTGCCAGACGTTAAGGCAGGGCAGCGATACGGTTTTCGCGTGTATGGACGTGAAAACGCAGAATACGGCTCATGTTTTAATCCCAACAAATTGCTGATTGACCCGTATTCCAAAAAAATTGACGGCAAACCAAGCTACCGTACCGCTGAAGAAATGGCATGGTTCAGGCCGGAAGATGAACGCGACAATGCCGCCGTTGCGCCGAAAAGCGTCGTGGTCGGACGCAGCCGATTTAATTGGGCCAAAGATTGCCGTCCGGAAATACCGTGGGGCAAAACCGTTATTTATGAAGCCCATGTCAAAGGGTTGACCAAGCAGTTCCCCGATTTGAAATATGCAGGCACTTATAAAGCCTTGAGTGATAAACGGGTTTTGGCCTATCTTCAAGAGTTGGGGGTAACGACGGTCGAGCTGCTGCCGATTCATTATCATCTGGACGAATACCATCTTCAGCAGATGGGCTTGAGCAATTATTGGGGCTACAACACTTATTCTCATTTTGCCGTCGAGCCGTCTTATGCCGACAATCCCGAGTGTGCGGCGGCGGAGTTTAAACAAGCGGTCAAAGCCTTGCATCAGGCTGGTTTGGAAGTGATTTTGGATGTCGTGTACAACCACACGGCAGAGCAGGATGATAAAGGCCCGATGCTGTGTCAGCGCGGTATCGACAACACCTTATGGTATTGGCACACCTCTTACGGCAGCTATGAAAACTGGTCGGGTTGCGGCAATACGCTCAATATTGTCCGGCGCGACGTTACCCGTTGGGCGGCAGACAGCCTGCGCTATTGGGCGGAAGAGTTTCATATCGACGGCTTCCGTTTCGATTTGGGAACCGTATTGGGACGCGAGCCTGATTTCCAATCGTACGGCCGTTTTTTCCAAGTCCTGTATCAAGACCCGGTTTTGGCTGGTTTGAAGCTGATTGTTGAAGCATGGGACATCGGCGAGGGTGGCTATCACTTGGGCAATTTCCCGCAACCTTTTGCCGAATGGAACGGCCGTTTCCGCGATGATATGCGCGCGTTTTGGTCATGGGAAAGCGGCAATTTGGGTGCATTTGCCGAACGCTTGGCGGGGTCGTCCGATATTTTCAACCACAGCGGCCGCCGTCCGTCTGCCAGCATTAACTTTATCACCGCGCATGACGGCTTCACTCTGCACGATTTGGTCAGCTACAACGAAAAACACAACGAAGCCAACGGTGAAAACAACCGCGACGGGCATAATGAAAACATCAGCTACAACCACGGCGTAGAAGGCAAAACCGATGATGAAGAGGTTTTGCTCAACCGTGAATACACTTCTAAAGCGCTGCTTGCCTCCTTATTTTTATCCAACGGTACGCCCATGCTTTTGGCCGGCGATGAGTTTGGCAACAGTCAGCAAGGCAACAACAACAGCTACTGCCAAGATAATCCGATTACATGGTTGGATTGGCAAAATGAGCCTCATGAGTTGCAAGATTACACTCAAGCGCTGATACGCGTACGCAGCCGAATCAAGCTGCTGACAGATGATTGCTGGTGGGAAAAAGAGCGTGTGCAATGGCTCAATGCCGACGGCAGCCCAATGACGGAATATTGTTGGCACAACAGGGGCAGCAAGGCGATTCAGGTTGTTTTGGACGATGAATGGCTGCTGTTGGTCAATGCCAAACGTAGTCGTCAGTTATTTAACCTGCCTCAAGGCAATTGGGAAATTTCTTGCGTACCATCTGAGAAATTTAATTACGAAGAGGCTGGGAAATGTGTTGTCGAACACATGGGGATTTGGGTTTTACATAAAACGAATTAAATGAAAACCAAGCCGTTATATTATTAACTCTTTGATATTTTGTTGGTATTTGTTTATTTTTGGCTTGGTGGTATAAATTGAAAATGCCGATAAGATGATGAATAGTTTAATTGTTAATTAAATGTTTTATAAAGAAAAATATATCTTTTTTTTAAATCTTTCCGCTATAATCTCCTTAGTTTGTAACAAATCTACGCACCATTCCTTTCAGACGGCCTGTTGCTGTTGTCAGGCCGTCTGAAAACCGAGTTTCGTTGTTTTTAATAAAACCATCAGGCGCGTTGTCCAGTGCCTCACGCTAGAGAAAGGCTTCCATGGCTAAGAAAAAACTCCCCATCTCCGGTTACGATTATGTAATGCCTAAACCGGACGCCGAAACCATCCGCAAGTCCATCGTTTACAAGCTGATTTTCATCTTGGGCGTAGATCCGAAGGAGGCAACTTCACACCAATGGCTCAACGCCGCCATGCTTGCCGCGCGTGACCTGATTGCGGAAGATTTCCTCAAAACACGCCGCGCCCACATCGACAACAGCAAACGCATGGTTTATTACCTGTCTATGGAATTCCTGCTCGGCCGTTCATTTGTCAACGCGCTGATTAACGAAGGCGTTTACGCCGAATTCGAAGAAGCTTTCAAGCAACTGGGCAAAGAATTTGCCGATGTCTGCGAACAAGAAGAAGATCCGGGTTTGGGTAATGGCGGTTTGGGCCGTCTGGCCGCCTGCTTCCTCGACTCTTTGGCAACCCTGCGCATTCCGGCCATGGGCTACGGCATCCGTTACCAATACGGTATGTTCAAACAAGAAATCGTGGATGGCCAACAAGTTGAAAAACCCGATTTGTGGCTCGACCAAGATTTGGCATGGCAGTTTGCCCGTCCGAACAAACAATATTCCGTCCGTTTCGGCGGTCAAGTATTGAACTTGGGCGACAAAAAAGAATGGCAGCCGAGCGAAGAAATTTCCGCTTGGGCATACGATGAAATCATTCCGGGCTATGGCGGCGAATGTGCCAACCCATTGCGCTTGTGGACTGCACATGCAGGCAACCTGTTCGACCTTGCCGACTTCAACCGAGGCGACTATGCCTCTGCCGTTCGCGCACAAAACAGCGACGAAAACATCTCACGCGTTCTGTATCCGAACGACTCTACCGATTCCGGCCGCGAATTGCGTCTGAAGCAAGAATACTTCTTGGTTTCCGCTTCCGTTCAAGACATCGTCGCCCGCCACAAATGCCGTTTCCCAAGCATCCGCACTTTGGCGAACGAAGTCGCCATCCACTTGAATGACACCCATCCGGTGCTCGCTATTCCAGAATTGATGCGTATCCTGATTGACGAAGAGGGCATCGCATGGACTGAAGCATGGAATATGTGCTGTAAGATTTTCTCTTATACCAACCACACATTGATGAGTGAAGCCTTGGAAACTTGGCAGGTTGACCTGATGGGCCGTCTGCTGCCGCGCCACTTGGACATCATCTTTGAAATCAACGCCTACTTCCTCAATGCCTTGCGTGCCATCGGTAACTTCGACGACGACTTTGTCCGCCGCGTATCCATCATTGACGAAACCCACGGCCGTCGTGTCCGTATGGCATGGCTTGCCGTGATCGGTTCGCACAAAGTCAACGGCGTGGCAAAAATCCACTCCGATTTGATGACCACATCCATCTTTGCCGACTTTGCCAAAGTGTTCCCGGAACGCTTTACCAACGTAACCAACGGCGTCACCCCGCGCCGCTGGATCAACATCGCCAATCCGGGCTTGACCAAATTCTTGGACAAACATCTGGGCGATGAAGACTGGCGTCTGCATTTGGACAACCTGACCAAGCTCAACGACAAAGTGGACGATGCTTCCGTACAGGCAGAATTCGGCAAAGTGAAAAAAGCCGCCAAAGAGCGCCTTGCCAAATACATCGAAACCGAGCTGGGCATCAAAGTTAACACCGATGCACTTTTCGACATCCAAATCAAACGTATCCACGAGTACAAACGTCAAGCATTGAACGTGATGCACATCGTCGACCGTTACAACAAAATCTTGGAAAACCCAGATTTCGATTGGCAGCCGCGCGTGTTCATCTTTGCCGGTAAAGCCGCTTCCGCCTATTACATGGCGAAGAAAATCATCCGACTGATTAACGACGTTGCCAAAGTCATCAACAACGACCCCCGTATCCGTGACCTGATTAAAGTCGTTTACATCCCGAATTACAGCGTCAGCCTTGCCCAAATCATCATCCCGGCCGCCGATTTGCACGAACAAATCTCACTGGCAGGTACAGAGGCATCCGGTACCAGTAACATGAAATTTGCCCTCAACGGCGCAATCTGTATGGGCACACTGGACGGCGCGAACGTTGAGATTTTGGAAAAAGTCGGCGCGGACAACTGCTATATCTTCGGTAACACCGTAGAACAAGTCGAAGAAATCCGCCGCAACGGTTACGACCCGTTGAGCTATATCGAGCGAGACAGCGACCTGCGCCGCGTCGTCAACCAAATCAGCCAAGGCACTTTCTCTCCGGAAGAGCCAAACCGCTACAACGACGTGTTGCAACCATACGGCGACTTCTATCAACTGATGGCCGATTTCCGCAGCTACATCGACACGCAATACAAAGCGGACGAGCACTACCGCAACGTATCCGCATGGCGCAAATCAGCCTTGATCAACATCGCCAACATGGGCTTCTTCTCATCCGACCGCTCCATCGCCGACTACTGCCGCGATATTTGGTACATCAAACCATTGAGCGAAAAAGAATTGCCCAGCAGAAATTAAGCGTTGAGCAGATAGCGAAAGCCGATACATCGGAAAGGTGTATCGGCTTTTTTCAGACGGCATGAAATAGAAACGAGTAAAACAGTATGGTTATATTGTTGCTTTAGGGTATTTCGAAATGACTCAATTTTAAAATCGATATTTAAAATTTAGTAACCATTCATTCTGACGGTAGCGGTAATGTGCTGTATTGCTATGGGAGATTGAGCGTCTGAAACGAAATTCAGGATACACGCCTTTAAGGTTCCACTGCGGAAAGCCCACAGCGGCTATCATTATGTATTGATTGTCGCGCCGCCGTTTGTTGTCGCTGACAAAACTTGCCGCATCATAAAGACTGCGGCGGTGAAGCAGGATGGCGTTGAGGTAAGTACCGCTTGAAAAAAAACTATACGCTCCCAGCCGTGTTGTATATTCCTTGCTGGAAGAAGATTTTTCGGGATAGGCTTTGCGTGTTGCATCAAAGTTGGCGAACAGGCCGCTTTTCGATGTGAGAGAAAATTCTGTCCCCGCGCCCAGTTCGTATTGTTTGTAGTCGGCAAAATAATCTTTGCTTTGTCCGCTGTATCCGGTCTTTTTCGCTCCGGCACGGGCATTGACACGCCAGCGCGGGGAGAGTGTGCGCGACCAGTCGGCATCCACACCCCATGCGCGGTAGTGGGTGTGGCGGTTGCGGAAGTCGTATTCGAAATAGGGCAGCAGGGAAAAGGAGGAGCGTGTGTCGGCATAGGCATATCCCGCGTACAGCGAACTGTTGTGATAGCTGTAATCCGGCATGGCTGTCGAATCTTTGTCTTTTTCCGTGTAGCGGTTGCCGTACAGTACACCGCGCACCAGTACACCGTGATGCCCTTTGAGCGGGATGGTTTTTTCGGCGGTCGCGCTATAGGATGAGAAGGTCGAATCCGTTGGCGCGGGCAGGGTGCGCTCCATCAGGCACATGCCTGAGATTTCCCACACGCATTGGTTGATGCCGTTGCCTTGGTTTACATTGCTATTGTAGCCGTAGCCGAGGCTGATTTGGCCGTGCCAGCGGCGGCGTTTGCCCAGTTCGGACAGATAGTTTTCCACGATGGGGCGGGTTTCAGCAGGAATATCCGTTTTCAGAACTTTCTCAAACGCGGCGGCGGACTCTTTGTTTTGGTTGTCTTCGGCATAAAACCGCCCCGCTTCGAGCAGCAGGCGGGGGTTGTCGGGTTCGGCTTCCAAGGCCGTCTGAAAACTGTTCCCCGCCGCGTGGAAATCCCCTTCGTCCCGTTTTTGCAGCGCATCAGCCAAATGAATCAGCGCGGGTTTATGCTGGGGCAGTTTGGCGTAGCGGGCAGCGAACTGGCGCACCTTGTGCCACTGCCGCGCGTTGAGGGTGTGGTAAATCGCGCTTTCCAACTCTTCCGCCGTGTCGCCGACTTGGTAGACTGTACCGTCTATCATGATGTAGTCGTCGTTTTCTCCCACTTCCCCGTGTGCCTGCTCCGTGTCCAGCCAGCCGCTTTCGCGGTATTGCTGCGTTTGGCGGCTGCCCTCGTCCAGCAGGCGGCGGCGTTCGTCTGCGGCATCGTCGGACGGGGCGGCAAGGCAGACCGTACAGAGCGGTAGAAAAAGCAGGCAGAAGTGGTGTTTCATGGGATAGGGTCCTTTGGGCGGGGAGGCCGTCTGAAAGAAGTCAGATTCGATAAAACCAAAGCGGGATGCAGACTATGGTCAAGCTGCATCCCGTTGTATTCTTGACAATTTGGGCTTATTGTTTGCGACCGCCGAAGGCTACATCTTTATCTGCTCCCGCGCGATCCACGATACCGGCCAAGGCTTCCGCACTGTTGCCGTAGAAACGGCCGGTAATATGTTCGTTCACCTTGCCGTTGTCAAATGTGCCGTTGCTCCGAATATTGGTACCGGCGAAGTTTACACTGTCACCTGGACGGGAGATACTGCCTGTCAGTGAACCTGACCCTGTCCCGTAATTAGCGGTAAGTGTACCGGTGTAGAAATCGTTGCGGCCGGGAGTGTGTTTGTTCACGCCCAATACATTGTATTTAGCATTAACGAGCTTCGGCATATTTCGGGTCGGATTGTCGCCTACATACCAAACGGTGCGTTTGCCGTCCGCCATATTCAAATCCGTACTGTTTTGCGGCGGATTGCCTTTGCGCGGTGCCCATTCGCCGAAGAACACGTTGCCGTCGCTGCCGTTCATACCCGGCACCTTGGCGATGACTAGGCCGCCGAACTTGGGTGCGGCGGGAATGGCCGGGTTGGCCATCTGGCGCACGCTGTATACTTCGGTGTTGTTGTGGCGGTTTTCATACCACACCTGTCCCAACGGCGGATTATAGAACCAGCCGATTACCGGTTTCACATCCTTTAAGGTCAGATAATGCGGATTGCGCGTGCCGTCCACATTGGCATAGGGGTCGTTGCCGTTAATCGGAACTTTCTGTGTGCCCTGTTTATATTTGATACCGATATGTTTAACCGGGCCGTCTTCCAGATTGATGGAGTTTGACCAACTATGGCCGTTGTCGGTACTGAATGCTAAGCCTGCCTTGCCAGCACCGAAGGGCTGCCAACTGGAGGTACCTGGTTTGACCGTTATCCAATAGCCATCCTTTCTTTTTTGACTTGAACCACCTTCCGGAGCGGCGACGGCTGCGCCAAAAACACCGCACAGCGTCGCGGCCAACAGGGTTTGTTTGAAGATAGACATGATAAGTCTCCTTTTAAACATTAAGTGAATAACAACAAACATCCGCTTTATTGCCGCCGGCTGGCGGAAAAAACGGCAAAAAGCCTTCCCCTGCGGGGCGGTTTGGTTTGTGTATCCCTATGTCCGGCGCGTTTGCCGCACCTGTCGTTATCCGTCCGGCTAAAATTTCGCCGTCAGCCCGAAGGTAACCGTCCTGCCCGGCCCGGGGGCGGGCACGTTGGACATCGGGTCAAGGTAGTAGCGGTTGGTCAGATTGGTAATGCCTAAGTTGACGTTGAGGTTTTTGTGCACCTGATAGCGGCCGTACACGTCCCATGTCAGCGAGGGGTTCCAATGGTAGGGCTTGCCGGTGCTGTTGAAGATATGCCCCAAACCCCGCTTCAACAGTTGGTCGTATTGCTTGGTATTGACGCGGCTGTGGTAGATGCCGCGCAGGCCGAATTCGAGTTTCTCGCCCAAGGCGCGCATGCCCGCATCAAGGTTGACCGAATACTTCGGCTGCAGTGCCTGGTAGCCGCGCGTGCTGCCGTAGCCCCCTTCGATGCAGACCGGTATGCCTTTGTAGCCGTAGGGGTCGAAATCGAAGGCCGTGTCGCGGTCGCACATCTGCTGTTTCAGGCGGTAGGTCGCGCCCAGCGCGGCGAAGAAGCGGCCGCTGTCGATGCGGCCCTGCCATTCCAGCCCGGCGGTATCCTTGCTGTCGTATTGCACGGTGCGGAAATGGTCGGTGGTCTCGATTACGTTCCGGATGCGGTTGCGGTAGTAGGTCAGGCGCATATCGCCTTGGCGCAGCCGGGCAAAGTGCGGTGCGAAGTTAAAGTTGTAGCCGATTTCCAGGCTGCGGCTGCGTTCCGGCTTGAAGCGGAAATTCGGCGCTTTGGGCGATCCGACATAGTCCAGGTCGTTGTAAAAGCTGCCGACTTCGTACACGCTGGGGAAGCGGGTCATCTGCGCGTAGCGCACGAATAAGCGGTTGTTGTCGGTCAGGTCGTAGCTGACGGCGACGGTCGGCGCCCAGGCATGGGCGCGTATCGGTTTGGGCTGCGCCCAGTATTGCTCTTCAGTGTAGTGTTTATTGATAATCTTATGTTCTGATCCGGTATCACCGCCGGTTTCCGGATAACCGACACCCATATTGGATAGTTTTCCTGCTTTGTAATGATCAAGACAGGTTATTACGCTATTTCTTATACAGTTCTCAGAATTCCCCAACCCTGCCCAATATCGGTAATGTGACTGATTCAATCCCTGTGGATTGGCAACCTTTTCCTGATAATTTTTCACAAAATCATGGAAATGTTCGGGCAGCGAACCGCTGTCCAGCTTGCCGTTCACAAATGGCACATATACGGGGCGCACCCGGTACAACGGATGATTTTGAGAATTATTACCATAATAACCTGTACCGTCACCATAAGCAAGCCCGTCACTGCCGATATATTGATACTGGTCGTATACCTTATATTCCGAACTATTATACTCTTTCGGCAGTTTATAGCGTGCGCCGTGCGCCTGCATAGCCCGGTTGGCGGCGGCGATGGCGGTATCATCGCCTGACTGGTGGGCACGTCGGCTCTGTTCGGATACCGCGTCCCAATCGCGCCGCTCCCGATCGCCAACCAGCTCGAAATATGGGATGTACACACCGTCCGAATAAGTGCCGCTGTCGCCACCTCCGGCCTGATAGCGTGGGTCGCGGCGGGCGCGGCCTTCGGCCAGGGCGGTATCGAAGCCCCTGAAGTTGTGGTAGCGGATGCCGGCGGAGATTTTCAAACGGTCGGTGGCCTGCCAGTCGAATACCAAGTTTGTTCCCCATTCGCGCCGTTTGCCACCGCGCGGGCCGGCGATTTTCGTCATGCCGGTGGCCATGCCGGCAAGATTGAACAAATCCTGAGAGTTAACCACATCCACTTCTTCCTCAAGCTTCTCGTTCTGATAGTCGGCGGACAGGGTTATGTTCAGGCGCGGGTGTAGGCGGAAGCGGTTGTTGAGGTCGAAGCCCGTACGGCTGACGCGGGTTTTCTGTTCTGCTCCGGAAAGCACACGGTATTGTCCGTTTTCGTTGGGCAGGATTTTCATCACTTCTTCTTTGCTCAAACCGTTGATGCCGTAATCGTTCAGCAGGCTGCCGCAGCTGCTGTAGTTGTCAGCATAATCTGGCGGAAGTTGTCCGCGTTTGGTACACCAGTACCAGGCATCGTAATAGGGGTCGGGGCGGGCGGCAGACAAATCCATGCCGCCGCTCTGGTGGCGGGTGGAGTTGGTTTTGATGCGCCACAAGTTGGCCTGCAGGTCTATCCAGCGGCTGTTTTCGGGCTTCCAGTCCCAGCCGAGTTTGTAGGTGTCGGTGCGGATATTGGAATCGATACTTTGCATCTGCGGCGACAATGATCTGGGGCGGCTGCTGGGGTTGTGCTCTTCCATATTCATCACATAGGTGGCGTGGAAGGGGTTGATTTCGCCGAAGCGCACGTCGGTGCGCATATACTGCCAGCCAAGTTTATGGTTGCTAGGCAGATGCCAGTTGTTTTTCAGCAGCAGGGTTTTGGTCCTGATGTTGCTGTTGAACACTTCCACACCGGGGTGGTAGACCTTGGCCATATTGGGCACGAAGGTGGCGGAGTTTTTGCAGTCGAATTCGCTGCCGCCTTCATCGCCGCATTTTTGCAGGTCGTATACCGGATTGTGCAGGTAGCCTTCCGCATCCTTGCGTCCGGCAAAGTAGTTGCCCTTGTCGCGGTAGCTGTAGGCGGCCAGGCCGTCTGAAAGTTCGGTTTTGAAGGCGGCGGCGGCCATATAGCTGCGGTCATTGCCGAAACGCCAATTGTCGCGGCCGCTTTTATGTTTGGGCGGGGTCAGGCCGTCAGCCACCAAGGCCTGCGGGCTTTGTTTGCCGGTATGCGGGTCGACGCCGCCGCCCGCGCCGTCGGCCGTCGCGCCGAAAGGCAGGGTTCGGTAGTCTTCCCAGCCCAGCCATTGGTTGAGGTTGTTGGCCTGTTTGTTGCTGTTGTTGGAGAACTCCGTTTTCAGTTGGAAGCCGAATTTTTTCCCTTCGGGGATGATGTCGGCGGGTTCGATGGTGCGGATGGTTACCGCGCCGCCGACGCCCGATTTCACGCCGCGCGTGAGGGCGGGGCTTTTTTCCACCGCGATGCTGCGGAATAGGGCGGGGTCGAGGTAGTTGCGGTCGCCCACTCCGTAGTTGTTCATCCATACGTCTATGGTTTGCTCTGTACCATCCACAGTAACGGGGATGCGGCCCTTGCCGGTGATGCCGCGTATGTTGGGCGTAATCGCGCCGCCGGCGGTGCGGGTGTTCATGTTGTACACGCCGTTTAAGCCTTTGAGTACGTCGCCGGCGGATTGGACGCGGTAGCGTTCGAGGTATTCTTTGCCAACATAGGCGTTGGAGACGTTTTTGTAATACACGTCGTCCGCGCCTTTTTGGTCGTTGGTACGTTTGCCACTGACAACAACGGTATCCAATTCTTGGTATTGTTTGGGTTGAGCTGAGGTTTCGATGGCATTAGCAACGGTTAATGTACTGAATGCGCTGGCAAGGCTGAGAATAATTATTTTGGGTTTGGGAGTAAAAGTAGACATAGTTTCTCTTTGTTAAGAACTTAATATAAGAGGTTAAAATACTCTTTTATATAAAAAATATAAAATTTTTAAATATTATTAATATTTATATCATAATTGATTATTCTTATCATTATTGAAATAATCTAATAAATAGTCGTTTTTATCATAATTTTATTTGGATAATATTCAGATAAATAGAAATATGAAAAGGCCGTCTGAAAATGTTCAGACGGCCTTTTGTTTCATTTACTTTGAGAATCAATCAAGCAAGATTATTTTTCAGCTTCTTCAAAACCGACGACTTCTAAGCCGAAGCCGGTGAGGCCGGTGAAGGATGATGGCTGGCCGAGGACGCGCAGTTTTTTGACGTTGAGGCCGGCGAGGATTTGTGCGCCTATGCCGTAACTTTTGCTGTCCCATTTGTAGGCTTGGTTTGCGCCTTTGGGCAGGGTGCGGTCGAGCAGGGTGGCGCCGTCTTCGGTGCGGTGCAGGAGGATGACTACGCCGCTTTCGGCTTGTTGGATGCGCTCAAGGGCTTTGGGCAGCGACCATGAATGGCGCGGATTGGCTTGGATGAAGTCCATGACGCTGAAGGGTTCGTGGACGCGGACGAGGGTTTCTTCGTCGGCGGTTGGTGTGCCTTTGACGAGGGCGAGGTGGGTTTCGCCGGAGAGTTTGTCGACGTAAACGTGTTGTTGGAACTCGCCCCACGGGGTTTGTACGGGTGCGTTGCCCATGTCTTCGAGCAGGCTTTCGGTACGGCTGCGGTATTCGATGAGGTCGGTAATGGTGCCGATTTTGAGATTGTGTTCTTCGGCGAATTTCATCAGTTCGGGCATACGCGCCATGGTGCCGTCGTCGTTGATGATTTCGCAGATGACGGCGGCCGGAATCAGGCCGTTCATTTGTGCCAGATCGACGCCGGCTTCGGTATGTCCTGCGCGGACGAGTACGCCGCCTTTTTGGGCGCGGAGTGGGAAGATGTGGCCGGGTTGGACGATGTCTTCTGGTTTGGCGGATGGGGAAACGGCGGTTTGAATGGTCAGGGCGCGGTCGGCGGCGGAAATGCCGGTGGTAATGCCGTGGGCGGCTTCGATGGAGACGGTAAAGTTGGTGCCGTATTGTGCGCCGTTTTTCTGGGTCATCATGGGCAGGCCGAGTTTTTCGACCATTTCGCCGTCCATCGGCAGGCAGACCAAGCCGCGTGCGTTTTTGATCATGAAGTTGATGGCTTCTGGGGTAACGAATTGGGCGGCCATCAGCAAGTCGCCTTCGTTTTCGCGGTCTTCGGCATCGGTGATGATGACCATTTTGCCGGCTTTGATGTCTGCTAGGATTTCGGGGATGGTGGAGATGTGGGACATGGTATTTCTTTCTTGGCTGATGGTGGGGGCGTGGCGGTCTTGGTGGTCTTGATCCAGCCACATGTCAGGCATATTGGCTGCCTGCTCGATTTTTCGGGCTTTTTTCTCGCCGAAAGATTTGTTTTTCAGCAGGGCGGACAGCTCGCCTTGGTTGATGGCGATGGCTTGTGCAAACTTGGTCTGCTGGCCGTTGTAGTGTTGTGTTATCCATTGCCGCAGATTGTGGCGGCGCAGGTCGGTGGTATTCATGATGAGATGAAATTGAATTGTGTGTAATGGATTGTAGTCTTGTCTTTACCAAAAGGCAAACTTTGTTTGTTGAGATTTTTTATTACTTTTTGGTAATGAAATTTATTGTTTCAGACGGCCTGGGTATGGCTTGAAATTGACGGTTTTGGGAGAATATGGGGAATGTTTTGATGATTATTTTAACGGGGGATGTTTGAAATGAAAATGCTTGGGCGCGGATTGGTCGTGCTGGTGTTGTGTGTGCTGACGGCTGCAGGCGGCTGGTTTTATGCCCTGCATGGTCAGAACGAAGAACATCAGGTTTTGTCCCGCGAAGGGGTTTTGATGCAGATTAAGCAGATGAACCGCTTGGAAAGTACGGCATTTTATATCGATACGATTATCCGTACGGAGAAAAAAGGGGATTGGCGCAGGCTTTGGCAGGATTCTCAAAGCGGTATTTTTATTGTGCGCGGTAAGGTGTTGGCCGGTTTGGATTTGGACAAGTTAGGCTCGGACAATGTCAATATTGTGGATGACAAGGTATTGATCAGCCTGCCGGCGGTGGAAATCTTGAGCGTGGATTTGGAAAATATCGAAGTGTACGATATTCAGACCGGCTCGTTTAATTTGCTGCCTATGGATAAGTCTGTATTTAAGACGGTGCAGGAAGAGGCGAAACGGCAGGTATTGCAAAGCGCGTGCAAGGCTGAGATTTTGGAACATGCCAACCGTCAGGCGCAAACGCAATTGGAAAACTTATTTGCATTGACGCAGACGAAGGTATCTGTCTATCCGGCTGCAGTAGGGAAGTGCGGTTAAATAGATTGCTTGAAAAGATAAGGCCGTCTGAAAAATTTTCAGACGGCCTTTGTTTCATTAAACCATTATCCGCGTCGTAAAACGGCGGTATTGATGTATTTTTGAATGCCTGTTGCAATGGCTTGGGCGCATTGTTGGCGGAAGGATTCGCTGCCGAGCAGCCGCTCTTCGGTAGGGTTGGAGAGGAAGGCAGTTTCCACCAAAATGGACGGAACATCAGGCGCGCGGAGGACAGCAAAGTTAGCCTCGTCAACGCGGCCTTTGTGCAGTTGGTTGAGTTTGCCCAATTCGGTCAAGACGGAATGGCCGAGCTTGCGGCTGTCGCGCAGGGTCGCGGTTTGGGTCATGTCCAAAATGGCGTTGTCGACATTGGAGTTGCCACTGGTTTGTACGCCGCCGATGGCGTCGGCGTTGTTTTGGGTTTGGGCAAGGAATTTTGCCGCCGAGCTGGTCGCGCCTTTGGTATTGAGCATATATACGCCGGTACCGCGTGCAGACGGGCTGGTAAAGGCATCGGCGTGGATGGATACGAATACGTCGGCATTGCGCGCACGGCCTTTGGCAACGCGTACGCCCAATGGGATAAAGATGTCTTCGTTGCGCGTCATGAATACGTTGTAACCCAAGGCTTCAAGGCGTTTTTTGGTTTCGCGGGCGATGGAGAGTACGACGTTTTTTTCTTTAAGTCCGCTTGGGCCTATTGCTCCAGGGTCTTCGCCACCGTGACCGGGATCGATCATAATCACGGGACGGCGGTTGCCACCGCTGCCGCGATTGTTTTTAGGGGCAGGGGTGTCGTATGCGATATTGGTATTCGTACGTTGTTTGGGAATATTGCCGTTGAGCAAGGCCATCATCGGGTCGTTGGCATCTGCGCCGTGCGGATAGAGGTCGATAACCAAGCGGTTTCTGAAGTTGCCGACGGGGGCGAGCGCAAAGACTTGCGGATGGGTGCTTTGTTTGAGGTCGATGACGATACGCACGGTATTGGGCGTATTTTGACCGGCACGAATGCTGCGGATAAAAGGGTCGTTAGACAGCACTTTGCTGGAAATGCCTTGCAGGACGCTGTTGATTTCCGCTCCTTGAATATCTACGACCAACCGGCTGGGGTTGTCCAACATAAAATGTTGGTATTTCATTGAGTGGTTGCTCTCAAGGGTAATGCGTGTGTAGGCATTCGCCGGCCAAATGCGGACGGCAAGGAATTGCGCAGGAGAGGCCGGTTTGGCCAATGCGGCACCAACGGGTGTGAGGGTGAGAAATAGTCCTGTGCCTTGACGGAGAATGTGTCTTCTAGTTAATTTGACCATGATTCTAAACTTTTTCGGCCTTGGTTTGTGTGGGCGGAAAAGGTGCAGGTTCTGCCCTTATCGGTGTACGTCAATGTAATGGTAATGTCTGCCGGAGGTGTGAATTCCCCGCCTTGCTGCGGCCATTCGATGAGGCAGATGCTGTCGGGCGCAAACAATTCGTCCAAACCGGCATCTTCCCATTCCTCGGGCATGGTAAAGCGGTAGAGGTCGAAATGGTGGAGGGTGAATGTATCCAGCGGATAAGATTCGACAATGGTGTAAGTCGGGCTTTTAACTGCGCCCGTATGCCCCAGTCCGCGCAAAATCCCGCGTGTCAGCGTGGTTTTGCCTGCACCCAGCCCGCCTTCAAGATAGATGGTCAGCGGAGCGGAAAGCTGCTTGCTCCATTCTTCACCCAGTTTCAGGGTTGCTTCTTCATCGGGCAGAAAACGGGTGTAAAGTCCGTTTGAGTGCATGGAATAGGCCTTGTCGTTCAAAAGGCTTAATTATGATGGAATTGGCGGCGTTTGCAAACCTGATAGACGATAAAGTTAGATAAAGATAGTGTTGAGGCCGTCTGAAAACGGAATTCAGACGGCCTTTAATGTTAAAATGAAAATATCCCTCACAAAATTGCGAGACAGCTTATGCCTTTATCCATAGACGAACAATTATTGCCGCACCGCAATGCCATCGACAGCATCGATGCGGAAATCCTCCGTTTGCTCAACGAGCGCGCCGGTCATGCGCATGCTATCGGCGAATTGAAAGGGACAGGCGCGGTGTACCGTCCTGAACGGGAAGTGGCCGTTTTGCGCCGGATTCAGGATTTGAACCGAGGCCCTTTGCCTGATGAATCGGTCACCCGGCTGTTTCGCGAGATTATGAGCGAATGTTTGGCGGTAGAGCGTCCTTTAACGATTGCTTATTTGGGCCCGAAGGGGACATTTACCCAGCAAGCCGCCATCAAACATTTCGGCCACGCCGCACACACCATGGCGTGTACCACCATCGACAACTGTTTCAAACAAGTTGAAACGCGCCAAGCCGATTATTTGGTGGCGCCGGTAGAAAATTCGACCGAAGGCTCGGTAGGGCGCACTTTGGATTTGCTGGCCGTAACCGCATTGAAAGCCTGCGGTGAAGTGGTTGTCCGCATTCATCACAATCTGCTGCGTAAAGACAGCCACGAAATTGGCGGCATTACCAAAGTTTTCGCTCATGCCCAAGCCTTGGCGCAATGTAACGACTGGCTCGGCCGCAACCTGCCCAATGCGGAACGTATCGCAGTAGCCAGCAATGCAGAAGCAGCGCGTCTGGTTGCCGAATCTGACAGCCCGAATGTGGCCGCCATTGCCGGACGTATTGCCGCGGAAATTTATCAGTTGAGCTTTGCCGCCGAGTGTATCGAAGACGAAGCGAACAACACCACGCGCTTCTTGGTGATGGGCCATCAAGAAACCGGCCGCAGCGGCAACGATAAAACCTCTTTGGTCGTCTCCGCACCCAACCGTGCCGGTGCCGTTACTTCGTTGTTGCAACCTTTTACCGAATTAGGCATTTCCATGACCAAATTTGAAAGCCGCCCAAGCAAATCGGTTTTGTGGGAATACCTGTTCTTCATCGATATCGAAGGCCACCAAAGCGATGAAAATGTCCAAAAAGCCTTGCAGCTTTTGGGCGAACGCGCTTCCTTCGTGAAAGTTGTCGGCTCTTATCCGACCGTTGTTTTGTAAGGATTATTAGGCATCAAAGGCCGTCTGAAAAGTTTTCAGACGGCCTAAATTATGTTCTCAATAGTTGCCATTTATGCAACATTATTGGCAGATTGATGTCAGTAAGTTTGCATGATTGGAAATGAACACTCTATAATCCGAACGTTTTTAATATTTTCATGCAAAGAAAGGAGCAAGCCATGACATGCAATACTTCAATCCGCTCAATCACATTCTTTGCAGCCCAAGCGTCGGTCTGACTTTCGGATAACGCTTTCGCATTCCATGTCGCCCGCTTCGGGCTGCTTTCCCTACGATTATCGGCTAGAAACCAGGCCGTCTGAACATTTCGCAGACGGTGGATATTTATTGTCATCAGTTGCCGGTTTCTATCCGTTTTAAAGAAAGCATAAACACATGGGCAATTATCCCCATCATATTCAAATTATTGCCGATTCAAATACATGGATTGAAGGCAACGCTGTCGCACAGCTCGAAACCACCGCCCGATTACCGCATATGCTACGCGTTGCCGGAATGCCGGATTTACACGCAGGGCGCGGTTATCCGGTTGGTGCGGCATTTTTCAGCGACCGTCATTTTTATCCTGCCCTGATTGGGAACGACATCGGTTGCGGCATGGCGTTTTGGCAGACCGATTTACGCGCAGCCAAACTCAAACCGGCCAAACTCGCCAAACAGCTGGGCAATATCGATACGCCGTTGGATAAAGACGAACAGGTCGATTTATTAGACGACGCTGTCGATATACGCCAATTTTCAGACGGCCTTGCCGTAGGTACGATTGGCGGCGGCAACCATTTTGCCGAGTTGCAAACCGTTGATAACGTTTATTGCGCCGATTTGCTTCCGACAGATTTCGATGAAAACCATCTGCAACTGTTGGTGCATAGCGGTTCGCGCGGATTGGGCCAGCAGATTTTGCAACGCCATATTGCCGCCTTTGGGCATCAAGGTTTGGCGGAAGAGGGCGAAGCGGCGGCAGCCTATCTTGCCGAACACCAAGCAGCCCTTGAATTTGCCAGCCTTAACCGCCGTTTGATTGCGGCCAGAATGCTTGACCGTTGGCGTGCAGAAGGAACATGCCTGCTCGATGTCCACCATAATTTTTTGGAGCAAACCGAGATTGACGGCATAACCGGTTGGCTGCACCGAAAAGGCGCAACGCCCACTGATAAAGGCTTGGTCATGATACCCGGCTCGCGCGGCGATTACAGCTATCTGGTTCGACCTGCCGAAGACTGCCAAATTTCTTTGAATACCTTGGCTCACGGCGCAGGTCGGAAGTGGCAGCGCGGCGAATGCAAAGGCAGGCTGTCGCACAAATATACTGCCGACAGCCTGCGCCAGACCGAATTCGGCAGTGTGGTCGTTTGTCAGGATAAGGCCTTGATTTTTGAAGAAGCACCGCAGGCTTATAAAAGCATCGACAGCGTTATTGCCGCCATGAAAAATGCAGGTTTGATTGAATTGGTTGCGCGGTTTAAACCTGTTTTGACCTATAAAACCGGCGGCGAGTGTGGAGCGTAAAGATGAAACAGAATACACCATTGATTTATCTGCAAATTTCCACCGCGCAAGGGCCGGCAGAGTGCCGAATATTTGCCCGTTTCGTCTTGGGCAAGCTGCTTGCCGAAGCTCAAGCCAAAGGCATTGATGCCGAACTTGTTACCGAAACCGCCGATAAGTACGGTATTTTGTCGGCAACACTCAAATTGGAAGGGCAGAAAGCCGAAAGCTTGGTGCAAACTTGGCAGGGGACGCTCCAATGGATATGTCCTAGCCCTGTCCGTCCGAAACATCCGCGTAAAAATTGGTATATAGGCGTTTTTCGCTTGCCCGATATGCCGCAGATGTATGAAATGCCGTCTGAAAACGGAATCGAGTTTCAAACCTGCCGCTCAGGGGGCAAGGGTGGGCAACACGTCAATAAAACCGAAAGCGCCGTCCGCGCCACCCATAAAGAAAGCGGCATTTCCGTGCGGGTCGAGAGCGAACGCAGCCAGCACGCCAATAAAAAATTGGCGGTAATGTCATTGGCGCAAAAGCTGGCGGAGCATCATGCCGGACAAGCTGGAAGTTTTGCACAGGAGCAGCACGCGCAACTCTATCAAGTTGAGCGCGGCAATCCGAAAAGGACGTTTGTCGGAGCTACGTTTAAGGAGAAATAATTTATCTGCCAGATAAGCAGGCATAGTGAAAACATAAATCAAAGGCCGTCTGAAAACGTTCAGACGGCCTTTTATCGTTTTATCGATTAGCGTTCGCTCAACGCTTGTTTCATACGCGTGATCGGTTTGATCAGGTATTGGAAGATGGTTTTTTCACCGGTTTTGATGTCTACCGTTGCGACCATACCCGGAATAATCGGCATAGGTTTGCCGTTTTTGTCTTTCAGGGAGTTATTTTCGGTTTGGACGAGAACACGGTAATAGACTTGGTTTGGGTCAAGTTTTAAGTCGTTGGCACGGTTTTGCATGGAGTTGCTGACGGTATCGGCGCCAACGAGGGTAACTTTGCCTTCCAAGCCGCCGTAGATGGAGTAGTCGTATGCGCTGACTTTAACCAATGCAGGTTGGCCTACGCGGATAAAGGCGATGTCTTGCGGGCGGATATAGGCTTCGACCAGCAGTTTGTCGTCAACCGGGACGATTTGCATGATGTCTTCGCCTGCGTTCACAACGCCGCCGATGGTGGTGACTTTTATGCCTTTGACGATGCCGCGCATAGGAGCACGGATTTGCGAGCGTTCAACCGGGTCGGCACGCATGGCAACGTTTTCTTTGGATTGCGCCAGTTCAGATTCGGCTTGCAAAAGTTCGTTGTTGGCATCGGCTTTGTAGCGGTTGCGGCGTTCGGAGATTTGGGTGGCTAAGTCTGCGGAATCGCGGCGCATTCTTAAAAGTTCGACTTCGGAAACATAACCTTCGGAAACAAGAGGAGCAGTAATGGCAATCTCTCGATCAAGTGCGGCCTTGCTTTGGGATAGGCCGTTGATGGCATCCACCATGACTTGGCGGCGTGCTTTGTAGGCGGCAATTTCGCGACGGCGAAGCTCAGGGCTCACGCTGTCTGGGAAGGAGAGCTTGGTTCCGTAGGCTTCAGCTTTAAGGCGGGCAATAGTGGCTTCGAGGTTTGCGACTTTGGCTTCGCTTTCGCGCAAAACGGCGGAGCTGCGTGTGTCGTCTAGTTTCATCAGAATCTGATCTTTCTCGACCATATCGCCTTCTTTAACCATGATTTCGGTTACGATGCCGGGATCCAGGCTTTGGATTACTTGCTCACGGCTGCTGGGAATGATATTGCCGTTGCCACGGGTAACTTCTTCGACAGGGCTGTTGTAAGCCCAAATAACGAAGACAATCATCAGAATAAAAAACAGGATGATGACAATAAACTGGCCACTGTGTTTTTCTTTTTGAAGGGCGGCGTTGAGGTCATTGATAAGGTCGAGATCTTTGGATTTGACGTTGTTTTCGCGGCTCATAATCGTGTGTCTTTATTGTGTTTGGTGGATTTTAACCATTAGGGCAGGCTGTCTGAAAGGGCAAGTAGGTTTCAGACGGCCTTTTGCTTTATCGTGCTGCTGATTGAGAGGCAGTGGCGGCTTGTTGCTGTTGTTTAACGTTGGCTGCTTTGGCCTGTTCGTTTTGCATGAGTTTTTGCAATACCAGGTCACGCGGGCCGTCCATCACGACTTTACCATTGTCCATCACAATGATGCGGTTGACGATTTGCAGCACTTGCGGACGGTGCGTCACCAAAAGCATGGTGCGGTTGCGACCCCATTGGGCAATGGCATTGAGCGCCATGCGTTCGGTAGCTTGATCCAGGCTGGTGGTCGGCTCATCCAGCAAGACGACTTTCGGGTTGCGCAAGGTCATGCGTGCCAAGGCGATGATTTGTTTTTGACCGCCGGACAAGCCCAAACCGTCTTCACCCAAAGGCATATCCAAACCACGTGGATGGTTGCGGATGATTTTGTCGAGGCCGAAACGGTTGAGCGCAGTCAGTAAGTCTTGGTCGGTAGAGTAGCTGCCGGTACGTGCTAAGTCCATGTTTTCACGCAATGTGCCGAGGAACAGGCGTGGTGATTGGCTCAACAGCAGGACTTGATCGCGCAGGAAGTTGGGGTCAAGCTGGCGCATATCGACGCCGTCAAGGGTAACGTTGCCTTTTTCAGTGTCGTACAGACCGCTGGCCAGTTTGAGCATGGTGCTTTTACCGCTGCCGATACGGCCCAAAATACCGACTTTTTCGCCCGGTTTGATGGTCAGGCGCAAATCTTCGACGGCGCTGTTGTTGTCGGCTTGATATTTGAACGATACGTTTTCAAAGGTAATACTGCCTTGAACGTTGTCCAAAGTAATGTATTTGCGTTCCGGATTGCGCTCGATAGGGCGGGTAACGATGTCGTTTACGCCTTTGAGGGCAAGTTTGGCCTGTTGGAAACGGGTGGCCAAACCGGCGATTTGTGCCAATGGAGCTAAAGCGCGGCCGGATAGGATCACGGAGGCAATCAATGCACCCATGGTGATACGTTCCGCATGGTTGTCGGCATGAATCAGATAGGTACCGACGACGACCAAGAAGACGGTATTGAGCTGCTGCATGGCAACGGCGAAGTTGACCATGAAGTTGCTGGTGTCTTTGACTTTGATGGAAGAAGCGGAAGTTTTGGCAGTGTATTCGTCCCAACGTTGTTGCGCCCAAGATGTGGCGTTGTTGGTTTTCAGGGTTTCGATGCCTTCGATGGCTTCAACGGCAAGGCCGGAGCGTTGCGAACCTTCTTTCATCGATTCGTTGATGTGGCGAGAGAGCGGGCGTTGTACGACAAAACCGACAATCACGACAATCGGAATGATGATCAGGGGAACGAGTGCCAGTTTGCCGCCAACCATGGAAATCACGAAGATAAATAGCAACAGGAAAGGCAAGTCGACGATGGTCAACAAGCTGGCACTGGTCATAAACTCGCGCACGGCTTCAAATTCGCGCAGGTTGCTGGCGTATGAACCGGAGGAAGCAGGACGGTCTGCCAAACGCAATGCCATCACGCGGCGGAACAGGGCGGAGCTGATGATCAGGTCGGCCTTTTTACCGGCAATATCGGTCAAATGACCGCGAATCATCTTGGCGGCAAACTCAAACAAAATCGCCAAGACCACGCCGATGCTCAATACCCACAAGGTTTCATAGGCTTGGTTGGGAATCACGCGGTCGTACACGTTCATCACATATAAAGAGCTGACGAGCGCAAGGAAGTTAATGATGATGGTGGCCAAAATGACTTGGTAGTAGTAGCTGCGGAAACGCCAAATGACTTTCCAAAACCATGCTTTGGGCAAATGGTATTCAGGCAGCTCCGAGCGCATATCGGTAGCCATTTTGGGTTTGATAAACCAGCAGTAGCCCAAATACAGGCCGGAGAGCTGCTCGTGGCTGAGTTCCTGTTCCAAACCGTCGACTTGGCGGATATGGTATTTGCGCTCTTGGCCGGAACCTTCGATTTGGGTGATAACCGCTGCTTCTTCGTTGTGCAGGATAATCATGACCGGCACGGCGAGCGAGGGGATGTCTTCTAGATTGCGTTTGGATAAGGTGTTTTCAAAGCCATGGCTGCGCAGGACTTCGACCAGTGAGTGATAGTTGACCTTGAGCTTTTTGTCGCGCACGACTTCGGCGGATAAAGCGGCTTCGGATACGGGCGCACCCAAAAGGCGGGTCACTAAAACGATGTGTTCAATGATGGCTTTCATATTTTTTCGCGTAATGTTTTTGGTTTAACCGGCGGATATGGCTTTATTTTTGTGCCAAACCGACCCAAGCGGAGATCTTGGCCTGGGTATTTAAATAGTCGAGCGCTGCATCGCGGAAATCGTTGCGGGCGGCAACGTAATCCTGTTCGATGGAGGATAACTCGCTGTATGCGCTCAAAACGTCGGTCAGCGTACGTCTTGCAACTCTAAATTGCATTTCATAGGCTTTGATAACATCTTTTTGAGCAAGAATATGTTGAGCTGTTAATGCGGTGCGCTGTTCACTTTCCTGCATATCGATGGCCGACGTTTGAACGCGTTCGTTCATGTCGCGCAGGATTTGTTCGGACTTGGCCTCTGCGGCAATCAATGATTTGGCATTGCGCTCTACATTGTGTCGTGCGGCAATATCCAGCACATTCCATGCAACGTTTAAATAAAGCTGTCTGGTGTTGCGCGTTGCACTGCCTTCCAAATTGAGGGCAGGCAGGCGTTCGGCTTTGGACGCATCCAAATCTGCACGGACGCTGTCGCGTTCGGCTAATTGTGCCTGATAGGACGGATTATTGTTGCGGTTGGGGTTGTTGTAGCGTTCGCTGATGGATTTTGCCGTGTCGTTTTTAAACGGATCTTCCAAATCGTTGGCAGTCAGCTGGCGTGAGGTATAGCGGGACAGGCGGCTCAGCGCCAAATCCATGGTGCGGCGTTGTTGGGCAATGATGTTTGCCACTTGTAGTTGGCGTGCGCGCGCTTCAATCAGTTCAAAGTTGCGACCGGCATCCTGTTTGACGATTGTGGTCAGGGTTTTTATGAGGGCGTTATGGCGCGCCAAAGTCTGTTCGTTGAGGATCAGGGTTTCTTTTGCACGCAATGCGCTCAGGTAGAGGCGGCCGATATCGCTGCCCAGCTGCTCTTGGCTTTCGGTGTATTTGTGTTGATAGTATTCTTCGCGGCTGCGGTCGCGGCGGACGGCGGCTTCAATTGCACCCCATGAGTAGATGTTTACGCTGCCGCGCACGCCGATACCGTCATCCATGTCGTTGCTGTTGTATTTATTGTGTTGCGCCAGCACTTTCGTGCCGGTCAGGGTAACGACAGGATAATGGCGCGCACGCGTGGCTTTGGTCGTGCTTTGCGCAGCTTCTTGAGTGGCTTTGGCTTCACGCACAATCGGATCGCTGATTAAAGCGTCCCTGAGGATGTCTTGCAGGCTGTATGCATAGGCCGTCTGAAACGGCAGCAGACAGCAGGCGACGGCAACGGCCGATGACAATAAACGGGGCTTTGTGGGGGAAGAATAAATATGCGACATGATTTTTAACCAAATGATTTATATATTATCGTTGTCCGTATCGGGTATTGCCTGAGGCATGACCGGGCGAATTTTGAACGAGAACACATACATTTACAAAGCATAGAGCATTTTTTCCAGCTTTTCACAATATTCTGATAAAAGGTCGAGATACATGCCTTAAAGTATATTATTGCAGAGCGCGACTATCGTTTCTAATGATTTTAATGTAAAAAATCTATCAAAAAGGCCGTCTGAAAGGATTTCAGACGGCCTTTTTCAACCTTAATCCTTACGTTGCAATACAGCGGCAAAGAAGCCGTCGGTTTGGTGTTCTCCAGAGTTGAGGCGCAGGTATTTTCCGGTATCCAAATCGATCTTCAGGCTTTGCAGCAGTTCGGCGCCGTTAACGAGTTCAAACTCGAGATGCTCGGACAGGAAACGTTCGACTTGCAGCTCGTTTTCTTCCGGCAACACGCTGCAGGTGGCGTAAACCAAACGGCCTTGCGGTTTTACCAGTTTGGAGGCGGCATCGAGGATGCTGTGTTGCTGTTCCAAAAGGTTGGCCACGGTCTCTGCGGATTGGCGGTATTTAAGGTCAGGATTGCGGCGTAAAGTACCCAAACCGGAGCAGGGCGCGTCCACCAATACACGGTCTGCTTTGCCTGTTAGTCGGGCGATACGGGTATCGTGTTCGCTGCTGATGCGTTTGGGATGGATGTTGGTCAGTCCGGCGCGGGTCATGCGCGGTTTGAGGTTGGCAAGGCGTTTTTCGGCGATGTCGAAGGCGTAGATTCTGCCTTTATTGGCCATTTGCGCACCGACAGCCAAGGTTTTACCGCCGGCGCCGGCACAGAAATCGACAATGATTTCGCCGCGTTTTGCGCCCACCAATAAGGCAAGCAGCTGGCTGCCTTCGTCTTGGACTTCCAGCGTGCCGTCCAAAAACAGCTCGTGTTTGTTAAGCGCGATTTTGTTTTTCAGGCGGATGCCCCAAGGCGAATAAGGCGTTGCCTCTGCATCGGCACTTTCGGCTTGCAACAATGGCAGCACTTTATCGCGTTTGCCTTTCAAAGTATTGACGCGGATGTCGAGCGGGGCAGGTTGGTTGATGCTGCGGCCGAAGGCGAGGATTTCTTCTTCGCTCCAATGCTGTTGCAGCTGTTCTACCAGCCATTGCGGCAATTCTGCGGCCGTATTCAGGCCGTCTGAAAACTCGGTTTTACGGGCTTTCAAATTGCCGAGGAACTCTGTTTCTTCTTCATCAAGCAGGTCTTTGATTTGGCTGATGTTGGTACTTCTGCCGAGAATCAGTGCGGCGAGAGCGGCTTTGCGCGGCTGCGCGTGCGGACGGCGCAGGGCAGTGCTGATTTTTTGATAGTGGCGCAGCGCGGCAAAGGCGGTTTCGGCGATTTCGTGGCGATCTTGACGGCCGAGCTTTTTGTGTTCGCGGAAATAGGCGGAGAGGACAGCATCGGAAGGCTGTTTGAAAGTCAGCATTTCAGCCAAAACTTTGGCGGTATGGTCGAGTTGTGCGGCGTTCATAATGTAATGGGTTTCTCTTAAAGTTAGTAAAGGGTTTCAGACGGCCTTCATGATGCGTTCGATTTCGTGCCAAAAGCCGTCCGGCCGTAATTCCAAAACGGCAATCAAGTCTTGGTCGATACGGCGGATTTCGGTTTCGTTCAATGCTTCGGTTTCGGCGACACGCGCAGGCGCGAGATAGGCCATGCGGTCGAGCAAGTGATAACGCGCTTCTTGGCGTTCAAACCCGTATTCCGCCCAATCTTGAATATAGACGCCGCGCCAGCCGTATGGATTAAGTGGCGGCTCAAAAGCATGGAAACCTTGTGGAAAAAAGCCGATGCCGCGCACGATGGAAGCAGGAAGCAGATTTTCCGGCAGGCCTTGTGCGGTTAAGGTTGCTTTGCCTTGCGGCGTATGCAGCAGCTGGGATTGCTGCACCAGTTTGGTGGCTTTGTCCGTCAGCATGTCTTTAGGATTGAGGCCGCGCAGGTTTTGCGCTTGGTCTCCGCCGTAGTATTTACACGCCAGCTCGATATGGTAGGGCTGTTGGTTGAGGGAAACGACGAAATCCGCAGCGCCTAAGGTTTGGCCGTCTGAAAAAACGGGCAGATTGTATGCGTGCAGTTTGGCGTGCGGCGCGTTGGCAAACCAAAAAGTCAACAGCTCTTCAGCATAAATGCCGAGACGATGACCAAACGGGGCGCGTTGGGCGAGGTAATCCATCAGCGGTGCGGGATCGGCGTCCAATGCCAAAAGGTAGCGGAAACCGTGTTCCCCCAATAGTTCGCGCACGCTCAATTCGCAACCGTTTTGCCACAAAGGGGGCGCAGTCAGCAGCGAGGCGAGGTCGCGGACGGGTTGGCTGGTGAGCTTCCACCATAATGCGTCTAGGGCGTAATTCATGCTTATCCGAATATCAGTCATGCCGTCTGAAAGGCTGGAAATGTTTTCAGACGGCCTTAATCAGTCTTTTTTATGGATACGGTGGCTGACGGTATTGAAAAAACCGCGCAGGATATCGATGTCTTCGGTTTGCGTGTTGGCGCGTCCGAACAGGCTCTGCATACGGCGCATCAGGCGCTCGCCGTTGCGGCGGTTGAAAAAGCCGATGTCGTTCATCACGCTTTCCATGTGGGCAACCATGCCTTTGATTTGCTCGTGGGTCGCGGCGTGGTCTTCCTGTTGCAGATGGGTCATGGGCGAATCGGTTTGACTGAAGATTTCGTAGCACACGACCTGCACGGCTTGGGCGAGGTTGAGCGAGAAATAGTCGGGATTGCCGTTGATGGTCATCAGTCGGTTGCAGGCCTGCACTTCTTCTATGCTCAAGCCGAAAGTTTCGTTGCCGAAGACCAGTGCCACTTTCTCGCCGCGGTTGGCGGCCTGCAGTAATTCGGGCACCAAATCGCGCGGGGTTTGCAGCGGCGCGGTGATTTCGCGGCGGCGGCTGGTCAGGGCGCAGGCGATGGTGGTGTCGGCAAGGGCTTCGTCCAAAGAAGCGGCAATGGTGGCATTTTCCAAAACGTCTGCCGCACCGGATGCGAGGATGAAACTTTCTTCCGGTAATTTAAACGATTGCGGATGCTCCGGATCAAATACGGGAGGATTTTCCGTCATCGGCGTTGCCATCAGATTGGGGGCGACGATGGTCAGTTTGTGCAGGCCCATCGTTTTCATGGCGCGCGCGGCGGAGCCGATATTGGCAGGATGGCTGGTGCGCGTGAGGATGATGCGGATGTTGTCCAGATAAGCGGGCAGGGCGGGTTTTTCGGAAGTCATGTTTTGTTTTCTGTTTGTACGGGAATCAGGTATAATGCGCCATCTTTTTGTTTTCAGACGGCCTTTTTCCATGCCGTCTGAAATGTTCTTTAACAGCATCGGAAACGATTAACAGCCTCTTGTGTGCCTTGTTCGGCGCATTAGGGCGTATTTTACCTGAATTAGGAAGAAAACCATGAATCCGTTTTTAAATACCGCTTTCAAAGCCGCCCGTAAAGCAGGGCAAATGATGATTCGCGCCGCCGGCAATCTGGATGCCGTCAAAGTAGACAGCAAAGCATTCAACGACTTCGTTTCCGATGTTGACCGCAGCTCCGAAATGATTTTGGTGGAAGCGCTTAAAGAAGCCTATCCGCATCACAAAATCACTTGCGAAGAAGGCGGCTCCCACGGTAAAGCCACCGCCGAGTACGAATGGATTATCGACCCGCTCGACGGCACAACCAACTTCCTTCACGGCCATCCACAATACGCCATCTCTATGGCACTCCTGCATAAAGGCGTGTTGCAAGAAGCTTTGGTGTACGCACCTGAGCGTAACGATGTATATATGGCTTCCCGCGGCAAAGGCGCGTTGCTCAACGACCGTCGTATCCGCGTTTCCAACCGCATCGAATTGAACCGCTGCCTGATCGGTACCGGCTTCCCTGTTGTCGATCAAAGCATGATGGACAAGTATCTGGCAATTTTAAAAGATTTCTTGTCAAAAACCGCCGGCGGCCGTCGTGAAGGCGCGGCTTCTTTGGATTTGTGTGCCGTTGCGGCCGGCCGTTTGGACGGTTTCTTCGAGTTCAACCTCAAACCTTGGGATATTGCCGCCGGTGCATTGATTGTCCAAGAAGCAGGCGGCATCGTTACCGATATGTCCGGCAATGAAGGCTGGCTGGAAAGCGGCGACATCGTTGCGGCCAATCCTAAGGTATTGGCGCAAATGCTGAAAATTATTTCTGATCACTAATAAGCGTTTATAGGGAACGGTCTGTATTTATCTTTGCAGGCTAGAGTTTCAACAATCGGTAAAAGGCCGTCTGAAACCTGAAATAGGGTTTCAGACGGCCTTTTGTTTTGTTGTTAACGGATTCGGATAGAAGCTGAAAATACGGCTTTTAAAGGAAGCATTTTTAATTTTGTCTGTATTTTCTATTGCTTCGCAGTTATGATGTAGATACGTTTGGCTGAAATAATGCCGCATGCAATCATAAAAATAGAAAGCAGAGGAGAATAATGAAACGAGATTTTGAAGCAGTAAAACGCATTGTCATTAAGATTGGAACCAGTTCTTTGGTGTTGCCAAACGGCAAAATCAATTTGGCAAAAATCGACCAACTGGCCTTTGTCATTTCCAGCTTGGTCAGTAAGGGCAAAGAAATTGTGCTGGTGTCTTCCGGCGCGATGGGCTTTGGGTTGAATGTCCTCAATATGGAAAAACGTCCGGCAGAAATGGCGCAGCAGCAGGCTGTTTCTAGCGTCGGCCAAGTGGCCATGATGAGCCTTTACTCGCAGATTTTTTCCCATTATCGGATGACGGTATCGCAAATCCTGCTGACGCGTGATGTGGTCGAATATCCGGAAAGTTTGGCAAACGTTACCAATGCTTTTGAATCCCTGCTTTCCATCGGCGTCATCCCTATTGTTAATGAGAACGACGCTGTCAGCGTAGACGAGATGGACCATGCCACCAAGTTTGGCGATAACGACCGTTTGTCGGCGGTCGTGGCGAAAATCGTTAAAGCCGATTTACTGATTATGTTGTCCGATATCGACGGTTTGTTTGATAAAAATCCGGCCGTTCACGCCGATGCCAAGCTGCGCAGCCATGTTGCAGATATTACTGAAGAAATTATTGCTTCTGCCGGCGGCTCGGGCAGTAAGTTTGGTACAGGCGGCATGCTCAGTAAGATTAAGAGCGCGCAGATGATGTTTGAACATCACGGCCAGATGGTGTTGATGAACAGCGCTAATCCGCGCGATATTCTTCAGGTTTTAGATGGCGCGCCTATCGGAACTTGGTTTGCACAAGAGAAATAGGGAGGTTTGATGAGCTATATCGAACAGTTGGGCAAGAATGCCCAAAAAGCCAGTAAAACGTTAATCAGCTTGGGAAGCGTAGAAAAAAACAATCTGCTGCGTCAGGTCGCAACGGCGTTGGTTGAACAGGCTGAGATAATTTTGGCGGAAAATGCCCGCGATTTGGCCACTGCAAAAGAAAACGGCATTTCGGACATTATGCTCGACAGGCTGCGCTTGAATCATGAACGCATCAAAGGCATTGCGGAAGGCGTTGGGCAGGTTGCCGATTTACAGGACCCGATTGGGCAGGTTGTCCGTGGCTATACCAATCTGGACGGTTTGAAGATTGTTCAGAAACGCGTGCCTTTGGGCGTGGTTGCCATGATTTTTGAAAGCCGCCCCAATGTTTCAGTTGATGCGTTCTCTCTGGCCTTTAAAACCGGCAATGCCATTATTTTGCGTGGCGGTCGCGACGCGATCCATTCAAATACCGCATTGATTGCCGTCATCAGGCAGGCTTTGGTAAAAGCGGGAATGGATGCCGATGTAGTGCAGCTGGTTGAAGATACCAGTCATGCCGCTGCCGAGGAATTGATGCAGGCAATCGATTATATTGATGTGCTGATTCCGCGCGGCGGCGCGCGCTTGATTCAGACGGTGAAAGAGAAATCGAAAGTTCCCGTCATTGAAACCGGAGTCGGTAATTGCCATATTTATGTGGACGACAGTGCCGATTTGGAGATGGCAGTCGATATCGTCGTGAACGCCAAAACGCAGCGTCCGAGCGTGTGCAATGCAGCTGAATCTTTGGTTGTCCACGAAAAGATAGCGGAGGCGTTTTTGCCCAAACTGGAAGAAGCAGTTGCCAAAGTGCATCCGGTCGAATTTAGAGCCGATCAGGAAGCACTGCGTATGTTTAAAAATGCTGTTTTGGTAACCGAGGAAGATTACAGTACCGAGTTTCTTGACTATATTATGTCGGTCAAGACAGTGAAATCGGTGGAAGAAGCCGTCGATTGGATTAACGACCATACGACGCATCACTCGGAAGCGATTGTGACCCAAAGCATTGCCCATGCCGAGTTTTTTCAAGAAAGCATTGATGCAGCGGCGGTTTATGTCAATGCGTCCACTCGGTTTACCGACGGCTTTGTTTTCGGATTGGGCGCGGAAATCGGTATTTCCACCCAAAAAATGCACGCCCGCGGCCCGATGGGTTTGGAAGCGCTGACTTCGACCAAATTTTATATCAACGGCAACGGTCAGATCCGACGTTGAGAAACACCCCCTCAATTCCATCAATTTGCGTATAATGGCGGGAAATTTGATTTTCCCCGAACAACCGATTTAGTAAAAGGAACACACATGTCCTCTATCCACGATCAAATCAAAGAAGTCGTAACCACCCACCGCGTCGTATTGTTCATGAAAGGCACGAAGCAGTTCCCACAATGCGGCTTCTCTTCCCGCGCCGTACAAATCCTGAATGCGGCAGGTTGCACCGACTATGTGACTGTCAACGTATTGGAAAACGATGCCGTACGCCAAGGCATTAAAGAATACAGCGACTGGCCGACTATTCCTCAACTGTACGTCAACGGCGAATTTGTCGGCGGTTCTGACATTTTGATGGAAATGTACGAAGCCGGCGAACTGCAAGAATTGCTGAAAGCTTAATCATCTACAATATTCCGTAATGTAAAATTGTTGACAAAGGCCGTCTGAAACCCTGATTCAGACGGCCTTTCGCATAAATACGCACTTTGCGCGCCATGCGAAAAAAAGTATAATCCCCCTCCATCAACGCAATTCGGAAAATCAACATGAACGTTACCGTTATCAACCACCCTTTAGTCCGCCACAAACTCACGCTGATGCGTGAAGCGGATTGCAGCACTTACAAATTCCGCACGCTTACCACCGAGTTGGCACGTCTGATGGCATATGAGGCCAGCCGTGACTTTGAAACCGAAAAATACATTATTGACGGCTGGTGCGGCTCTATTGAAGGCGACCGCATCAAAGGCAAAACGCTGACCGTCGTCCCGATTTTGCGTGCCGGTTTGGGTATGCTCGACGGCGTACTCGACCTGATTCCGACTGCCAAAATCAGCGTTGTCGGCTTGCAGCGCGATGAAGAAACTTTGAAACCGGTTTCTTATTTTGAAAAATTTGTCGACAGCATGGACGAACGTCCCGCGCTGATTATTGACCCAATGTTGGCGACCGGCGGCTCTATGGTTGCGACCATCGACTTACTGAAAGCCAAAGGTTGCAGCAATATCAAAGCATTGGTATTGGTTGCCGCTCCGGAAGGCGTGAAAGCCGTCAATGACGCGCATCCTGATGTAACCATCTACACTGCCGCGCTCGACAGTCACTTGAACGAACACGGCTACATCATCCCAGGCTTGGGCGATGCCGGCGATAAGATTTTCGGTACACGTTAATTGAAATGTTTAAGGCCGTCTGAAAAGTGTCAAACATCAACTTTCAGACGGCCTTGTTATATGGTTTGCTTTAAAACCCACATCAGAAAGGACAATCATGAGCTTCCAAGATAATCTGGCCACCATGCCTGCTATCGACCATTTGAGCGGCTTGGATATTTTCGATAAAGAGGACAATGTGGTTCATCACATTCCCAATGCGCCCGGCAAACAAGGCTCGCTCAAGCTTTACTATGCTTTGGCACAAGAGTTTGACAGCAAGCTGGATGCAGCGGCAGCAGAACGCGGCCTGGCATGGTTTGCCGAACATGTTGCCGATGCCGAAGCCAATCCGGGTAAACATCCGAATATTGATTTGCTGTTTAAAGTGAAAGCTGACAATATCAGCCTGACTTTGAAACCATTGGCTGCTTAATGAATACAAAAAAGGCCGTCTGAAAACAATTTTCAGACGGCCTTTTTATATGCTTAAAGCCTTAAGCGATAGAAGCTTCAACGAATGCAGTCAGTTGACCTTTAGCCAATGCGCCGACTTTAGTGGCAACGTTTTCGCCGTTTTTGAACACCATCAGGGTAGGGATGCCGCGAACGCCAAATTTGGCAGGAGTGGCTTCATTGTCGTCGATGTTGATTTTAACGACTTTCAGACGGCCTTGGAATTCGGAGGCGATGTCGTCCAAGATTGGGGCAATCATTTTGCAAGGGCCGCACCATGGTGCCCAGAAGTCCAGCAATACAGGTACGTCGGATTTCAAAACGTCTTGTTCGAAGCTGGCATCGCTGGCGTGGATAATCAATTCGCTGCTCATGTTTGTTTCCTTTTAAATCGGGATTAATAAATACGTTGTTCAGAATAGTGGCAGACAGGGAAAATTTCAAGTGCCGCCACCCGGTAATAGTTTTTTTGAAATGTGCCTATCGTAATCCTTAAAGATTCAGACGGCCTCTTGAACCATGTGGCCGGAGTGTGCAATCAAATGGCGCGTATAGTCGCTGCTTGGATTGGCAAACACGTTTTCGCATTCGCCTTCCTCAACGACTTTGCCGTCTTTCAACACCATCACGCGGTGGGAAATGGCGCGGATGACGGCGAGGTCGTGGCTGATGATGATGAAGGCGAGGCCGTATTCTTTTTGCAGGCTGCTGAGCAATTCAAGGATTTGTTGTTGCCATTGGACATCAAGCGCGCTGGTTGGTTCATCCAATACGAGGATTTTTGGGCGGACAATGATGGCGCGGGCGATGGCGAGGCGTTGGCGCTGGCCGCCGGAGAATGCGTGCGGATAGCGTTCAAGTGCGTCTTCGGGCAGACCGACTTGTTTGAGGACTTCCTCGACGCGGCGGCGCATTTCTTCGCGCGGCATTTCAGGTTCGTGTACGCGTAAGGCCTCTGAAACGGTATCGAAGACGTTCATGCGCGGATTGAATGCGCCGAACGGGTCTTGGAACACCATTTGGATTTCGCGTCTCAATTCGCGTTTCCATGGCTCGCCGTTGACAATCAGGCTGCCTTCGGAATCGATAAGGTGCATAACGGCTTTCGCCAGCGTGGTTTTGCCGCAACCGCTTTCGCCAATGATGCCCAATGTCTCCCCTGATTTGAGATCGAAAGAAATGGGGTTGAGGATGGTTTTGTCGCGTTTTTTAAACCAGCCGTCTGATTCTTTGATGGAAAAGGCGATTTGTTCGGCCTTGAGTACGGTGGCTGGGTTTGCAGGTAAAGGAGCCACTTTGCGCATTGTGCCGGCGTTGAGCAGCATTTTGGTGTATTCGTGCTGCGGATTGGCGAAGACTTCGGCTGCTTTGCCGGTTTCGAGAATACGGCCGTTACGCATAACGGCGACATCATCGGCAAAACGGCGTACAAGGTTCAAGTCGTGCGTAATGTAGAGCATGGTCATGCCGTGGTCTTCCTGCAGGCGTGAGAGCAGGTCGAGAATTTGGGCTTGAACGGCAACGTCCAAAGCAGTGGTCGGTTCGTCGGCAATCAGGAGCTTGGGCTGGGCTGATACGGCCATGGCAATCATGGCGCGTTGGCGTTGTCCGCCGGAAAGTTGGAAAGGGTATGCCTGGGCTTTTTGCTCGGGCTGGTGGATGCCGGTTTCGTCCAGGAGTTCGATAGCGCGCACCCATGCCTGTTTTTTATCCAAACCCAAATGCAGGGACAGGACTTCGGCGATTTGTTCGCCGACACGCATGACGGGGTTGAGGGCGGTCATCGGTTCTTGAAACACCATGCCGATTTCGCGACCGCGCAGTTTTTGCAGGGCGCGTTCGGGCTGCGTCAGCAGATCGGTTCCGCAATATTTCAGACTGCCTTCAAAGGTAACCATCGGATTGAGGCGCATAATGCCTTGCGACAATACGGTTTTGCCGCTGCCGCTCTCGCCGACCAATGCCAGTTTGCGGCCAGGTTGCAGGGTAAGGTTGATATCGTACAAAACTTGTTTGCTCGGAAAGGAGCCGTTTAGGTTTTCGATTTCGAGTATAGGTGTAGTCATGGTCGTGGCCATCTGAAAAGTTTGTTGATGACAGATTTTCAGACGGCCTGCATGAATCAAGGGGCCGTCTGAAACAGCGGTTTAGTCTTGAAACTGTTCTTTGAGTTTGCGTTTTAATACTTTGCCTGTGGCATTGCGCGGCAGCTCGTCTTGGAAGATGACTTGTTTGGGGATTTTAAAGTTTGCCAACAGGCCGCGCAGGTGGCTGCGGACTTCGGCTTCTTCCAGTTTCATGCCTTCTTTGAGTTGGATAAAGGCAATGATTTCTTCATCGGCGTATTGGTCTTTCACGCCGATTACGGCAGTGGCTTCCACAGCTTCGAGTTTGTAGATGGCTTCTTCGATTTCGCGCGGATAGACGTTTTGGCCTTTGGAGATAATCAGGTCTTTTTTGCGGTCAACGATGAAGATGAAGCCATCTTCGTCTATGGTGACGAAGTCGCCGGTTTTCAGCCAACCGTTAACAATGGTTTCATCTGTGGCATCAGGCATATTGAGGTAGCCTTGCATCACCGAGTCGCCTTTGACGATGAGTTCGCCCACTTCGCCGCGCGGCACTTCGATCAATTCGTCATCGACGGCTTTCACGGTGAGGCCGGGCAGGGCAACGCCGACGCTGGCGGTTTTTTGGCGGTCGGGCGTATTGACGGCCACAACGGGCGAGCATTCGCTCAAGCCGTAGCCTTCCAGCAATTTGGCGCGCGGGAATTTGGCTTTAAAGTCGTCAATGGTTTGTTCGGCCAGAGGCGCGCCGCCGCTGATAAACAGGCGGACGCGGTTGAACCATCTGAAATACCAAGGGATTTTGGCTTTGCTCATGGCAGTGTAAATAGCCGGTACGCCGAGAAAAACGGTAGCGCGTTTGAGTAAAACCTGTTTCAACACGTTGGAGAACGGGAAGACGGATTTGACCAAAATAATCGAGCAGGCTTGATATATCGGCAGCAAAACCATGGCAGTCAGCGTAAAGCTGTGGAACATGGGCAAGAAGACGACGAAGCGGTCTTTTTGCGAAATTTGGAAAATTTGTTCGATGCCCGAAAGGTTGGAAAACAGGTTGCTATAACTGATTAATGCGCCTTTGGGGTGGCCGGTTGTGCCGGAGGTGTAGATAATGTGCGCCAAATCGTTGGCAGACGGCTGACGGCTCAGATTCGGCTTGCCGGGGAATGTACGCGCGGCATCGAAATAGCTGTCATCGCCACTGGCGGCTTTGGTTTCGCCAATCCAGATGATTTTATTGACTTTGGTTTTGGCTTTGATGTTTTTGAGTTCTTTGGCCAACGGCGCGGAGGCGAACATAAAGCGTGCGCCGCAGTCATTAAGGATGTAGGAAAATTCTTCGCTTTTCAAAAAGACGTTGAGTGGGACGGCTACCGCGCCGATGGAAGTAATGGCGAAATAGGCGGCAATAAATTCGGGAGAGTTGGAAACGACAAGGGCGACCCTGTCGCTAAATTGTACGCCTTGGTGTTGCAGATAGGCGGCGACGGTTTCTACTTCGCGTTTGAGGGAGGAATAGCTGATTTTTTCTTTGTCGTTGAAAATGACTGTGCCTTTACCGTTTTTTTGGCAGGCTGCAGTCAGCATAGCGTAAAAATTAGGGTGGGTGTGCATTTCGGAGTTTGTGTCCATATTGTGTCGATTGATGTACGGTTTCGATGAACCGTTTATTTCGAAGGATAGGTTTTACATCCTATCGGTAAAATAAGCAAGAGGCCGTCTGAAAATACTTTCAGACGGCCTTGAGCTTTGCTGGGCTTAGGAAAGCAATATTTTGAATTTAAACTTATTTATTGTGTTGATGGGAATATTCCCATTCTTCAAAAGTTTGCCGTTCTGAAGATAGCGCAAGCCGATTGCGTTTCTGTCTCAAGCCATTTCGAGTTTACCGTTGAGTTTGAGGCAGAATCCTGATGACGGGTTGGCAGAGCCAATGTTTAGAGACTTTGAGACCTAGCCATTGTTCAGACGGCCATCGGGTACTTTCTTAAACAGGCGATAGAAATTGTCGCTGGTGTTTTGTGCCAATGTTTCCAAGCTCTCGCCGCGCAGATTGGCTAAGAACTCAGCCGTATAGCGGACGTAGGACGGCTCGTTTTGTTTGCCGCGCTTGGGAACCGGCGCGAGGAAGGGCGCATCGGTTTCTACCAAGATTCTATCGGCAGGGACGTATTTGGCGGCTTCCTGTATCAGCGGTGCATTTTTAAACGTTACAATGCCGGAGAAGGAGATATACATGCCCAAATCCAAAGCGGCTTTGGCAAAGGCGACGTCTTCAGAGAAGCAGTGAATCACGCCGGAGTTGGTGTGGCACTCTTTCAAAATCCGCAATGTGTCTTCGGCTGCATCGCGTGTGTGGACGATAACGGGTAGGCCGCTTTCGTTGGCGGCTTGGATATGGTCGGTAAAGCGTTGATGTTGCCATGACAAATCGCCTTTGCACCAGTAATAGTCCAAACCGGTTTCGCCGATACCGACGATTTTGGGATGTTTGGCCGCTTCTACCATTTCGGCAATGGTAAATTCTTCTGCTTCTTGGCTGTCGGGATGTATGCCGATGGTGCAGTAGATGTGGTCGTTTGCCTGAGCAATGTCGAAGACTTCGGCAAAACTTTGTTTGCTGACGCTGATGGCAAGCGCCTGTTTGACGCTTTGCGCTTCCATGTTGGCAAAGACTTCGGGCAGGCGGTCTTTTAAGCCGTCAAAGTTGAGATGGCAATGTGAATCGATTAAATACATGGTATTTATTACAGGGTAAAAGTAGTGCGGTCGCTGCGCAGACGCGGGCCAAGCTCGGCTTCGATCAGGTTTTTTGCCTGCAGGCAGCTTTCGTGTTCGGAGAATGCAAGTCCTACGCCTTTGGGACGGTGGGCTGAAGTGCGCGCCGGATTGATCCAAACGACTTTGGTTGGCAGGAAGCGTTTGGGATAGTCGGCGATTTCGACGGCCAAGAGGATGTCTTCGCCTAGTGAGAATACGTCATCGGTCGGTACGAACAGGCCGCCGTGTTCTAAAAACGGCATATAGCAGTTGTACAACAAATTGGGGTCTTTGAGTTGCAAAGCCAACATCTTCGCCGGAATGTCTTTTTTATTCATCATTGATTACCTGTTAGGGTTTGTTTTGCCAAAAATCCAAATATTCGATAAGCAGATACTCAAGCTGCATTTTAACACTCAAGGTATGATATCCGTAAGGGTTGAGCGCGTTCAGACGGCCCAATAGGGCAAACAGCTTGCGTGAATCGGTTTTAGAGGCTGTCTGAAGCAGGGCTTGGGCATGGTGCGGATAATAAAGCGGCGCCATGTTTTGTTGTGCCAAGCCGACATCCATCAGCCACTTTTGCAGCCAGTCGATGAAAACGGCCAGCGGTTGTTTTTGTTTGTCGAACGCGGCGGCGTAGTCGAGTATGGCCAACAGGCGCGGGGCAGCCAGCAGCGTCAGCAACTCTTCGCGTAATGCGTCCAATTCTGGAGTCGGCGTGAATAAAGGTGCGCCGCTGTGGAATGCCAACATGGCTTCGGCATTTTCCACGCCCTGTTGGCGCAGGTATGCCGCAGCCTGCTCATGGGTAGGCGAGGGCAGCACCATCTGGCGGCAACGGCTTTTGATGGTGGGCAGGAGTTTGTCGCGTGCATGGGTAACGAGCAGGAAAACGACGTGTTGCGGCGGCTCTTCCAGAGCTTTCAACAAACCGTTTGCCGCCTGTGTGTTCATGCTTTCCGCCGGATGCACCAATACCACGCGCAGGCCGCCACGGACAGCAGTCAGGTAAATGTTTTCCACAATATCGCGCACGGCATCGATTTTGATTTGCAGGAGTTTGCGTCCTGTTGCCTCGCCTTCGGGAATTTCCGGCGTGAGTTCATAAAAGTCGGGATGGGTATTTTGGCTGAATAAATGACACGAAGCACACTCGCCGCAGGGTTCATGACCGGACTTGGGCGATTCGCACAGCAATGCCTGCGCGACAAAGCGGGCAAACTCGGTTTTGCCGGTATTTTCTTTGCCGGTAAACAGCCAAGCGTTGGGACGGTTTTGCCAATGGGCGGCGAGCTGTTGCCATTGGGTTTCATGCCATGGGTAAATCATATCGTTTGGGAACTATAAGGTAGGTGGTTATTATACTCTCAGGCCGTCTGAAAAAGGTTTCAGACGGCCTTTAATAAACTGCCTAAAAATTAATCAATTATCGTCTTTCTTTGAAATATCAATTATTAAGCTTACTTATTCACAGCCTTTGCACACGCTTGTTTGGGGAAAATGTGCATTTTGTTTGGCGGTAAAGTTGTGCTTAAAATTTAGGCAGATGTGTTTTTTAATTTTAAATCAGACAGTAATCTGATTTATGCACAAGCTGTCCACGCGATTGAACAGTGAAAATGTGCATGGTGGGGATACATTTCAGACGGCCTTATTTGCTGATTTTCAACAAAGCGGTCAAATCCCCGATAAATTTCGGTTCCCGTTTGATGAGGTAAACAATCAACGGAATATTACCTACGGCAACAATCAAATACAGCAGCGTGATGCTGTTGAACAACATCAGCAAAACCGCGCTCAAAATGGCAGCCGACACCATAAACACGCCGTTGATGATGTTGTTGGCGGCAACAGCATGGGCGCGGAAGGTTTCGCTGCTGGCAGTTTGCAGCCAAGTGTAGAGCGGTACGGAGAAGAAACCGCCGAAAAAGCCGATGGCCGACATCACGAGCATAATCGGATACGCTTGGGCTTGCGATAAAAACCAAATAATGCCGTTTAATTCGGTAAAGCGTTGGCCTTGGGTCAGCCACACCAGCAATAATCCACAGACCGTCAGCCCCAGAGTGCCGATGGTAACCAAGCCCAAAATCAGGCGCTCGTGGCTGAGTTTGGCGCATAACACCGAGCCGATGGCGATGCCGATGGAGAACAGCGCCAACATCAGGTTGAACACATTATCGTTGCCGCCCAAATGGATTTGCGTGAACGTCGGCAGTTGGGTGGTATAAACCGAGCCGACAAACCAAAACCATGAAATACCGATGATGGAAGTGAATACGGGACGATTGGCTGCCGCTTCACGAATCAGTGAATTCGTGCCTTTGATGATGTTCCATTCGATTTTTGTGTCTAGCATTTTAGCGGCTACAGACGGCATAAACAGGCTGGTCATCGAGCCGCCGATAGCGACCAATAACACCAAACCGCCAACAATATACGGCGGAACGCCTGCGACTGCCGTGCCCAAAATTTGGCCGAGCAAGATAGCGATAAACGTACCCGATTCAATCAGGCTGTTGCCCATAATCAGCTCTTTGTCGTTGAGGTAATCGGGCAAAATGGCATATTTCAGCGGGCCGAACAAAGTCGATTGCGTGCCCATGCAAAACAGGCAGATTAAAAGCAAAGGCGCGGATTGGATGTAGAAGCCATACGCCGCCACTGCCATGATGATGATTTCCAACAGCTTGATCCAACGTGCCAAAACGGCTTTATCGAATTTATTGCTCAGCTGCCCTGAGAGCGCGGAAAACAGGAAGTAGGGCAGGATAAACAGCATTGCGCCTAAGTTTAGCATTTGGCTGGGCGGCAGCAAGTCGTTTTTGCCTAAACCGTAAAAACTGATCATCACGAATAATGCGGTTTTGAACACATTATCGTTAAACGCGCCTAAAAACTGCGTCCCAAAGAGCGGCGCAAAACGGCGGGTCGTGTGGAAATTCAGATTGTCTTTTTTAAGGCTCATTGTTTAGATTCTTTGTCTTCGTCTTTTTCGATCAGTTTTTCAGTGGAGTCGTCGTCCATCAAAATGCGGTGCGCAGGGCCTTCAAGGTCGTCAAACTGTCCGTTTTTACCCGACCACCAGAAAAACCAGCCGATGATAAAGGCCAAAATAATGCTGATGGGGACAAGGATAAACATACTTTCCATTACATCGCTCCGGTCAAATCGGTCAGGATAAAGGTTTTACCGCTGATGGTCAGGTATTCGTTGCGCAACGCACCGATATTTTTATCATCAAAAAACAATTCGATACGGTCTTTAACTACGCGCCAGTATTGCGGGATATCGGTTTGCTCAAAAGGCGATAATACAGCCGCTTCGGCTGCATCTTCGTTTTGCAGCTTGATTACAAAGCGTCCGCTTTGCGGCGGATTTTGCGATTCATCATCTGCTAACATAATAAAAAATCCGGCGTGTTCGCCGTCTTGAGTATGGATACTGAAATAATGCATATCGGGAAATCTTCAAAAACGCCGTCATTTTTTCATACGGCCTAAAATAAAATTCCGTCCATTTTACATCAAATATTAAGTCAAGCAGCCGATTACATTTTTTGTTAGAATACGACGTTTACTTTGTTAATCTGTTCAGACCGCTACCCACTACGTCCCACAAGGGGTGCAACATAGCCGGAGCAGCAGTCAGGCCCCGACAAAAAATGCCGTCTGAAACCTCAAGGAGCATAAAATGACACAAAAATTAATCTTGGTTTTGAACTGCGGCAGCTCTTCTCTCAAAGGTGCCGTATTGGACAATGACAGCGGCGAAGTATTGCTGAGCTGCTTGGCAGAAAAACTCAATCTGCCTGATGCCTACATTACCTTCAAATTCAACGGCGAAAAACATAAAGTTGAATTGACTGCCAAGCCAGACCATACCGGCGCGGTAGAAGCCCTGATGGACGAACTCAAAGCCCACGGCCTCGACACCCGTATCGGTGCGATCGGCCACCGCGTGGTAAGTGGCGGCGAATTGTACAGCGAATCCATTTTGGTTACTGACGAAGTTATCGACGGTATCGAAAAATGTATTCCACTTGCTCCTCTGCACAACCCGGCACACCTTTTGGGTCTGCGTGCTGCACAAAGCATCTTCAAAGGCCTGCCGAACGTTGTCGTATTCGACACCGCATTCCATCAAACCATGCCTGAACACGCTTACAAATATGCTGTTCCACATGAGTTGTATGAAAAATACGGCTTGCGCCGCTACGGTGCGCACGGTACCAGCTACCGCTTCGTTTCTGACGAAACTGCACGCTTCCTCGGCAAAGACAAAAAAGACCTGCGCATGGTGATTGCCCACTTGGGTAACGGCGCATCTATTACCGCCGTCGCCAACGGCGAATCACGCGATACCAGCATGGGTCTGACTCCGCTGGAAGGTTTGGTTATGGGTACCCGCAGCGGCGATATCGACCCTTCAGTTTTCAGCTTCTTGGCTGAAAATGCCAACATGACCATCGCCCAAATCACCGACATGCTGAACAAAAAATCAGGTCTGCTCGGTATTTCAGGTTTGTCCAATGACTGCCGTACTATCGAAGAAGAAGCTGCAAAAGGTCATCCAGGCGCCAAACTGGCTTTGGAAATGTTCATCTACCGCTTGGCTAAATACATCGGCAGCATGACAGTCGCGGCAGGCGGTTTGGACGCATTGGTCTTCACCGGCGGTATCGGTGAAAACTCCGACATCATCCGCGAACGTGTATTGGGCTACTTGGGTTTCCTCGGTCTGTACATTGACCAAGAAGCCAACCTGAAAGCCCGCTTCGGCAATGCCGGTGTGATTACCACTGCCGACAGCAAAGCTGTTGCCGTTGTGATTCCTACCAATGAAGAATTGATGATTGCACACGATACAGCCCGTCTTAGCGGCCTGTAATCCGTCATTATTGAAAACCTGCCCGCAAGGGTAGGTTTTTTGTTGTGTATAGATGAAAAAAATTTTGAGAATATATTGAAAAAAGCCGGCAAACATTGTGTTTGTCGGCTTTTTAATCAGTGCAATATTAAGAATACTGATAGATAGGTTTAGAACTTATAACTGATGGTAAACAGCAAAGTCCTGCCGCGCGCGTAGTTGTTCAAGACGGAGCGTGTCGTGCCGCCATATTTGCCATTGCATAAACCGTTGGCATCGCATTCGACTTCCTCATCATCCCAACCGCCTTTTCTTTCAAATACGCTGAAATAGCGCTGGGTTGCGGCATCGTTTGCAGCATCCAAAGGATCGACATAGCGTTTATTGAACGCATTTTGAATGTCGAAACGAAGAATAAGGTTTTTCTTTGGTTCATAATTGGCATAGAAATCAAAAATCATTGGCTGTCTGTTGATGCTTTCTGTTTTTTTGATCACTCTTCTGCCCATTTGATGTGAAGAGTAGGTATTGGCGCCGGTTGTACCGTCAACAAATTCCTCCTCAGTCGTCGCCCGTGTACTTTTGCCGTAATAGCGCATAATGCCGCCGATGGTCAATTTGTTGCCCAACCATCGGGATCCTAATTCAAAACGGCCATAATCTCGGGGTAAGCGTGAAATTTTGCTTAAGCCGTAGCCCTGTTTAATTTGGTCTTCTTTAGAAGAGTTGCGGGGCGATTCGCTGGCATCGCTATAATTGGTCGGCTGGTTGGTTTTTTGATATGCGTAAGACAGGGTTGTAAAAAAGCGGCCGAAATCATAGTTCATTTCCACTTCCAAACCATTTTTATGAACAGGTTTGGCATAGTTTCGATGCTGGATAGAGTATTGCAGGCCGGTGCTGGTTACCCAGCTGGGTGCTTTATCCAAATCCCACCATTTGCCATAAACATTGTGGATATAGTTGTTTATCCTGCTGCGATAGGCGACCAGTTTGAAACCCAATACATCGTCCGGCTTGAAAATCCCTTTTTTGAAGGTATTGAAGCCTATTTGGTAAGTATTGGCCTGTTCCGGCTTAAGGGCAGTATTGACGCCCGAGTCGCCGATTTGTGAAAAATACATTTCTTGAATATTCGGCATTCTATGCGTACGCGAATAGCTGATAAACGGCATAAAGTAGTCGTTGACATTGATGTTTAATGCCACCGAATGGTTTACCGCATGCTTTTTACCGGATTTGGTATAAACCGGTTCGTAAAGGTCGCAGCTTGGCGTGCAATGCTGTTTATAAATTTCAGAATCTTCTCCAAATGCTTTTTTAAAGTCTTCTTGGGTATTGAAGTAGTCGGTATATTCGCCCTTGTAGCGGTAGTTGACCATATTGGCGCTGTAATTCAATTGATAAATGCCTTTTTTCAAGGAAGTATCAAAATAGAACGTATTGAATTTTTGCTGGCCTGAAGGTTGCAATATGGTTGATTTTTGAGGAAATATTCCTTTGTCGCCTTTGAAGCGGCCTAAAAAGCTGTACAGGCCGGCATCTTGATCCGGGCCGTCATAAAACAGGCTCAGCTCTTCCGGAAAGCGGTTTTTACTGTATTGGTTTTTAAAGAAATTGAAACCGACAGTAGTTTTTAAATCTGTTTTTTGGGGAAGTTTGAAAGAAAAGCTGTTGTTGATATCCAAAAGATTGGCCGTATTTTTGGTTTCCAAATAATCAAGCAGTCCCCATCCTGAAAAACGTGAGTTTTTCGGATATTTTTGTTTTCCCAAATTATGGGCGGCCAACACGTTTAAATCGACATAATCGCCAATGTTTAAGTTGTAATTGGCTTGGTAGTTGCGGTTTTCTACTTTTCGGCTGCCGATACGGTTGTTCATGGTACGAAGCTGAAGGTTCAGCTTGTTGTTGTCGTTTTCGTATTCCACTTTGACCAAATGGCTGTTTGAGCGTTGTTGCAGGCTGGTCGGGTCGATTGGAGTCAGATCCCATTGCGGTGCCAAATTCTCTTTCCAGCCTCTTTCCAAGTCATCGACATAATCTCTTTGTAAAACTTCAGGATCGTTATATTTTTTGGAGAAAGGGTAGTCCCAATAGCTTTTACCGACCGCATTGCGCTTGGAAAAGTCGCGAACCCAACGATTTTGCCCTTGGTCGAATTTTAATAAGTTGCGTTCAAAATATTCTTGTTTTTTACGGTCCAAATATTCTTCGCCAAAATTGCCGATACGCTGACCGCCGTCGCCTACTTTATAGTTTTGCTCGACATTACGGTGGCTGTAGCCATATAACGCGCCAAGGCGCGCACCGCTGTCAAACCATTTTTGTACTGCTCCGGTTGCCATAAAGTTGCTTTTGGTGCTGTTTGTGCCGGTCAATCCTTTGGTCAAGAGGCCGAAGGTATTGTTTCCGTGTACCACATCGTCTACCCGCAAAGTACGGAAATTGGCTGTACCGGATAAGGCATTGATGCCGTTGGCACCTGTGAAACTGCCTTTGGTTACATCCACGCCGGCAATAAAATTGGGATCCAGTGCCGTACCGAATTGCGAGGAGCTGCCGCTGCGTCCGGCATCGGCAGAAGTGGAATAGAAGGTTTGGGTTACGCCGTCAACCATCGTATTGACACGTCCCAAACCGCTATCGCCACGGATATTGACCGCCAATACCCCCGATCCCTTGTCTTGTTGGGTAAAAACGCCGGGCATGCTCCGAACGATGGTATCAATGTTTTCGCTGGATTGATAAATGCGTTCACGCGAACTTTTGGCTTGGCCTTCGGTAAAAACTTTTTTCTCTTTGGCAATGTGTTTGCCTTTGACTTGAATTTCATCAAGCTCTTGAGTTGAAACCTCGTCTTCTGCGTGTGCGATACTTGTTATAGCCAGTAAAGATAATGTTAGTAGATTTAATTTGAAATTCGGATTCATGATAGTTACCTCAGAAACGAAGCCGCTACTTTATAACATATTATTAAACTTTACAAATATTTTAATAATGGTTTTTATTTATTAAAAAATAAAGTAAAATTTTGTTTTAGAAGATAATCCACCCGCATATGATTAATCTGGCTGAAAAGATAAAGCAGGTCTGAATTTGAATTTGGGTGGTTGAGAAGAAGGGAGATTTAATTGAATTTAAACAGCTGGAAGAAGAAAATTTGATTGCGCTATGTGAATTGAGCCGTCGGTTTCAAATGAAACCGGTAAAAAACATGAAATGCAAAATATAAAGTCGATATAGAAAGGTTTGAAGGCAGTTGAAGAAAAGGCCGTCTGAAAATGATATTTCAGACGGCCTTTATTGCTTTAAGCCTTATTCCGGACCGCGGAATGTATCGTGGCAAGATTTGCAGCTTGCACCGGTTTCGCCGTAAGCGGCTTTGATTTCTTCGAGCTTGCCGGTTTGGGCGGCGGCGTTGAGTTTCTCAACTGCTGCGACGAATTTTTCTTCTTCAGCTTTGAATGTTGCCGTGTCTGTCCAGATGGCAGGCAGGGCGCGGCCGTTGCCTTGAGGATCGGATTCAAACAGGGTGAACGGTTTTTTGCTGTTTTCAGCAAAAGTGGCTGCAGCTTGTTTGAATTTCTCAACGTCGTAAGGCTCTTCGTCTTTAACCATTTTGCCCATGCGGGTAAACTCAGGCATCATGGATTTGAACGCGGCCGTACGGTCTTCGGAAATCGGGCCTTTAGGCTGGGAAGGCGCGCCGCTGCCGCCGCAGGCGGAAAGCGTAAGCACCACTGTTGCCAAAGCAACAGGGAGAAAACGGGTTTTCATATGGAGTGTGTCCTATTGTAATGATATGATTATCGTTAAATTTAAAATCAGCCAGCCAAACGCTTAGGCCGTCTGATAAGGCGTTATCATACCTTAAACCCAAGTCTGAAACGAGTACAGAAAGGAAACGATATGGCAATTTTGATTACCGGGGCATCGGCAGGATTCGGCGCGGCGATGTGCCGCACCTTTGTTGCGGCAGGCTATCATGTCATCGGCGCGGCAAGGCGCGAAGACAAATTGCAGCAGTTGGCAGAGGAATTGGGCGAGCAGTTTTACCCTTTGGAAATGGATGTTTCTCGTACGGAGTCGATTCAAAACGCTTTGAACAGTCTGCCCGAGCATTTAGCTGAAATTGATTGCCTGATCAACAATGCCGGTTTGGCTTTAGGTCTGGATTCCGCTGATAAAGCCGATTTTGGCGATTGGGAAACCATGATTCAAACCAATATCATCGGCCTGACTTTTCTGACCCGCCAGATTTTGCCGCAAATGGTAGCGCGCAAACAGGGCTACATCATCAATTTGGGTTCGATTGCCGGCAGTTATGCTTATTCAGGCAGTAATGTCTATGGCGCGACCAAGGCTTTTGTGCGCCAATTCAGTATGAACCTGCGCGCCGAATTGGCAGACAAAAACATCCGCATTACCAATATCGAACCGGGCTTGTGCGGCGATACCGAGTTTTCCAACGTCCGTTTCAAAGGTGACGATCAGCGTGCGGCCGAGGTTTATGAGAATGTCGAGTTTATCCAGCCGCAAGATATTGCCGATACCGCTTTATGGCTCTATCAACGTCCTGCGCGGATGAACGTCAATTCCATCGAAATCATGCCGGTTGCCCAGACCTTTGCAGGCATGAAAGTTTACCGTGACGCGCCTGCTCCAGTGAAGGCAGAAACGTTTGAAAAACAAAGTATGTCTTTGTTTGGAAAAATTAAATCTTGGTTTAAGTAATCGGCATCAGGCCGTCTGAACATTTCAGACGGCCTCTTTGTTATCTGAAATTGAACAAACACGTTATAATGTAATTTTTTATTAACAAGGCCGTCTGAAAGGCTGTTTCAGTTATGAACGCAATCAAACAAAAAATCTTAGAACAAGCGCAGCGCGATGGTGTGCAGGTAACCGCTTTGCGCGAGCAAGTGCTTGATATTGTTTTGAAACAAAGCGGCGTGATTAAAGCCTACAACGTTCTGTCGCAGATGCAGCAGCAAAGCGAGGGCGTGGTTGCGCCGCCGACGGCCTACCGCGCCCTTGATTTTTGGGCGGAGCAGGGCGTTTTGCACAAAGTGGCGGCGGTCAACGGCTATATTCTGTGTAGCCACGCGCAGCACGAGTGCGACGACCATTGCCATGACCACGAAGAAGCCGAAGCGCACCACAGCGCGTTTATTTTGGTTTGCACCGAATGCGGTACGGCAGATGAGCAGACCTTGAGCCAAGAATGGGCGGCATTGCGTGCAGGCGTGGCCGAAACCGGTTTCTCATTAAAAGAAGAACATGTTGTTTTAACAGGAATTTGTAAAAAATGTCAGAAGTAAAAAAGACTAAAGTCCACCTGATTTCAGGCTTCCTCGGAACAGGCAAAACCACCGCCCTTAAAAGTTTGATGGCGCAAAAAGACCCGAATGAAAAATGGGTCATCATCGTCAACGAATTTGGCGAAATCGGCATTGACGGCGCTGTCTTGAGCGACAACGGCATTCCCGTGGCAGAAATCGCCGGTGGCTGTTTGTGTTGTACTGCAGGCGCGCAAATGGGTACGACCGTACAAAAAATGCTGCGCGATGCCCAACCCGACCGCTTGATGATTGAAGCCAGCGGTTTGGCGCATGCCGCCAGCGTTATCGACGAATTGAAAACCAAGCCGCTCGACAGTATGCTGGAAATCGGCGCCGTCTTTACCGTTGTCGATCCGCGCCAATTCATCAATCCCGATTACGCGCAACAAGCCTTGTATAAAGACCAAATCGGCATTTGCGACGTATTGGCCGCCAGCAAAACAGACTTGTGCACGCCCGAGCAGCTGGCCGAGTTTCACGATAAAGCGGCCAAGCTGTTCCCGCCTAAAGCCAAAGTGGTTGAAGTACAAAATGCACAACTTGACATCCAATGGCTTGATATTCCCGTTGTCGAAAAATCGCGCTACCGCCTTAAAGCCCTGCCGGACAACACCATGGGCTTCCAGTCTCAAGGCTTCACGTTTCCTGCCGGACGTGATTTCGACGGCGAAAAGCTGACTGATTTCTTTAACGACCTGCCTAAATTTACAGACGGCCTCGTGCGAGCCAAAGGCGTGTTCCAAGTGCTCGGTACATGGGTATGGCTCAACTGGGTGGACGGTCAATGGGGCGCAAACCAAGTTTCATGGCGCCGTGACTCGCGCTTTGAGCTGATTGCCAAATCGTTTGACGCGGATTTAATTGAGAAGAAATTGCAGGAGGCCTTAGAGAAGTAAATAATCGGCCAAACGCTTATTAATCCGTTACTATATGCTGTCTGAGGTCAGTGGTTTCAGACGGCCTTCAAATCAAAAAATAGAGGAACACTTTATCATGTGGCGTTATATCTTTCATCGTTTGCTCCTTTTGATTCCCACGTTGTTGGGGATTTTGGCGATTACCTTCGCCGTCATTCAGTTTGTTCCCGGCGGTCCGGTGGAACAGATGGTTCAGCAGCTGACGCAGGGCGCAGTTGGTGGCGAAACAGCAGGACGCAGTATGCCTGGAACTTTGGCTAAAAACGGCAACCGCATCAGTGCGGAAGATTTGGCCGCTCTGAATGCTTTATACGGTTTCGACAAGCCGCCTGTGACGCGATTTGTGGATATGGTATGGAAATTCTCCCGTTTCGATTTGGGCGAGAGCTTTTTCCACCACCAAACCGTATTTGAGTTGGTAAAAGAGAAAATGCCGGTATCGATGAGTTTGGGTTTGTGGACATTCTTCCTAACTTATTTGATATGTATTCCGTTGGGTATAGCCAAGGCGGTCAGGGATGGCAGCCGGTTTGATACGGTTACGGGTATGATCATTTTGGTCGGCTATACCGTACCGCCGTTTGTCTTGGGTTTGGTGTTGCTGGTGTTGTTTGGCGGTGGCAGCTTTTTTGCCTGGTTCCCGCAGGGCGGCTTGGTCGGCGATGATTTCGATACGCTCTCTTGGGCGGGTAAAGTCAAAGATTATTTGTGGCATATGGCCTTGCCGATTACCGCTTCGGTAGCAGGCAACTTGGCGGTCATGACCGTATTGACGAAAAACGTATTCCTTGAAGAAATCCGCCGTCAATATGTTTATACCGCGCGAGCCAAGGGCTTGCCTGAGAAACAGATTCTGTGGAAACATATTTTCCGAAATGCCATGATTCCTCTGATTACCGGTTTCCCGGCCGCATTTATCGGCGCATTCTTTACCGGAAGCCTGTTGATTGAAACGTTGTTCTCGCTGGACGGGTTGGGTTTGCTGTCTTACGAGGCAGTGATGAAACGTGATTATCCTGTCGTAATGGGTACGCTGTATGTGTTCACACTGATGGGGTTGTTGGCTAAATTGGTGTCAGATATTTCGTATTCGTGGGTCGATCCGCGCATTCACTTTGGCGGACAGAAATAAGGCCGTCTGAAAATGTCTTCAATCCATTATTAAAGAATGTTTCAAACCATGAAAAAGAAAAAATCTACTTCAAACCCTACTTGGCAAGCCTTTAAACAGCATAAGCGCGGTTGGTTGGCTTTGCGGATTTTGGCCGTTTTGTTTGTCGTCACTTTGCTTGCACCTTTGTGGAGCAACGACAAACCTTTGTGGATACGTTATCAGGGCGAGTATTTCTTCCCCTTGGTAAACGAATACAACGAAGCCACATTTGGCGGCGATTTCGATACGCCGGCGGATTATCTGGATCCGCTTATCCGCCACAACATTACTTCAGACGGCAATTTTGCCTTTTACCTGCCCAATCCTTACGATGCCGATACCTTGAACGATTTTGATACGGTACCCGATCCGGCCAAACCGTCCGAACGGCATATCTTGGGAACGGACGATCGCGGCCGCGACCTTTTGGCGCGCTTGGTTTACGGTTTCCGTGATTCGCTGTTGTTTGCTTTGGTGTTGACCGTGGTGACTACCGTGATTGGCGTGATTGCAGGCGCGGTGCAGGGTTATTTCGGCGGCAAAACCGACCTTCTGATGCAGCGTTTTATCGAGGTTTGGGGCGGTATGCCGGAGCTGTACCTCTTGATTATCCTGTCTTCGTTCTTTAATCCGGGGCTGTTGATTTTGCTGGTGTTGCTGTCGCTTTTCGGCTGGATGGGCTTGTCCGACTATGTCCGCGCCGAGTTTTTGAAAAACCGTCAGGCCGATTATGTTTTGGCGGCGCGCGCGATGGGCGTGGGCAACCGTGAAATCATGTGGCGCCATATCCTGCCCAACAGCTTGACGCCGGTATTGGCCTTCCTGCCTTTTCGTATTTCTGGCGCCGTACTTGCCCTGACCAGTTTGGACTTCTTGGGCTTGGGCGTACCTGCCTCACAGGCGAGTTTGGGCGAGTTGCTGGCGCAAGGCAAAGACAACTTGGATGCGTGGTGGATTGGCATGTCTGCCGTTGCTACGCTGACGGTAATGCTGCTTTTGCTGGTCATGATCGGCGAAGGTTTGCGTCAGGCATTTGACGTACGCGCACGCAGTTAATTGCTTTTCTAAAGTGTGAAGAGGATGGGCGGAAAAGCCTGTCCTGCATTCTTAGGGCCGTCTGAAAAGTTTCAGACGGCCTCATCCATTCGTTTGAATCATTAAAAACCATGAATCAAGAAATTACATTTCTTACTCTTTTTCTACTCGGCTTTTTTGGCGGAACGCATTGCGTCGGCATGTGCGGCGGATTAAGCAGCGCATTCGCTTTGCAACTGCCGCCACATTTAAACCGAATCGGGCTGATTGTATTGTTGAACTTGGGGCGCATCAGCAGCTATGTCGTCATTGGCCTATTGGTCGGCTTGGTTGGGCAGGTCGGCATTTCCTTGGACGATACGCGCGCAGTTCAAAACGGTTTGTATATTGCCGCCAATGTCTTGCTGCTTTTACTCGGTCTGTATCTTGCCGGTATTTCGACTGCCGCAACCAAAATCGAAGGCATCGGCAAACCGATATGGAAACGCCTGAATCCTTTGTTAAACAAATTGCTGCCGATTAAATCAGTGCCTGCCTGTTTCGGCGTGGGCGTGCTTTGGGGCTGGCTGCCTTGCGGTTTGGTGTACAGCGCGTCTTTGTATGCTTTGGGCAGCGGCAATGCCTTGCACGGCGGGCTGTATATGCTGGCGTTTGCATTGGGGACATTGCCGAACCTGCTTGCGATGGGCATATTTGCAGCGCAGTTGAAAACCTTTCTGCAGAAACGCATGGTTCGTTTGTGCGCCGGATTATTGGTAGCAGGATGGGCGATATGGCGCTTGGCTGTATTTGCGATGGGGCAAATCGGGTAAGGTAAAAAGGTTTTATTTAGTTTGTTGTTTTGCAATCAAAAAGGCCGTCTGAAAGATTTTCAGACGGCCTTTTTCACAAGAAAGATTAATGTATCAAATTCCAAGCCATCTTGGCGGCAATCAGCAGCAACATAATGCCGAAGGCGATTTTGAGTTTTCGGGCGGGCAGTTTGTGCGCCGTTTTTACGCCGAGAGGAGCAAAGAGGATGGTGGCAACGCTCAATATGGCTACGGCCGGAAGATAGATAAAGCCTGCCGCGCCTTCAGGCAGGTTGGCAATATGCAAACCGTTGGCAAAATAGCCGATGGTGCCGGCAATCGCAATCGGCCATGCCAAACCTGAAGATGTGCCGATGGCACGGTGCGCCGGAAAGTTGCAATACAGCAGAAATGGAACGGATAGCGAACCTCCGCCGATACCGACCCAGCTTGAAGCCGCCCCAAAAAGCGTACCGACGGCTGTCAGGCCGGGGAGGGCAGGCAGGGTGCGTGAAGGTTTGGGTTTGGAATTGCGTAGGGTTTTAAGTGCGATAAAGGCAAGAAATGCAATAAAGAAAACCTGCAAAGCCAGCGTCGGCATATATTTTGCCGTTGCCGCGCCGAGGAATACGCCAAGTATCATGCCCGGCGTCATCCGGCAGACGGTCGCCCAATCGATTGCGTGCTTTTTATGTTGGGCGTACATACTGGAGAAGGTGGTAAACACCATTACGGCAAAGGAAGTGCCGATGGCGAGATGCTGGGCATAGGGGTGGCCGCCTATGCCTTGCAGTTGCAACGCCCATAAGACGACGGGGACAATCAACGTGCCGCCGCCTACGCCGAACAGTCCGGCAATAAAGCCCGCCGCGCTACCGACGGCGAGCATGGAAAGGATGATGTCCCAAGACCACATTTCAGACGGCCTTGTCGTGTTTGTGAGTTTTATGGCGTTTTTTAGACCAACGGATGATTGCCATCACATAACCGGACAGGCTGTAACCGAGGAAAAACAGGAAGAGGACGAGCGAAGGCTCCCAGTTGATGAGCAGCAATACCAACACGGCCAACACCATGCCCATAAACGGTACTTGGCGGCGGATGTTGATTTCTTTGAAGCTCCAAAATGGAATCTGCACAATCATAGAAATACCGGCAAACAGGGTGATACCCAATGCCCACCAATACACGCCGGGGAAACGTTCGATGCTGTGGTTGACCCAAATCAGGCCGACAATCAACGCAGCGGCGGTCGGGCTTGGAACGCCGATAAACCAGCGTTTATCGACTTTGCCGATGAGCGTGTTGAACAGCGCCAAACGCAGGGCAGCACAGGCGCAGTAGATAAAGGCGACGGAATAGCCGATTTTGCCAAACTGCCAAAGTTGCCATTTGTAGGCAATCAGGGCAGGCGCGACGCCGAAACTGACCATATCGGCGAGGCTGTCGAGTTGTTCGCCGAACGCGCTCTGGCTGTTGGTCAAGCGGGCAACGCGTCCGTCCATACCGTCGAGCAGCATGGAAAGAAAAACTGCAATCGCCGCCGTTTCATAACGTCCGTGCATGGACTGGGTAATGGCGAAGAACGCGCAAAACAGTGCGGCGATGGTAAAGGAATTGGGCAGCAGGTAAATGCTGTTTTTGCGGATGGAGTTACGCGGAGGAATCGGATTTTCTGTATTTTGTGAGTTGTCCATAATTTTTCCGTATATGCTGCGTGTGCAGATGAGTCATTATACCGCATTGGTTGGTTAAGGGTTTTTAAAAGGCAGACATAGTTTCACTTCAATCGCATAAAGTTTCAGACGGCCTTTATTTTGTCAGTCAAACAACTCGCCTTGTGCCTGCTCTTTGGTCACGCGTACGTCGGTTTCGCCGTCGGCAAAAGTGATGTGCAGTTTTTGGCCTTGTTTCAATGTATCGGCATTGCGGATGACTTGTCCGCGTGTGTTTTTGACGACCGAAAAGCCGCGCTCCAGAATATGCTGTGGCGATACGGCTTCGAGTAATGCGGCTTGGGCGGTCAGGCTTTGACGGCGGTGGGCAAGCAGTTGGCGGAAAGAATGCGACAGAGCCGTCTGAAAGTGGGTGATGTTGTTTTTGTAAACGGAAACATTAGGACGGCAATGTTTCAGGGTTTGGGTTTGGCGTTCAAAACGGGCGGTATGGGCGCGGAGGTTTTGCGTCATCGAGTAAGACAGCGTTTGCGCCAGCTTGCTGATTGAAGCGCGCTGATCGTCAAGTTTTTGGCGCGGATGACGGATTTGCCGTGCGAGCCAGTCAAGTTTTTGGCTGGCATCGAAATAGCGTTGTTCCAAAACGGTTTTCAGACGGCCTTGCGCTTGGGCTAGACGATGTAGCGATTCTTGGCGGTTGGGGCTGACCAATTCCGCCGCACCGGTCGGTGTCGGTGCGCGTACGTCGGCAACGAAATCGGCGAGTGTGAAATCGGTTTCGTGGCCTACGCCGCTGACGACGGGAATCGCGCAGGTTTCGATGGCGCGCACAACCGGCTCTTCATTAAACGCCCACAAGTCTTCAATGCTGCCGCCGCCACGGCAGACAATCAGCACGTCACATTCGGCGCGTTGCGAAGCGGTTTTAATCGCTTGGGCAATTTGCAACTCGCTGCCTGTGCCTTGTACGGGCGTCGGATAAACGATAACAGGGATTTCGGGCGCGCGGCGGTTTAAGGTGGTCACAACATCGCGCAAAGCCGCCGCCGCCAGACTGGTGACGATGCCGATACATTGCGGACGGGCGGGCAAGGGTTTCTTGCGTTCCGCTGAAAACGCGCCTTCCGCCTGCAACTGTGCCTTCAATCGTTCATAGGCTTCGTAAAGCTGCCCCAAACCTTTGAGCCGCACCTCGTTCACGGTAATCTGAAACTCGCCCCGCGCCTCGTAAATACTGATTTTGCCCGCCACTTCGATATGGTCGCCTTCTTTCAAAGGCTTCGCTAAACGCGCCGCCGCACCTTTAAATATCGCGCAACGCACCTGCGCGCGGCTGTCTTTGAGCGAGAAATAATAATGTCCGCTGGCGGCACGGGTCAGATTGGATACTTCGCCGGCAATCCATAAGCCTGCGAGATGGTCTTCCAGCAAGGCTTTGGCGAGGGCGTTGAGTTCGGATACGGAAATGGAGGAGGGCGCGAAGAGTTCGGACATTGCGAAACAGAAAAATTGGGGAAAGTTGAATTATAAGGGTTTTAGGGCGATTCGTTGTATTCGTTTTTATGAAACTTGCGCCCTTTGTTTTAATATTATCAAAGCCGAATGTTCAGACGGCCTTGTCTGGTCGGGCTTGTGTTATATTATCGTTTGATTTTCGCTTCAAAAGCCGTGCGTATGCCCAAACTCCACCAAATTATCGAACGCCATTGGCAATCCCCCAATCCGTTTTTGTCTTTGCTGTTAAAACCATTGTCCAAGCTGTTTGCCAAAATTGCGGCGAAACGGCGCGATGATTTTGTTTCAGGCCGTCTGAAAAGCGAAAAATTGCCAGTGCCTGTGGTGATGGTCGGCAATATCCATGCAGGTGGGACAGGGAAAACGCCGATAGTCGCCGCGCTGGTGTCGGGTTTGCAGGAAAAGGGCGTTAAGGTCGGCATCATCAGCCGAGGTTACGGGCGCAAGAGTAAGGCGGTTCATGTATTGAATACAGCCAGCAGTGCGGCAGATGCAGGCGACGAGCCTTTATTGCTGTTTCGCCAAACCGGCGCGCCGACGGCGGTAGGCAGCAGCCGTGCAGAAGCAGGCAGGGCATTGCTTGCGGCATATCCGGAGCTTGAATTGATTGTGGCCGACGACGGCTTGCAACATTATGCCTTGCAACGCGATATGGAAATTGCCGTATTCCCGGCGGCGGATGCTGAACGCACCAATTTGGATTTACTGCCCAACGGCAGCTTGCGCGAACCTTTGTCGCGATTAGCTTCCGTTGATGCGGTCGTCGTCAGCGGCGGAAAAGCAGATGCGGCATTTAAGCCGTCTGAAAATATGTTTGCCAGCCATATTGAAACAGGGCAGATTTACCGTTTGAACAGGCCGTCTGAAAAATTGGATTTGGCGGGTTTGGGAAATCAAACCGTCGCCGCCGTTGCCGGTATTGCCAAGCCGGAGCGTTTTTTCAATACGTTGCAAAGCATGAATATTGCTTTAAAACAAACCGTTGCCTTGCCTGATCATGCAGATATTACGGCGGCGGATTTGCCGGACGCAGATGTGGTGATTATCACGGAAAAGGATGCGGTCAAATTTTCAGATGGCCACGGTCTGAATCATGTGTGGGTCTTGCCTGTTTATGCGATAATTGAGCCGGACTTGGCGGCGTTCGTATCCGCGAATGTTTCAATCTAAATGCTTATAGATGTTTCACAGATGTTTTAAAGATGATCTTCAAACTACGCGATAGGAGTAAATCATGAAGTTAAAATATTTGTTGGTTGCTTGCGCAGCTTTATTTGTATCCACTCAAAGCCTGGCTGCTAAACCAAGTGATGAATCTGCAATGAAATGGTTGGAGATTCAAGGGATAAGCAATAATTATAGCGAGAAAGTGCAACGTTCTTTGGAGATGGTGAATAAAGAGGACAATGAGCGCTTGTTAACGATGACGCCCAAAGCTCAAAAAGCGCAGATGAAGGCGGTCATCAGCCGTTATATGAAAAACATGCAAGACGATTTGAGCCGCCCTGAGTTGAAAAAGCAATGGTTGGATGAAGAAAAGCGTGCCGTACAGAAAGTATTTACACAAGAAGAAGTCGATGTACTCAACAGCTTCTTCTCTTCCCCTCGGGGCAAGGGTATTTTGAAAAAAATCAATCATCTCAGACAGCATGGCGGAGATATTGACAATGTGCTGAGCCAAGCAGACGTGGATAGCATAGTAAAAGTATTTGAGCATGGGGCCGGTAAGTCTGCATTTGAAAAGATAGAACGTTTCGACAAATTGAATGATGAGATTGTTGAAAAGACAATGAGCAACAACTATATCAACGCAAGCAGGAAATATACGCCTGCTTTTAAAGCGCAAACGCGTGATATTTTGTGCAAGGGCAATAAACATTCTTCGGAATGTGCCAAATAGTATGCAGGCTGTCTGAAAATATTGATATTTATTAAGTAGGTAGAAAAAATGAAATTGAAAACTTTATTGTTGCCTTTTACTGCTTTGGCCTTGTGTGCCAATGCGTTTGCCGCTACACCTAGCGATGAGTCGCTGGAGCGTTTGTATCAAGTACAGAAGATGGATGCTCTGTTGGATCAGACCTTCCAAAGTGTCGAGGGTATTGTGCTCTCTGATCCAAAGGTACAGGATTTTTTGAAAAATGCGCCGGAAGACAAACGTCCTCAGTTGGAAGCGGTCTTAAAGAAATATACAACTCAATTGATTGCTGAAATTAATACACCGCAAGTACATGCCCAGTTACATAAAGCGACGTTGGATGGCATAAAGACGGTTTATACTCAGGAAGAAGTCAACGCATTGATTGACTTTTACGGTACGACAGTGGGGCAATCGATACTCGATAAAATGCCACGCTATCTTGAGACAACGATGGGCCCGATGATAAACATCATTAATGAAAAATATGAAAAATCAGGTTATAACAAAGAATTAACTCGAGAAATTCATCAGATTATGTGTGGCGGCAAAAATCCTGCCCCAGCCTGCTCAACGCAACCCCAAAAACCGGCACGGAAAAAATAATGCCGCTTGAGGTCGTCTGAAAACGAGCGAAGCGAGTTTCGCTAAAACCATCAAACCCGAAAGTAACCCCATGGAAAAAAAATTCTTAGACATCCTCGTTTGTCCTGTAACCAAAGGCAAACTCGAATACCATCAAGACAAACAGGAATTGTGGAGCCGGCAGGCGAAGCTGGCTTATCCGATTCGTGACGGCATCCCTTATATGTTGGAAAACGAAGCGCGCCCGTTGAGCGAAGAGGAACTGAAAGCATGACCGAATTTGTCGTATTGATTCCGGCACGGTTGGATTCTTCACGTCTGCCGGGAAAGGCTTTGGCCGATATTCACGGTAAACCGATGGTTGTACGCGTCGCCGAACAGGCGGCGAAAAGCAAGGCTGCGCGTGTTGTTGTTGCCACCGACCATCCTGATATTCAGACGGCCTGTCAGGTGCATGGCGTCGAAGTGGTCATGACTTCCAATCAACACGAAAGCGGTACAACGCGCCTAGCCGAAGCGGCCAATACGCTGAAACTGCCGCAGCATCTGATTGTTGTGAACGTACAAGGCGACGAGCCTTTAATCGACCCTGAACTCATCAACCGTACGGCTGAAGTTTTGGTTGAAAACAATGTGCAAATGGCGACCGCCGCCCACGAATTGCACGATTTTGACGAGTTCATGAATCCCAATGTCGTCAAAGTTATCCTCGATAAAAACCGCAACGCCATCTATTTCAGCCGCGCCCCGATTCCTTATCCGCGCGACGCCATGCGCGCCGAAAAACGCGAATTACCTTCAGAAACAGCTGTTTTGCGCCACATCGGCATTTATGCCTATCGTGCAGGTTTCCTACAACGCTATTCCGAAATGGAAGTTTCTCCTTTGGAAACCATCGAATCGCTGGAACAGTTGCGCGTCCTGTGGCACGGTTATCCGATTGCTGTTGAAATCACCCAAGAAGCGCCTGCTGCCGGCGTGGATACGCAGGAAGATTTGGACAGAGTACGTGTTGCGTTTAAAGCTTAAGGCCGTCTGAAAGGAAAAGATATGAATGATTTCCGCCATTTGAGCCGTGAAGAACAAAAACTGCTTGCCGACGTGGCGAAGCTAGTAAGAGAAGACGAGCAAGAATTCAACTATGACATGCTGAAAATAGAAGCGCCGGAGCAGGCCAGCGGCGAGTTCTGGTTCCGCATGGCAGAAATGCTCAGCACTTTGCCGCCCAACCAGTCGTTGGACTTGCGTATGAACGGCGGACGCTTGACCGTTGCCGTATCGATTTTGTCGGTATTGCTGCAAGACAATCCGGATGTTCCGCAGCTTTGGGCACAAAAAATCATTGCGCTCAACTATTTGGCTCATGGCCATCAAACCCGTGCAATCGGTCTGGCGCAGCAGCCTGACAAAGCGGCCGAAGCCAATGAGGAAGAATATTTGGCGAAAGCCTTATCGCAAAACTTGCTTTCCACTTTGAAAGACGCGATAGAGCGATTCCCTGAAGACGCATGGTTTATCGGAATGCGCGACGATGCATGGAAGCATTTCGGCCCAAAAGAGGCCGTCTGAAGTTTTGAACGATAAACACAAGCCGTGTAAAATTATCTGAATATTAAATCCGTCAACCAAAAGGACTAATCATGAAAGTATTATTGTTGGGCGCACCAGGCGCCGGCAAAGGCACACAGGCTCAATTCATCACTGCTGCATTCGGCATTCCTCAAATCTCTACCGGCGACATGCTCCGCGCTGCCATCAAAGCAGGCACTCCGCTGGGTTTGGAAGCAAAAAAAATCATTGATGAAGGCGGTTTGGTACGCGATGACATCATTATCGGCATGGTTAAAGAGCGTATTGCCCAAGACGACTGCAAAAACGGTTTCCTGTTTGATGGTTTCCCACGTACATTGGCACAAGCCGAAGCCATGGTTGAAGCTGGTGTGGATTTGGATGCCGTGGTTGAAATCGATGTACCTGACAGCGTGATTGTCGACCGCATGAGCGGCCGCCGCGTGCATTTGGCTTCCGGCCGTACTTACCACGTTACCTACAATCCGCCTAAAGTCGAAGGCAAAGACGACGTAACCGGCGAAGACTTGATTCAACGCGACGACGACAAAGAAGAAACTGTGAAAAAACGCCTTGCCGTTTACCACGAGCAAACCGAAGTTTTGGTTGATTTCTACAGCAAACTGGAAGGTGAACACGCGCCGAAATACATCAAAGTTGACGGCACCCAAGCAGTAGAAGCCGTGAAAGCCGAAGTATTGAAAGGTTTAGGCAAATAAGTTTTGCCAAAGTAAAATGATGAGGCCGTCTGAAAAAATATTTTCAGACGGCCTTTTTCATTATTGTATAAATTAACCAAATTTTCGTTCTAGTTCTTTTGCTAGAGACCATCCTGCTGATTCAAGTAATGCAACAGAAATAGTTGGTGCAACAACGCTGCCTAAACCGGGAATTAATTTAGAAAATTCCTTTGCCATTGTTTTTATGGGTTGTTTTAACATGGTATTTTTAATTGCAGCTATAGCCATTGCTTCAGCAGCAGTTTTGGTCATATTCCCACCAAAAACAGCACAGAGACTTGTGCACATGGTAGTCATTGCGACCATATCTGTAGCAATACCAAGTCCTGGGACGGGAACGGCATTACCTGCGGCAGCAGCAACTGCATGAGAATGGATAATTTTATGGCATTTTGATTCTTGAGCTGGTGTCATAGTTTTCTCGTAACAGATAAGATATAAAACGGTGCAATACTACGTTATTCGTAGTAAATAATCAAGAAAAATATACGAAATTCGTAACTTTGATTTTTAGGATAGAAGTTATGAGTTTACAAGAAATTTTTACAAGGCGATTTAAGGAAGCAAGAAAAGCAAAAAATTTGACGCAGGAGAAACTGGGACTGGCGATAGGGTTAGATGAGTTTGTGGCAAGTACGCGTATTAATCGCTACGAGAAAGGAAATCATCAGCCTGATTTGAATACTTTGCAGAAAATTGCTGAAGTATTGGAAGTTCCACCAGCCTTTTTTTTCAGTGATGATGAATTTTCTGTAAAAATTTTAGATTTATATAAGAATAATTAAGGTGTGTTGTGATGAGGCCGTCTGAAAAAATATTTTCAGACGGCCTTTTATGTACAAAAGCTGTTAAAATCGAAGCTATAACCGTTTATCCGCAGGCATCTTATGAATCCCTTGATCTCCGATTTCCAAACTCAGCAACAACGCACTCCCGTCATCGTCGCCCTTGATTTTGCCAACGAAAAAGATACGCTCGGATTTGTCCGCAATCTTGACCCGGCACTGTGTCAAATCAAAATCGGCAAAGAGCTGTTTACCGCGACCGGCCGCAATTTGGCAGAAAGCTTAATCAATCAAGGTTTCAAACTTTTCCTCGATTTGAAATACCACGATATTCCCCACACAGTCGCTCAGGCCTGTAAAGTTGCCGCCGATATGGGCGTGTGGATGGTCGATATGCACGCATCGGGCGGTCGCCGCATGATGGAAGCAGCAGCAGAAGCCGTTGCCGGATATCAAACCAAGCCGCTTTTGATCGGCGTAACCGTGTTGACCAGCATGGAACAAAGCGACTTGGCAGAAATCGGTTTGAACATCGCCCCTGAAGAACAAGTCATCCGCTTGGCGAAACTGGCGCAAAGTTCAGGCTTGGACGGCGTGGTATGTTCCGCTCAAGAAGCCACACCATTGCGCCGCGAATTGGGACAGGATTTTGTCTTGGTAACACCGGGTATCCGCTTGGACGTTGCCGGCAATAATGACGACCAACGCCGTATTATGACACCGGCTGAAGCCTTGGTTGCAGGTTCAACCTATTTGGTAATGGGCCGCCCGGTAACCAAAGCTGCCGATCCGGTAGCTGTATTGCGCGAAGTGAACCGCGTGGCAAACGCTTAAGGCCGTCTGAAGTATGAAGGCGATTGTGATTGGCGCGACAGGCGCAACAGGAAAATCCTTGTTGCCTTTACTTGCAACCAGTTCAGAGGTTGAGTCTATCGACTGCTTCGGTCGCAGACATCCTGATTTTACCCACCAAAAGCTAAATAGCCATCAGATTGATTTTTCTCAGCCTGATGATTGGCGCGATGAAGTGCAGGGTGATGTATTGTTTGCCTGCTTGGGAACAACCCTGAAAGCAGCAGGAAGCAAAGAAGCGCAATGGGCAATCGATTATGAGGCAAATCTTGAATTTGCCAAAGCAGCCAGACAAAACGGTGTCAATGCTTTGGTTTTGATTTCCGCTTCCGGTGCAAATTCTGCTTCGCGCCTGTTTTATCAACGAATGAAGGGCGAATTGGAACAAGCAATTATTGCTTTGAATTTTCCGCACCTTATTATTTTCCGCCCGCCCTTATTGATTCGTCCGAATAGCGACCGATTGGGTGAGAAAATAGCCGAACGGATTTTGCATGGATTCAACCGTATCAGCCTGATGAAAAGCCAACGTCCGCTTGCGGTCGAAAAATTGGCGCAAGCCATGCTAAAAGCGGCGTTGTTGTCATCTTATGAACAGGCGTCGTACTCGAAAAACCATATGCAGGTATATGAGCCTCAAGATATTTTTAGGCTGTTAGATCAATAAACTGATAACAAGCCTTACACAGAGATTTTAATGGAGCCAGTATGGTAACCAAGTTCCAACAAGAAACCCTAAAATCACGTTTTGCACAAGCCAAAGTCCTTGTCGTCGGCGATGTGATGCTCGACCGCTATTGGTTTGGCGATGTGTCCCGTATTTCTCCTGAAGCCCCAGTGCCGGTGGCGAAAATCGCCCGTATCGACCAACGAGCGGGCGGAGCGGCGAACGTTGCGCGCAATATCGCCTCATTGGGCGGTAAAGTAGGGCTGTTGTCCGTGACCGGCGATGATGAAGCTGCAGATGCGTTGGACGCATTGATGATGCAAGACGGCGTTTCTTCCTATCTGATGCGCGATAAGCAAATTGCAACTACTGTCAAATTGCGCGTTGTTGCCCGCAACCAGCAGCTTATCCGACTTGACTTTGAAGAATCTCCTCATCGTGAGGTGTTGGAACAAATCAAGCATCAATATCGAGAAGTGTTGCCTGAATACGATGCCATTATTTTTTCAGATTACGGCAAGGGCGGTTTGTCGCATATTTCTGATATGATTGATTGGGCGAAACAGGCCGGTAAACCCGTTTTAATCGATCCTAAAGGCGATGATTACGAGAAATATGCCAGCGCTACGCTGATTACGCCTAACCGTGCAGAGTTGAAAGAAGTGGTGGGCAGCTGGAAAAACGAAAACGACTTGACCGAGAAAGCCCAAAATCTGCGCCGCCATCTCGACTTGACCGCTATTTTGCTAACCCGAAGCGAAGAGGGTATGACCCTGTTCAATGAGGGTGAGCCGATTTATCAGCCTACACGGGCCCAAGAAGTCTATGATGTATCCGGTGCGGGCGATACCGTTATTGCCGGAGTGGGCTTAGGGTTGGCCGCTGGTTATACCATGCCCGAAGCGATGCACCTTGCTAATACGGCAGCGGGCGTTGTCGTGGCGAAACTTGGTACGGCGGTTTGCTCGTTTTCAGAGTTGAATAAGGCATTGGAAGAGCAATAATGATTGTTTCAGACGGCCTTAAAATTCTAAATGTCGTCTGAAAATAGAGTTGGAATATAATCCAGACAGACAAGTTTTTATTTTCAGACGGCATGATTTCTTCAAGGCCGTCTGAAAAATCAAAATAAAGGAAATTCATTATGACCATTATCGTAACAGGCGCGGCCGGCTTTATCGGCAGCAACATCGTCAAAGCACTTAACCAGCGCGGTATTACCGACATTGTTGCCGTCGACAATTTGAGTAAAGGCGAAAAATTTAAAAACCTTGCCGAGTGTGAAATTGCCCATTATCTCGATAAACACGAATTTATCCGCCAAGTGCGTGGCCACCTTCTACCTTACGACGATATCGAGGCCGTTTTCCATCAAGGCGCATGTTCCGATACCATGAATCATGATGGTCTTTACATGATGGACAACAACTACCAGTACACGCTCGATCTCTTGGACTGGTGTCAGGATGAACGCATTCCGTTCCTTTATGCCTCCAGCGCTGCCGTATATGGTAAGGGCGAAATCTTCCGCGAAGAGCGCGAACTGGAAAAACCACTCAATGTGTACGGCTACTCTAAATTCTTGTTTGACCAAGTATTGCGTCGCCGCATGAAAGAAGGTCTGACAGCCCAAGTTGTCGGCTTCCGCTACTTCAATGTTTACGGACAACAGGAGCAACACAAAGGTCGTATGGCATCAGTCGCCTTCCATCATTTCCACCAATACCGCGAGCATGGTTATGTCAACCTATTCGGCGCCAATGACGGCTACGGCAACGGCGAGCAAACACGCGATTTTGTCAGCGTAGAAGACGTTGCCAAAGTTAACCTTTACTTCTTTGATCATCCCGAGCTTTCAGGCATCTTCAATCTTGGCACAGGCCGCAGCCAACAGTTTAACGAACTTGCCGCCGCCACCGTCAACGCTTGCCGTGCAGCCGAAGGCAAGCCTGAAATGAGTTTGAAAGAGTTGGTTGAAGAAGAACTTATTCGTTATATCCCATTCCCAGATGCCCTTAAAGGCAAATATCAGAGCTTTACTCAAGCGGATATCACCAAGCTGCGCGAAGCCGGGTATAAAGAAGAATTCTTGGATGTAAAACAAGGCGTCAGCCGTTACGTTAAATGGATGCTGGAGAACTTGGTTTAGTCTCTTTGCAGGCCGTCTGAAAAAGGATTTTCAGACGGCCTCATCATTTTGGGAGGCTTTAAAATTATAAATTTGCCTTTATTCGATAAGAATGGAAATAGCGTTTTTTACAACAAAGGTTTCAAAAAGGCTTAGTAGGGTAGCAGTGGATCTGCTGGAGTATTTGTAAAAGCTGTTGAGATATTATAGGTGTGAATAGATGAAATGAGACGATGCTATAACCAGTAAAATAAAAATGACTGGAAGTTTTTTAGTCTATTTATATTTAGGGACTGTACTAGATTATCCCTCTGTACTTTTTCTTTAATTTTCAGTGTGTTATCATCATATTTCAAGGGTAGCATATCTGCTAATCTAGTAAAGCCCCTAAAATTAATACGAATGGTAAGCAGCAGGGACGCACTCAAGCTGAATATAATGAAATAACACATTTTAAGATAAGGAGTCATTGATATGAAACAGATAGTTGTCCCTTTAAGTGTTGAAGCCATGAAAAAATTAGATTACGATCAAGCTGATGATAATGAACTATATGTATTTAAACTTTCAAAACAAGAGGTTAATTTGTTATTTGAGAAAAATTTCTTCGATAAAATAAATGAGATAATAGATACATATATAGATGATTATGAGGATGAAAAAATAATTGATTTAAGAAAATTAATTATTCTAAAAAATTTTTTACAAGATAATTCCCATCAGGCATTGACAGATATCCCTCTTAGAATATATCAAAATATTTTATTTTTAACTCAGCTGGCTATTTCCAAACAGACAGGTTTATTTTTCTTTTTTTAAATAACAAGCGCATTTGGAAATGCAAACCATAGCCCATATAAAACTTAAACTCAACAAGTAGCATGTGTGCAGAACGCACGCATGCGGTTCTCAAGGTTTGAGCCAAAAGGTCGTCTGAAACAACAAATACCTTTCTTTTAATAAGTTGCCACAGCAATCAGACAAAAGCAGCCTACCTCCACATCCATATAGGCAACATAGGGGAGATATTTTGTAAATTCTACAAATATTTTACCTGCTAAACAGGGTAGGATATGGTATGAAGCGAACATTAGCTTAATAAACACTATGTCAAGATCGAATCAGGCTGATACTAGATTGTTGTATTCCAATGATGGATTGCTATATAACAACTGATCGTTATATCTCTGCAACACAAATTGGAACTTGGAAATAGGAGTATAACTTATGCAATTAGAGATTATCGGCAGTAAAATTTATACGGAACAAGATTTTCATAATCAAATTTCAAAAATATTTTCTATACATGATTATTATGGGAACAATCTTGATGCTCTGTGGGATTTATTAAGCACAAATTTAGAACGACCGATTACTTTGGTATGGAAAGATGCTATGTTCTCAAAAAATCAATTAGAAAATATATTTATTGAAATAGTAAAGGTTCTAGAAAGAGTTAAGAAACAAGATGAGGATTATGGATTCGAAGAAAAATTTAATTATATTTTAGAGTAAGTAAACCCTAATTACATTACGTACACAGGCTTAAAACTCCCCAAAGCCAATTAAGCAAGCCGTAACCCATATAAAACTTAAACTCAACAAGTAGCATGTGTACGGAACGTACGCATGCAGTTCTCAGGGTTTAAGCCAAGAGGGTCGTCTGAAACAACAAATACAATGATACTGTAGAGCAAGTGAAATTTGCTCTTAGGCACCCTAGAATTGCTATTGCAATTGGATCTGTACATAAAGATCCTGGCTCTACATTAGAGCCTAATATTTCAACAATTACTTCAACTTTTCAATTAAATTTATTTCCTAATAGTGAATTTGGTGGTGAAGGTGGAGTTGGCAATGCATTCAGGCACGTTTTATGGCAAGCAATCATCACACGAGAATTTGGCAAAGATATTGCTGTTAAAGTAGGAAATAGTCATGAAAGTGGGGAAAAAATTAATTATTCTATAAAACGTAATCTTTCATTAGATAAAGCAGATGAAATGATTGATCAACTAAATAACGAAATAGGAAGAGAAATAGCATTAAATACCAATAGGTTAAATACAAAAGAGTTAGTTGGATTAATTCTGGAAACTTATAAAAATAATGGTTTTTATCAAGCAGAAAGAAACAGTAATGGAAATTATGATGTTGTAAGAAAAAGATTATCTGAAAAAGATTACCAAAATACAAGCAATATATTGATTCACTTAGATAATACTGGTGCCGGATTTAAAATTCAGCAGAGGAGAAAACAAATTAGAGCACAAATTTCAGCCAGACAATGGAGAAGATAAAAGATGAATAAAAATATACTTTATATATTTTCTTTATTAATCACTATTGTTATTTTCTTTATATTTGAAAAGAATGTAATAAGAAAAATAAGTTTTAATTATAATAAAAAAGAATTCTTAATTAGTGATATAACGAATTTTAATTGGGATTATGTAAAACTGTATATAATTAATACAGATTTCCAAAAAATTGTTTTTTATCATAAAAGTAAGATAGTTTTTGAGGAATTAATAGAACTAGATAGGGAAGGGAATGTTTTACCTCAATATCTATTTGATTCAGATTTGAAAAATGTTGAATATTACGAATGTGATTACAAGAATGGCAAGATGCAATTTTTAAAAAAAGAAAAATCACATTTTTTTGATGGATATTTTTATTATTATAAACCTATAAATTGTAGGCCGAAACTTTTGTAAAACTATCCGTCGTCATTACCGCCTAGGATTCAGGATTAGGACTCGTTTGGGGAGCAGGGAGTTCTGATATGGCTTGGAGTATGTTTGCCACAACCCAAGCCGATAGAGCGTTAAGCAAGCTGTAGCCCATATGAAACCTAAACTCAACAAGTAGGATGTGTGCGGAACGCACGCATGCGGTTCTCAAGGTTTGAGCTAAGAGGCCGTCTGAAACAACAAATACGGTTTCAGACGACCTTTCTTTCAACAAGCCACCACAGCAATCAGACAAAAGCAACCCGCCGCCACACCCATATCGGCAGCCCGGCCGGCAAAACCACCATCCGAAGCGGCGGGGATACCACCCTCAAAGGTGCGCAGCTCATCGGCAAAGGCGTACAGGCAGATACGCGCAACCTGCATATAGAAAGTGTTCAAGATACTGAAACCTATCAGAGCAAACAGCAAAACGCCGGTGCCCAAGTGACCGTAGGCTACGGATTCAGTGCAAGCGGCAGTTACAGCCAAAGCAAAATCCGAGCTGATCATGCTTCGGTAAACGAACAAAGCGGTATTTACGCCGGAGAAGACGGCTATCAAATCAATGTCGGAAACCACACCGACCTCAAAGGCGGCATCATCACCAGTACCCAAAGCGCAGAAGACAAAGGCAAAAACCGCTTTCAGACGGCTACCCTCACCCATAGCGACATTCAAAACCACAGCCGCTACGAAGGCGAAAGTTTCGGCTTAGGTGCCAGCGTTGCCGTAAGCGGCAAAACGCTGGGGCAGGGCGCACAAAATAAACCTCAAGACAAACACCTGACAAGCGTAGCGGATAAAAACAGCGCAAGTTCATCAGTGGGTTATGGCAGCGACAGCGACAGTCAAAGCAGCATCACGAAAAGCGGCATCAACACCCAAAACATTCAAATCACAGACGAAGCCGCACAAATCCGGCTGACAGGCAAAATAGCGGCACAAACCAAAGCCGATATTGATACAAACGTAACCACAGACACCGCCGAACGACATTCAGGTAGCCTGAAAAACGTATTTGACAAAGATAGAGTGCAAAGTGAACTGGATTTACAAAGAACCGTCAGCCAAGATTTTAGTAAAAATGTTCAACAGGCCAATACCGAGATTAACCGGCATTTGGACAAACTCAAAGCAGACAAAGAAGCAGCCGAAACAGCAGCAGCCGAGGCATTAGCCAATGGCGATATGGAAACTGCCAAACGCAAAGCCCATGAGGCTCAAGATGCGGCAGAAAAAGCAGATAATTGGCAACAAAGCAAAGTCATTCTCAACATGTTAGCCTCGGGCTTAGCTGCGCCGACCCAAAGCGGAGTGGGTATCGCTGCGGCTACCGCATCGCCAGCCGTATCGTATGCGATTGGACAGCACTTTAAAGATTTAGCTGGTCAAAACGCGAATGGCAAACTAACCGCCAGTCAAGAAACCGCTCACGTTCTTGCCCACGTGGTATTAGGAGCAGCGGTTGCAGCAGCAGCAGGCAACAATGCCCCGGCGGGAGCATTGAGTGCGGGCGGGTCGGAAGCGGCTGCGCCTTACATCAGCAAATGGTTATACGGCAAAGAAAAAGGAAGCGACTTAACGGCAGAAGAGAAAGAAACTGTTTCCGCGATTACAAACCTATTAGGAACAGCAACAGGAGCAGTGATTGGCGACACCACAGCCAATGCAGCGCAAGGCAGCCTGAATGCGCAGAGTGCGGTGGGGAATAATTTTTCACTTCAAGATGTAAAAGACTATTGGAATAGATTGACTGGTGGTTTATTAGGTGTTGCCGCGTCATTTGGTTCTGCTGGAGAACCTATTTTACATCCGATTGATACATGGAATGGGTTAAAAGAATTTGTCAATACAGATGATAAATTAGCTGTTTTACAAATGGGTCTAATTTTAACAGTGGAAGAAAGAAATCAAGACTATGAAACCTTTGTCAGATTAAATGATGAATTTGGTAAAAGCATGGTTATTGGTAGAAGTGTTACTGATATTACTTCTGCAGTAACTATGATATCTAAAACACCTGCTTTATTTAAAACAGCTTTGGCGCAATTGAGAAAAACAGGTTATGCAACTATTAATGGAGTTAAGGTTGTATATGTTAGTGGTAAAATTGCTCGTGCTGCGGATAATTATGTTGCTCCTATCCAAGTTCATAAACCTACAATAGGAATTTACCAAACAGCAAAAAAATTACCACAAGGAATTAGTTATGAAAAATTTTCCAACTTATCTCAAAAATTACGAACTCGAGTAGGAAATATTAGCAGTGACATATTAATTCAAGGTAGTAGAGAAAAAGGAACAGCCAAACCAAATTCTGATTTAGATATTGCAATTAGAGTAACTCCCGAAGATTTCAATGATTTAATTAGTAAATACTTTGGAAAGCCGAATGCTGGTTCGGCAAAAGAACGTACTATGCTACATGCAATACAAACAGGAAAAATTCAATCTGGAGAAGCTAAATTGTCTTCTTTTCGTAAAGAATTAGAAAAAGATTTAGGTATGGATGTTGATATTTCTATCATTAAACAAGGTGGGAAATTTGACAATCCACCTTATATTAAAGTTCAGTAAGGAAAATTTATGATTTCTGATTTTTGTAAATTATTTATTAGTAGTCAAGATAAAAATCTAATATCTTTAGCAATTGAAAATTTCTTTAAATCGCCATTAATAAATGGTAAATATATAGAAACTGAAATGTTAGATATTTATTTTTTTAATAATGATGAATTTGATGAAAAACGTAATTTTGACTTTAAAGATAATTTTTTATATTTTCCATTTATCATAGAGATAATTATGTTAAATCAATATGATATTGATGAATGTATCAATAAAATTAATAATTTTTTAGAATATTTAAATCATGCAAATATTATCACAATTATTTCTTGTGATTTTGAAGAAAGGGTACCAGCTTTAAATAGGTATAAACCATAGCAAGCGTAGCGTGGGTCATTGGTAAGGTGGGTACTTGCACCCTCCACATCAATATGACAATATTTTGGTAAATATGATTGCCACAGGCTTAAGTGTGCCTACGCAAAGTGGTGTAGGTATTGCAGCAGCGACTGTTTCGCCGATGATTTCAGGAGCACGATTGGTCAATAATCCTTCGTGCAAGGGTTGTTTGATAAGTGCTGACGGAACTCGTTTATACCGACCGCCTACTACCAAAAAAACACTCCAACACATCTTAATCCAACAGGAACGCAAGCGAATTTTGTTATTCGAGACCCAAATACAAGAACAACACTAACTAATGGACATTTAAATATAAAATGATTAACCTAGAATTGAAAGCCATCAATCTTTACGATTGTGCCTTTGAAGATTTCGTTCCCGAAATCAAAGACAATTTTTGTGTGGGAATTGATTTAGACATAGGCACTGATGATAGTGATGCTGCAGATATATTTTCCGTGTGCATATGCTCTCCAAAATGGATTTTGCATAATTGTTTCCAAAATCAAAGGGTTAAATGGGGAGCGGGTATGATGATTATGAATGAATTTAATCATTCTGTTATTAAATCGGAAATTGAGAAAATTCTTAAAGAATGTTCAAAAGAAACTTGGGAAAAGTCATTACCTTATTTACTTCGTTTCTTTTCGTGGGAGTTTGAAGATTATCAGTGCTAATTAAATCAAAAACAGCGAAACCAAAACTTTTTCGCTGTTTTATTTTTCCATAAACTTTTCAAAATAATCTTGTGCGGTCATTATTTTGGGTTTATCGAGATTAAGACAAACAAGTTTAATTATCTCTTTGGTAATGTTTCAAGTAACTCTCACAATGCAGCGAGGTCTTCTCAATTATCGCAGACAATGCAAAGACTTGGTGTGCCAAATAATGCTTATGGACACAATCTATTGACTGAACACTTTTCAAATGTTACACAAAATAACAATAACATCGTCAGAACTTTTTCTACACAATATGGAAATTTTGAAGTTAGAGAGTCGTTGTTTGCAAGTCCAAGTGGAAAGTTTGTAAAATTTGAAACCACATATCAAGTGTTGCCAAATGGAACAAGAGTGTTTAATACAGTAATTCCCAAAGGGGGACAATAATGTCTGAAAATATGTTACTTAACGCAGATGAGTTAATGTGGTTTTTTGAAAAAGAACCAGTAATTAGCGAAGATGAAAGTTGTGTTATTTTCAAATTAAATGACGGTATCAATAATTTTGAAATTGCCTTTGGATATGCTTTGCCGTATGTATCCATAAAAGTTTTTTCATCTATTGGAATGATTTGCTCATATTATTTAGAGCAAATTATTGAAATGAAAATAAAAAATGATGAGATAAGTGAATATCTTTATGTTAAATTAAAACAAAATAACGATGTTAGTAGTTTTAGCATAAGAATAAAACCACATATCCAAATAAACTTGCAATCGCTTTGTAGCTAATAAGCAGTAGCGTGAGCAACTTTTTTGGCATTTACTGCAATAACATTCAGGCAGCCTGAAAAACGTGTTTGACCAAGCAGCGGTGCAAAGCGAGCTAGATTTACAAAGAACCATAAGCCAAAGTTTTAATCAAAACGTTCAGGCAGCCAATATCAAAATTAACCAACACCTTGACCAACTCAAAGCACAACTAGAAAAAGGCGAGATAAGTCAAAGCGACTAAGACACCCAAGTGAAAAATTGGCAACGAGGACAAGTGCTACTCAACAGCATCGCCTCGGGCTTAAGTGCGCCAACCGAAAGCACAATGGGCATAGTAGCCGCAACTGCATCGCCAGCATTGTCATATGAAATTGGACAACAATTCAAAAAACACAATGCAGAAGGCACACCTGCACATATCCTTGCCCACGCGGTATTAGGAGCAGCAGTTGCAGCAGCAGGAGACAATAACGCCCTAGCAGGAGCGTTGAGTGCAGGTGGTGCGGAAGCGGCTGCACCTTACATCAGTAAATGGTTATATGGCAAAGACAAAGGCAGCGATTTAACGGCAGAAGAGAAAGAGACTGTAACCGCAATTACAAACTTATTGGGAACGGCAACAGGAGCAGTTATTGGCGACACCACAGCCAATGCAGAGCAAGGCAGCCTGAATGCGCAAAGTGCGGTGGAGAATAATGAACTAGCATTTAATATAAATAGTGAAAAAAATGCAGTGTTTCGTTTCAATCAAAAAGTACGAACGGAATTAGGTAATAAATTTGAACTACAAAAAACAGGAGAAAAAAATAAACAAGGGTATGAAATTGTTGAGTTAGTCCCATTAGCAAAACCTAATAGCACTAATAAATATCAGATTTCTGATTTAACTACCGATGAATTAAGATTCTACAATATGTTATCGGGCGTAATTCAGGATAGAAGAGGTTCTGCTAATATAACCTTAGTTCTTAATGATGAGAAAACAGCAGGAGGAAGTTGGATTACAGGCAATTTTGATGTAGGGGATATGGAAAAATTGGATAATCATTCAATTGTATTATCGGGAAATGTGCTAATAGCTCATGAATTTAATGAACAACTGGATAAAACAAAGCTAGGACTGCAACCGAATCAAGGCAGTAACGATATGGATTTTCAACAATTACATAGAAAAGCAATATTCAAGCACGAACCACAAGTATTGCCGGCATACATTAATTTTGTTGAAGATAATGGTATGGTTAATGGGATTGAGTATGATAAATTATACTATGATAATAATCTGCACCGATTAATTGGTATTACTTTCGGTAAGCTTAAATATGATAGTAATGATAATTTAATTCATGAATTTCAGCCAAAACAAACAATTATAAAACCAGATAGCAAGGGGAAATATATTATCCAAAATCCTAATAATCCCAACCAATCTTATCCATATCCATAAATTAAGGTATATCAAAAATGTTTAAATATTACTTATTATGTAGCTGTTTATTATTAATCGGATGTCAAACAACTGACATTCATACAATAAATCCCAAGTCCAATCCGAAACTATATTATCAACTTATGGCGCAAATTGGCGCACAACCTGATAATTCCAATAATCCCAAGTGGACATATTGCATAAACAAGCAAGATGGTTATGATATACAAAGAGATAAGGAGTTTATAGAATACATCAATCAAAATACCACAATGAAATTTTTGGGCTGTAAAGATGCTCATGCTCAATTTACACTACGTGATAAATAAAGCCAGCGTAGCCTGTATAATATGCTCGACAAAGCAGCATCGAGCGCAGTAGCAATAAAAGCAGCGGCTGAAACGCAGGCGTTGCCGTATCATTCGGACAAGGCGGTTGGTCATTAGGCATTACCGCAGGTGGCAATGTCGGCAAAGGACATGGCAAGGGCGACAGCCTCACCCATCGGCATAGCCATATTGGCGACACAGGCAGTCGAACCCTAATTCAAAGTGGTGAGACCACGACACTCAAAGGTGCCCAAGTCATGGGCCAAGGCGTACAAGTTGATGCCAAAAACCTAAGCATTCAAAGCGTACAAGATAGAGAAACTTATCAAAGCAAACAACAAAACGCCAGTGCACAAGTGACCGTAGGCTACGGATTCAGTGCCAGTGGCGATTACAGCCAAAGCAAAATCAACGCCGAGCACCAAAGCGTCAGCGAACAAAGCGGCATTTATGCGGGCGATGCGGGCTATCAAGTGAATGTGAAACAACACACCCAACTTGATGGCGGCATTATCACGTCCAGCCAAAGTGCAGAAGATAACGGCAAAAACCGATTTGGCACAGGCACACTTGCCCACAGCGACATCCAAAACCACAGCCATTACGAAGGCGAAAGTTTCGGATTGGGTGCAAGTGTTGCCGTAAGCGGTAAAACATTGGGGCAAGGCGCACAAAACAATCCGCAAGAAAGCCACTTAAAAACCGTAGCCGATAAAAACGGCACAAGTTCATCAGTAGGTTACGGCAGCGATCGAGACAATCAAAGCAGCGTCACAAAAAGCGGCATCAACACCCAAAATATCCGCATTACAGATGAAGCCAAACAAATTCAGCTGACAGGCAAAACCGCAGCGCAAACCAAAGCCGACATATACACAAATAAGGAGCAAAGATTGCAGTTGCAACGTGTGGTAGAGTATGGCAAAAATTGAAACATTACAGTCAAAATTACGGAGATCGAATAAATGACTTTTAATCAAGAACAAGATTATTGGGCTGGCTATAAGGCAAATGAAAGAGCCTTGATTATTCAAACATGGTCAGGATTTGGGCGATATGCTCCAGACCACCTATCTCCCCCCCATATCCTGCCATTGGATACCGACAATGAAACTTTAGGCACGACGGTCTTGCAAGCGTTGGCAAACAGCAGGACTTTCGTTTATGACAGTCCAGAAGACCAAGATTTTTTTGATACCGAAAAAATTCGGCAACGCTATGAGGATTGGGTTGCCAACCTATGCGGGAACTTGGGCTATAAAACCAGACGCGCCCTATTTAAAAACATGATGAGCGGGGATATTTGGCTGCACAACGGCTGCCTGAAAATCAGCCCGAGCCGCCATGTCAAGCTGGAAGCGTGGGATGCCATTGATGCAGACGATGTAATTTTATCATTGGATAACAGCCCTGAAGAAATCGGAGCAGGTTTAAGGTTGGCATTGAGCCGCTGCCGATAATATTTGGCAAAAGGTCGTCTGAAAGCCGGAAAAATGTTTCAGACGACTTTTTTATTAGACTCAAGCTCGCGTGCGTGCGTACCGCGCACACCTTACCTGCACAGGTTTAATGCGGGCTACGGCTTGCTGAAGATAAAGTTATTAAGGAATTTGTCAAATATGGAAAAAATTGAGAAATTTAAATCTGAATTATTAAATGCCATCTTTCAATATACTCAATGCATATCTATTTTTGTCTATAAGAAAAAGATATATTATTTAATTGATTATAAGGAAAATTTTGAATTAAATGCAAAAATATCTTTTGACATTTACCTAAGAGAAGGAATTATAACTAAAGAACAATATAATTATGATTATAAAAATTACCGTAATGGCATCTGGCAGTTAACTAAGGACAATTTCGAAAGCTATCTTCAATCAGATTCAGTCATTGTATTAAAAAAAGATGAATTGAAGGAACTGATGTTTCAGGGGTTTACTTCTGCTGAAGCAGTAAGGTTATATTCCGTTGTTGAGAACAAGCTGTCGTACAATGATCCTATCTCAGACTCTAGCCAGCAAAGTGATTTCTTAAAAATCAATCAGATTTCTTCGAGGCTGCCTTTGTTCTATATCAATTTTGATATGGAAGTGTATCTGCATATGGATTGGGACAGATGTCATGAAGATTATGTCTATGATGGCTGGTTTTCAAAGGCAATGGATTTTGGGTATTTAATACCGGACGAATTCTGTTACTGGAAAATTGAAGGACGAGATTATTGGAAATTTAGCCAATTATAAATATAAGCAAGCCAAGCCATAGCTTGTATGAATTCAAAAGGCCGTCTGAAAACAGCAAAACCGTTTCAGACGACCTTTGTTTAATGCCATCGAGCCAGCGGGCCATAAAGCGCTTGGCCAAAAAGGTATATTGATAGGCAAATACAAAAAGGAGGAAAAGTCAATTTTACTATCTTCAAACATTTTCAATTTGGAGTATTGCTATGATAATTAATTATTTTGAATACGGGCTTGCGACAGGCAAATGTTTTGGGTTTGACATGGAATCAGGTTGATTTAGACAGGAAGGTCTGTTGGTATCATCCTGATGAAATGAAAGCTGGAAATGCACTGGGTGTTGCTTTGAATGATACTGCTGTTGAAGTATTAAAGCGGCAGATAGGCAAGCATAAGAAATTTGTTTTTGTGAATAAGTGGAATAAACCAATTAGCGGCATTAACAGCCGATATTGGAAGAAGACGTTAGAACTGGCAGAAATAGAAGATTTTATTTGGCACGATTTAAGGCACACTTGGGCAAATTGGTTAGTTCAAGGTGGCGTACCATTGAGAGTGTTGCAAGAAATGGGTGGTTGGAAGACGTTAAGGATGGTGCAGAGATAGCACATTTGGCTCCTGAGCATCTTCATCAACATGCTCAAGTTTTACACGAGCTTGTCACATTTGACACAAATGGCGCAAGCGCAAGTTAGACATAAATCAGGCACAAACAAAAAAGACAGACTTACAAATAAGCTGTCAATTAGAAATTTAGAATCTTAGGTTTTTCAATAAGTTCAGATATTTATTGGTGCCCGGAGCCGGAATCGAACCGGCACGGCCGGTTTAGGGCCGACGGATTTTAAGTCCGTTGTGTCTACCTATTTCACCACCCGGGCGTAGACAATAAATTGATAGATTGGAGGCGGGGGCGCGGATTTGAACCGGCCTATATAAGGGTTGCACCCCTTATAGCATAAACACTCTGCCACCCCGCCATGAAATGGATGGAGGCGAGAGTCGGAATCGAACCGGCGTAGACGGATTTGCAATCCGCTGCATAACCACTTTGCTATCTCGCCAAATAAACTACTTTGGAGTGTATGTAGTATTGAAACTGGAGCGGGAAACGAGTCTCGAACTCGCGACCTCAACCTTGGCAAGGTTGCGCTCTACCAACTGAGCTATTCCCGC